>NZ_JBFAHB010000076.1:0-44552 GCF_040653975.1 Kribbella sp. NPDC050820
GCTCCCCCAACACCCTTCCCGCACACCAAAAAAACATCCTGGTCCGGGCGCGGGGCGGGGCCCCCGGCGCCCCCCCCCCGGCCGGATCCGTTTCTTCACCTTCGCGACCTCAAATAGTGGTCGTCGCGAGCAGACAAGGAACACGAAGTGCTTATTGCCCAGCGCCCCACCCTGACCGAAGAGGTCGTCGACGAGCACCGCTCGCGGTTCGTGATCGAGCCGCTCGAGCCGGGGTTCGGCTACACCCTCGGCAACTCCATCCGCCGTACCCTGCTGTCCTCCATCCCGGGGGCCGCCGTGACCAGCATCAAGGTCGACGGCGTCCTGCACGAGTTCTCCACCGTGGCCGGGGTCAAGGAGGACGCCACGCAGCTGATCCTGAACCTCAAGGACCTGTGCGTCTCCTCCGAGCACGACGAGCCGGTCACCATGTACCTGCGCAAGCAGGGCCCCGGTGACGTCACCGCCGCGGACATCGCGCCGCCGGCCGGTGTCGAGGTGCACAACCCGGACCTGAAGATCGCCACCCTGAACGAGAAGGGCCGGCTCGAGATGGAGCTGGTCGTCGAGCGGGGCCGGGGCTACGTCTCGGCGATCCAGAACAAGTCCGCCGACGCCGAGATCGGCCGGATGCCGGTCGACTCGATCTACTCGCCGGTGCTCAAGGTGACCTACAAGGTCGAGGCGACCCGTGTCGAGCAGCGCACCGACTTCGACCGCCTCGTGGTCGACGTCGAGACCAAGCCGTCGATGCTGCCCCGCGACGCCGTCGCGTCGGCCGGTAAGACGCTGGTCGAGCTGTTCGGCCTGGCCCGCGAGCTGAACGTCGAGGCCGAGGGCATCGACATCGGCCCGTCGCCGGTGGACGAGCAGATGGCGGCCGACCTGGCGCTGCCGGTCGAGGACCTGCAGCTCACCGTCCGGTCGTACAACTGCCTCAAGCGTGAGGGCATCCACACCGTGGGTGAGCTGATCTCGCGCAGCGAGCAGGACCTGCTGGACATCCGCAACTTCGGCTCCAAGTCGATCGACGAGGTCAAGCTGAAGCTGGCCGAGATGGGCCTGTCGCTGAAGGACTCGCCTCCTGGCTTCGACCTGCGTGCGGCCACCGAGGCCTACGGCACCGAGGCCGACGACGAGGACGAGAGCTTCGCCGAGACCGAGCAGTACTGATACCTGCCCCGGCCCCACCACCCCGGTCACTGAGTCAACCACCCCCGGGCCGAGCGGCCTGAGATTCCTGGAGTCAAGAGATGCCTACCCCCACCAAGGGTGCCCGGCTGGGCGGCAGCCCGGCGCACGAGAAGCTGATCCTCAGCAACCTCGCGACGTCGCTGTTCGAGCACGGCGCCGTCACCACCACCGCGGCCAAGGCCAAGCGCCTGCAGCCGCTGGCGGAGCAGATGATCACCAAGGCCAAGCGTGGTGACCTGAACTCGCGCCGCCAGGTGATGAAGCGGATCAAGGACAAGAGCGTCGTGCACGTGCTCTTCACCGAGATCGGCGAGCGGTACGCCGACCGTCCGGGCGGCTACACCCGGATCACCAAGCTCGGCCCGCGCAAGGGTGACAACGCGCCGATGGTGAAGATCGAGCTGGTCGAGGCGCTGGCCGACTCGCCGAAGGCGAAGAAGACCGCCAAGAAGGCTCCGGCCAAGAAGGCGGCTGCGGCGGACGAGGCCAAGGTCGAGGACAAGGCCGACGAGAAGGTCGAGGACGAGGCCAAGGTCGAGGACGTCCAGGACGTCGTCGCCGAGGACGCACAGGCCGACGACGTGAAGACCGCCGACGTGCAGGACGCGAAGACCGACGACAAGTGAGTCATCGGCTCTAGCCACTCACAGTGCCCCCTCACCTCACGGTGCGGGGGCACTGTTGCGTTAGATTGCCGTGTGCGTTGGCGGATAGACCTGAGGTACGACGGAACGGCCTTCCACGGCTGGGCCCGCCAGGAGGGTCTCCGGACCGTGCAGGGCGTGCTGGAGGAGACGCTCCGGATCGTCCTGCGGCTGCCCGAGCCGCCGATCGTCACCTGCGCCGGCCGGACGGACACCGGCGTACACGCTCGTGGCCAGGTCACCCATGTGGACGTCGAAGGCGCTGTAGAGCCCGTGAGGCTCCTCAGAAGCCTGAACGGCGTACTGCCCAAGGATGTGGCTGTTACGGCCGTGACAGCGGCTCCAGAGGGCTTTGACGCCCGATTCTCCGCGCTCGCCCGTCGCTACGTGTACCGGCTGTGTGACGACCCCGCAGGCTGGGATCCGCTACAGCGCGGTCACGTACTGCGAGTGGGCCGCCCACTGGACGTGGACCGGATGAACGCCGCGAGCGCCGGACTGCTGGGGGAGCACGACTTCGCAGCCTTCTGCAAGAAGCGGGAGGGCGCGAGCACAGTCCGTGCGCTGCTGGACTACTCGTGGCAGCGGACAGCTCCCGGCCAACTGGAGGGCACTGTGATCGCAGACGCGTTCTGCCACTCCATGGTGCGGGCTCTGGTCGGTGCGCTGATCCCTGTAGGTGACGGACGGCGTGACGTCGGCTGGCCGGCCGCCGTACTGGCTGGGAAGGTGCGGGACTCGGCTGTCTCCGTCCTGCCTGCGCACGGGCTCACACTGGAGGAAGTGCGCTACCCAGCAGACGACGAGCTGGCCGCGCGGGCGTTGCAAGCCCGTCAGGTCAGGGGAGAGGTGCACCAGCGTGGCTGACCACTACTTCTCGGCAGAGCCGGGCTCGGCGGACGTACGCCGTACCGTCGAAGCACGGATCTGGGGACGGGAGTACACCTTCACCACAGCGACCGGAGTGTTCTCGCGGGACCGCTTGGACATCGGTACGGCGGTTCTGTTGCGCGAGGTGGACCCGCCGACCGGCACGGGCACATACCTCGACCTGGGGACCGGCTACGGGCCGATCGCCTGTGCGCTGGCCGTCGAGGCGCCGAAGGCGGAGGTCTGGGCGGTCGACGTGAACACGCGAGCGCTGGAGCTGACGGCGGAGAACGCGCAGCGGGCCGGGGTGGGCGACCGCGTGCATGCTGTGCTGCCGGACGCCGTACCTGAGGAGGTGTGGTTCAGCCAGATCTGGTCCAACCCGGCGATCCACATCGGCAAGCCCGAGCTGCACAAGATGCTGCTGTTCTGGCTGGGCCGCCTTGCCCCCGGCGGCGTGGCATGGTTCGTCGTCGGCAAGAACCTTGGCGGTGACTCCCTCCAGCGCTGGCTGACCGACCAGGGCTACCCCTGCGAGCGAACCGGCAGCGCGAAAGGCTTCCGCGTCCTGCGTGCAACGAACCCGGGTTCATCGCCGTCCTGAGGGTATGGAGGCAGCCTTGGCGGCAGCAGAGGCACGGACGGGCTCGATCGACTTCGAGCTCTGGGTGACCGAGAAGGCGGACGCGTTGCTGCGCTTCGCCTACGTCCTGACCGGCGACAAGAGCCTGGCCGAGGACGCGGTGCAGGACGCCCTGACGACCGCCTGTGCCCGCTGGAGCCGGGTCAGCCGTGCCGACGACCCCGAGGCCTACGTCAAGCGGATGGTGGTCAACGCGCACATCTCCTGGTGGCGCCGCTTCCGCCGCCGCGAGGCGCCGTCCGCCGATCCGGTCCGCACCGGGCCGCCGGCACCGGACCGGGTCGCGGACAGAGCGGAGTCCGACGCCGTCTGGGCGCTGTGCGCGACGCTGCCGGACAAGCAGCGGGCAGCCGTCGTACTGCGCTTCTACGAGGAGCTCTCGTACGCCGAGATCGGTGCGCTGCTGCACTGCGCGGAGGCGACCGCCCGGTCACACGTACACCGGGCACTGGCAGCACTGAAGACCACGCTGAGCAAGGAAGGAGCCGAGGATGCCTGAGCACGAGCACGAGTCTGAGCAGGAGCTCGGCCCCAAGATCGCCGACGCGTTCCAGCACCAGGCCGACCAGGCCGGCGGGCTGCGGGGCAGCGGACTGGCGGCAGAGGCTCGTCGGCGGGTCCGCAAGCGGCGGCAGGGGATGGCGATGGCCGCAGCGGCCGTCGTGGTCGCTGTGTCGATCGGAGGCGTCTGGAACGCCATCGGTGAGCCGTCGCCGATCGCGTCGAGCGCCCAGGACAGCAACAGCAGTGGCAGTGCGGAGCGTGGGACCGTCGGCACCGAGTCGGGTACGCCGAATTTCGTGCCACCGCAGGGGGACGCCGGCTGTCCGGCCGACCACCCGATCCAGCAGCCGAACGGCGCCATCGCCGTACCGCGGGGGACCGGTCTCGACGTGGAAACCCCGGTCTACGGGATGCAGGCGTGCCGCTACCGGCTCACCCCGGGCGGGACGATGCTGCTCGGCCAGCGGGCCTTCAACGCCACGATCGCGCAGCAGGTGGTCGACGCGATCAAGGTGCTGCCCGAGCGGAACCCGGACCTGCCGGTGTTCAAGTGCACGCCGCAGGCCGCGCAGCCGTCGGAGGCCATCGTGCTGCGGTTCGACACGTCCGTCGGCGTACGGGAGATCTGGGTGCAGTACGACGGCTGCGACTCGGCCGGCTTCTTCACCGGATCCCGCACGTTCGGCCTCTACTCCGCACCGCTCAAGCTGTTCATGACGGGCACGGTCCGCCCGACCAGTGGGACCTATCTGGAGGCACTTAAGGACTGGTGAGTCAGTCGACGGCCGGCCCGCGCTCCTGCCTGGGCCGGAACTGCACCAACCGGCCGGCCGCTGCTGCCCCCGGCGCCGCAGCCGCACCCGTTGCCGCGGCCCCACCCGTTGCCGCACCCCCGCCCGGTCCAGCACCCGCGCCCGCGCCGCCGGCTGGTCCAGCGCCACGTCCTAGTCCGGCGCCGGCCTCGGCTGACTTGCCGGCCGGCTCCACCGTCGCAGCAGGCAGCGTTTGCGGCATTCCGGTCGTCCCCTGTCCGGTCTCCGACCCCAGGAACCGCTTCAACTCCGCGATCGTCGCCTGGACCTGCTGCATGGCCTGGTAGGCCTTGAGGCTCGCGAGAAACCCCTGCTCATGCGGCGACAGCGACGGCAGAGGCGGCTCAGAACCCGGGTGGGCTGCGTAGTGGGCCTCGGCGTCCGCCAGGTGCTCGGACAGGTCGGCGATCGCACGTTGCGCGTGCTCCGCGCCGAAGCGAGATGTCTCTTCGGGGGTGGGCCTACCAGGCCTCTCGGGCCCTTCGTACTGCAGCAGCGCGCCGAGCTCAGACCGCAGCGACCGGGTGAGCCGGTGGCGCATCAGGGCCCGGTGAGACTCCGGCATCACGACGCCGAGCCGCTTGTCGATCACCAGGTCGGCCAGCGCGTTGAACCGCTGCGGTCGCGGCGTCTTGTCGATCGTCGTCCAGAACTCGTCGGCCGGAACGTCGGTGAGCACGGACAGCGCCCCGACGCTCTCCCACAGGCAGCGGCTGACCCCTGGGTATCCCCAGTCGACCTGCGCGTCGAGGATGCCGGGCACCTCCCGGTCGAGCCCGGTCTCCCGGATGATCTCGTCGGTGTGGCGCGCCGACATGACCACCGCGCGTGCCTCCTCGAGCGCGGTGTCCTCGGGTGAGGCCAGCTCGACCGCGTCCGGGGACCTGTCGTTGCCGAGGACGCTCGTCTGGTGCTCCGCCTCGTGGACCAGCACGATCATCGCGTACCGCGCGAGCACGGGATCCGCGCCGGCGCGCACCAGCGGCTCCAGCACCGTCGGCCGATCCACGGCGATCGGCCCACCGATCTGCGCGAAGCCCGGGTGTTCGCCGCCGACCTGCTCGTACAACCGGCGATTCCACTGCGACGGCATCCCGGTACGGCGTGCGACGGCCTCGACGACCCTCGCCACCAGCGCGTACTCCGGCGTCCCCGGCGGAATCACCGCACCGAGCCGCCCACTGTAAGGTTCCCCGGCGCTCACCCGCCGATCCTGCCGCCCCACCAGGTCACTCGACGGAGCCTGCCGAGCTTCTGGTCTTGGCCGTCGATAGAATCCGGAGGACTTGATGCTCGTGAGCGGTGAGGGCCGGAGATGTCGGAAACGGGGAACGGGAGCGCGCAGCCGGACCCGCGCTGGTCGTTCGACGACGAGCGCGCGTTCGAGTCGGCGCGTCATCGGATCGGCGCCGTGATCTCGGCGTACAGCGCTCGCATCGGGGCCGCCGAGAATGCCGGTGACGACGCCGAGGCGGACCGCCTGGCGACCGCGTCCGAGGCGTACGAGGAGCTCCGGCGCACGCTGTCGCCCGACGACAAGGCGGAGATCGCGAAGGTCAACGCAGAGTTCCCGGACCTGCTGGCCCGGGTCCGCGCCGGCCTGCTGTGAGCCGGCTCTCGCCGGAGAAGCTGGGGGAGTTCTACCTGCGGAGGATCCGGGGTGGGATCCTCAAGCACGGCCGGTCGATGCCGTGGCGGCAGCCGACCGTGCTGTTCATCGCGGGGCAGCCCGGCGCGGGGAAGACCACCATGCAGGCGGCGGCGATCGAACGCCTCGGCATGAAGAACGCGTACGTCCTCGATCATGACGAGTTGCTCGAGAAGCACCCGAACTACGCGAGTGGAGCTCTCGAGAACGACTACACCGCCTCCGGAATCTACGGCCAGGACGCTGCGATCTGGCGTGGCTGGGCGCTCCAGGACGTCCAGGCACGGCGGATGGACGTCGTTGTGCCGTACCCGGTCTCGGGCCAGTACGACCTCGACCTGATGCGGCAGTTCCAGGAGCAGGGGTATCGAGTCGAGGTCGCGTTCGCTGCGGTCCACGAGGCGCAGAGCCAGCTCGGGATCATGGAGCGCTTCACCGACGGACGGCAGGAAGCCGGGTACGGCCGGTGGATCGGCGCCGAGCAGCACGACCAGATCTACCGGGACATGCTGGGCACTGCCGACGCGATCGAGGCACAGGGCCTCGCAGATGCCGTGCACGTCTACCGGCGGGGTGAGGCCGAGCCGGTCTTCACGAACGAGCGGCAGAACGGCGTCTGGCGCCACCAGCTGGGATCGAGCCGCTGGGCGATCGAGACAGAGCGGAACCGGCCCTGGACCGACCGGGAGGCGAACCACTTCGTCCGCGGGTGGAACCGGCTCGCAGCGCTGGCGGCGCGGCCGGTCAAGGACCATTTCAAGGCGATGCCGCTGATGGCGTCGGGCGAGGGCCGGCGCTTGCTCGGCCGGCTGCAGGAGATGGCCGCGCCGAAGATGGCCGAGCACCAACGGCTCGCAGAACAGCGCTCCGCCGCCGCACGCCAGGCGAACCAACACCCCCAGCAGCAGACGAGCCAGCCTGCACCCCAGCAAGCGCCGCAGCAGGCCCCGCAGCAGCGGGCCGGGGGCAGGGGCATGACTGGCAGCAGTTCGGTGTTCGGTTGCAGGCCGAGCAGAGCCCGGCGAGTGCCATCCCGCCGCCCAACCCCGCTGCGCAGTCGCAATCGCCGGGCGATGCAGCCGCGCCCACGCATCGCTCCCACCGCGGCCAGGCTGCCCGGACGACGCGGTACGACCAAGGCGCCGGCGACAAGGGTCGTTGACGATATCCGTTCGCCTGCCGTGGGCTCTGCCCTCAAACTGGGGGGATGGGTCACGTGGATGTCGGTGGGGTCGGTTTCGAGTTGCCGGACGGGCGGGTGTTGCTGGACGACATCACGTTCCGGGTCGGGGACGGGGCCAAGGTGGCGCTGGTCGGGGCGAACGGGTCCGGCAAGACCACGCTGACCCGGATCATCGCGGGTGACCTGAAGCCGCACAGCGGGAGCATCGCGCGGTCCGGTGGGCTCGGGGTGATGCGGCAGTTCGTCGGCTCGGTGCGGGACGCCTCGACCGTGCGCGACCTGCTGCTGTCGGTCGCCCCGGAGGCGATCCAGACCGCCGCCGCCAAGCTGGACAAGGCCGAGCTGGCGATGATGGAGGCCGACGACGAGAAGACCCAGCTCAAGTACGCGCAGGCCGTGGCGGACTGGGGCGAGGTCGGCGGGTACGACGCAGAGGTCCTCTGGGACGTCTGTACGACGGCCGCCCTCGGCATCCCGTTCGACCGCTGCCGCTGGCGTGAGGTGAAGACGCTGTCCGGCGGTGAGCAGAAGCGCCTGGTCCTGGAGGCCCTGCTGCGCGGACCGGACGAGGTCCTGATGCTGGACGAGCCGGACAACTACCTCGACGTACCGGGCAAGCGGTGGCTGGAGGAGCAGTTGCGGGCCACCGACAAGACCGTGCTCTACATCAGCCACGACCGCGAGCTGCTGGCGAATACGGCGACCCGGATCGTCACCGTGGAGCTCGGTGCGGCCGGCAACACGGTGTGGACGCACGGCGGTGGCTTCAAGACGTACCACGAGGCCAGACAGCACCGGTTCGAGCGGTTCGAGGAGCTGCGCAAACGCTGGGATGAGGAGCACGCGAAGCTGCGCGCCCAGATGCTGATGTACAAGCAGAAGGCGGCGTACAACTCCGACATGGCTTCGCGCTACCGGGCTGCGCAGACCCGGCTGCGCAAGTTCGAGGAGGCCGGGCCGCCGCAGGCGATCCCGCGCGAGCAGAAGGTCAGCATGCGCCTCACCGGCGGCCGCACCGGCAAGCGTGCGGTCGTGTGCACGGCTGTCGAGCTGACCGGTCTGATGAAGCCCTTCGACCTGGAGGTCTGGTACGGCGAACGCGTCGCCGTACTGGGGTCGAACGGGTCCGGCAAGTCGCACTTCCTCCGGCTGCTCGCGAACGGCGGCTCGGACCCGGACGTGGAGCACCGGCCGGTCGGCGACGTACAGATCTCGCCAGTGACCCACACCGGCAACGCCAAGCTGGGCGCGCGGGTGCGACCGGGGTGGTTCGCGCAGACGCACGAGCACCCGGAGCTGGTCGGCCGGACGCTGCTGGAGATTCTGCACCGGGGTGACGAGCACCGGGAGGGCATGGGGCGCGAGCTCGCCTCGCGGAAGCTGGACCGGTACGAGCTGGCGCATGCCGCGGAGCAGACCTTCGACAGCCTCTCAGGCGGTCAGCAGGCCCGCTTCCAGATCCTCCTGCTCGAGCTGTCCGGTGCAACGCTGCTGCTGCTCGACGAGCCCACCGACAACCTCGACGTCGAGTCCGCCGAGGCGCTGGAGGAAGGCCTCGACTCGTTCGACGGCACGGTCCTCGCAGTGACCCACGACCGCTGGTTCGCCCGCGGCTTCGACCGCTACCTGGTCTTCGGCGCCGACGGCTCGGTCTACGAGTCCAACGAACCCGTCTGGGACGAAGGCCGCGTCGAAAGGGCCCGCTGACCCTTACAGTTCTCCCACACCAACGAGGGGGGAACTCGTGATGCCAGCAGACCTGGCCACCCGCTGGGCGGATACGGTCATCCCCAGCTGGCTCTACCGCTGGCTCATGCCGGTCGGATGGCTGGCCGCGGTAGCCGTGTCGATCGCCACCGCGGGGGACGAGCCGTGCTCGGTGGACGATCCGACGATCTGCGGTCCGGACGCGGCGTTCGCGTTGACGATCGTCCCATTGCTGGCCACCTTCGTCCTGTGGTGGTGGCAGCCCGACGCGGCAGCGGTCGCCGGACTTCTGTTCGTCTGCCTTCAGACCTGGTACGACGGCGGCGAGGTGATCGCCGAGTGGGCGATCTACGCGGCGGCCTGCGCGCTGCTGTTGATCGGGATGGCGTTCACTCGCCATCAGCAGCGGGCGCTCACGGCTCACCTGCCAAGGCGGCAGGTAATGGTCCCGTCGGCCAAGCCGCTGGGTGTCTCCGGCCGGCTGATCGCCGCAGCCGTGCTGGTGATCGTCGGCGCGGCGGCCCTGGGGGTGATGAGCTGGCAGGACCAGCAGGAGGACGTTCACGTACGTCGTGCCGTGGCGCAGACCGCGACCGCCGGTGAGGTGGATGAAGACGAAGAGCTCGAGCTGAAGCTGCCGGACGGGAGCGTCCGGACCGCCGGCGTGTACGACGACTACGCGCCGGGTACACCGATTCCGGTGCTGGTCGATCCGGCCGACAGCGACTGGCTCCGGCTGCGGGCGGAGCCTGCCGACCACACCTACTGGTACGTGGTGGCAGGCGGCGCTTGGCTGCTCGCCCTCCTCTTCGTACGCCGAGACCTCGCGACCCGTCGAGCCCGTCCACGCCAGACCCGGACGGCGCCTGGCCTGCCGGTCAGGATCGATCTCGACGCCGCCGGACTCTTCGCGGTCCGCTCTGCCGACGGCGTGCTGATCGGTTTTCTCTCCCTCGAACTCGACGACGAGAAGGAGGACGAGCGGCTGATCGCCGCGATCGATCAGGTGGACGACGAAGGGGCCGACGCGCCGGCCGCGGTACGAGCCGAGTGGGCCAAGACTCTCCGGCGCTATCACGGTGAGGCCTTGCTGGTCGGCGATCTGACTGAGGGCAGTTGGCCGACGATCGTGATGGGCGACACCACGCTCCGCCCAGTGAGCCCGCTGCGATCACCCCGCCGGACTCCGTGGAGCGCCGAATCCGTCGACACGATCACGACGTATCTGAACCTGGAGGCAGGTGATCGGATCGAACTGCCACTGCGGACCCTCCCAGCGCGGGAAGTTCCGGCGTTGCCATGGGCGGCGCCGGTCCAGCCGGTCCCTAGGTGGTATCGCCCGGCGCTCGCCGGCCTGCTGCTGGCGGCGCCCTTCGTCATGTGGTTAGTGGCGGGGCCGTTCGGGGAGTGGACCTTCGCGGTCGTGCTCGGGTGCTCGGGCGTGTCCCTGGTCAGTCACCTGGCCGGGCGGGTCTTCTACCGGGTGGTCGCCACCCCAGAGGCGCTGGTGGTCCGAGCGGGCGCGTCCGAGCAGATCCACAGTTGGCGCGCGATCGATGCGGTTGAGGTGGGGCCGGATCGCGTGAGTTTGCAGACGGGACTCAACTGGATCGCGGTCGACGGTCTCGCGCCCGGTCAGGCGCCGTACGTCGGGGCCGTGTTCGAGGCGTTGCGGCGGGACGCGCCGGGCGGTCCGCTGCGCTCCGCCGGCCGTCGGTGGACGCCTCTGTTTCTGGTGGAGACGCTCTACACGGTCACATGCCTTGCGGCCGTGGTGCTTACCCGGTGGGGTCCGCTCTAAGGGCTGACGCACCAGCCGTCGCGGTAGGCCGCCCAGTTGTCTGCAGTGGCAGTGAAGTCGACGTACATGGCGAGGCCGAAGTTCTGGCGGTTCGACGTGCCCAGACCGAGCCGCGCGCCCCGGACGGCTGCGGCGACCGTCTCCGCGTGCCCCCAGTGCGACGGGTTGCTCTCCCAGTACGCCGGGAGGCCCATGAGGAGGTCCGTCGACGCGGGCGTCGCCTCCAGCGCCAGCTTGGTCTGCTGGGCGACATAGCCGCCGTACAAGGACTCCAAGGGCATCGCGGTGTCGTAGGACATGACCGCGATCTGCTCGACGCGGCGGGCGACCTCGGCGAAGTAGTCCTGCGACCACCACTTGCCCTCGCCCGTGATCGCCAGTGGGAGTGCGTTGACGCGCCACAGCGGCTCCAGCTGAGCAGCAGCGACGGACAGCGGTACGCCGCGCTTCGCCGTCAGCACATGCGTCTCGTCCAGTACGGCGAGGAAGCCGGCCGACCCGGAGTGCACCGGCTCGAAGTCGAAGTGGATGCCCTGAAACCCCTGGTCGAGTACGGCGGCCGACGACGCCACCACGCGCGCCCGCACCGCCGGGTCGTCCAGGTCCATGCCCGGGTTCTTCCCCGGCTGCACGATGTCCCCCAGCCATGCCTGCACGCGTACGGCGGGAGCCGCGGCCTTCATCGCCGTCGTGAACCACCGCGCCCGCGGCGACACCTTGGCCAGCGGCAATGTGCCGTCATGCTCCAGCGGACCGGCGTGCACGTACAGGTCCCGGATCCCGGTGCCCTCGAGCTGACGGGCCAGAGCGATCACGTCGGCGTCGGTCTTCCGCCCGTCCATCCAGGCGTGCCCCAGCCACAGTGCGTCGTTGTTGCGCGTCCGGGCCTCGGCTGCCGGCTCGCCGGCGTACTGGATCCGCAGTGACACCGCGAACGCGCCGAGCGGCACCGGTACGAGCAGCACGAGGATCAGGACGACGACTAGCACGACCCGGCGCCGGCGCGACCAGGTCTTCCAGCGCCGCCTCACGGACGCAGGCCGTCGAACACCAGCGCGAGCATCCGGTCACGGACCTCAGGCTCGAGCCCGACCGCGGTCGCACCGCGGGATGCGCCGATCAGCAGCGCGTAGACCTCGGCCAGCCCGGCGTCACGCCGCACGGCGCCGGTCTCCTGGGCCCGGGTGAGCAGCGTGCCGAAGGCCTCGCGCAACCCCGCGCCCGCCTTCCGGGCATCCGCGCCGCCCAGCGAGCCGGCCGCGGTGAGTGCCTCGGCGATCGCCAGCTTGGACGCGGACTCCGACACCACCTGGGTGAAGAACCCGAAGAACGCCTCGCCCGGATGGTTGCTGGCGGCAAGTTCGAGCGCGGTGTCGCGCAGCCGCGCCAGCCGCAGGGTGAGCACTGCCTCGAGCAGCTCGGTCTTGGTCGGGAAGTGCCGGAACACGGTCGCGATCCCGACCCCGGCCAGTTTCGCCACGTCGTCGGTGGACGCGTTCGGCGACCGGCCGAACACCTCGTCCGCCGCGGTCATGATCCTGGCCCGGTTGTCTCGCGCGTCTGCTCGCACTCTGCTCCCCTCTCGCCCTTCAGCCTAGGAGACGCCGCCGCCCGCCGATGGGTTGTAACCGAAGTTGGTACTCCGTATATTCGGAGTCGCTACTCCGTTTACTCGATGAGAGGCACGCTGCGCATGACTCCCGAAGAGGTCTTCCTGAAACTCGTCCACGGTGTCGCCGACCGCGACTTCGACGCCCTCCCGGCGCTGTACGCCGAGCAGACCGACGTCCGGCACCCGATGAACCCGTACGGCGACCGGCCGCTGCTCAGCCGGGACGCGTTGAGCGAGCACTTCGGGGTGAACGCGCCGCGGGTGGCCGAGTCGATCCGGTTCCGGCCGGACAACATCCGGGTGCACCGGACCGCCGACCCGGAGGTGATCGTCGCCGAGTTCGAGTACGCCGGGACCGTGCTGGCGACCGGTGAGCCGTTCCGGGCGCCCGCGATCTTCGTACTGCGGGTCCGCGACGGGCTGATCGTGGAGTCCCGCGACTACATCGACCACGTGGCGATGGCCCGGGCTCGCGGCCAGGTCGATCAACTTGTCGCGAAACTGCAGGAACCGGCCGGCGCCCCTGCCGCGTCGTAGTCGGCAGAGGCGCCGGGTGGCCCCGGACCGAGGCATCAAGCCCGCCTGGGGCCATCTCCAATCCGGACCGGCATCGCGGTCAGCGCCCTCGCGGCGACGACCAGGCCGGCGGCGGCCAGCACGATGTCCTTCAGCACGTACTGCGCCTCCAGTGTCGGGGTGCCCGGGAACAGGTCGCCGAAGAACAGCACCAGCGGCGACATGATCCCGACCAGCGAGAACCCGAGCACCAGCAGCCCGGTGCGCAGGAACTTCCCGGTGACCAGGGTCAGCCCGATGAAGCACTCCAGCAGCGCAGTCAGCAGCACGGCGTTCCGTCCCTCGATGATGCCGAGGGTCAGCGTGTCGATGGTCCGCATCACCAATGCCTCCGCAGGGCTGGCGCCCGGGAAGAACTTCAGCAGCCCGAACCCGAGGAAGATGAGCCCAAGGCTGACCCGCAGGATGTCGACGCTGCGCTGCCCGAGCCAGTCGGCGATCTTGTTTCCCTTGTAGAGCAAGGCGTTCATGGTGGTCTCTCCCTGTCACAGTCGATGTCCACCACAGCGTCGCCGTCGGGGCGTGCCTACCGCGTCGGGCAGTTGACGGCAGTTCGCGTACGCCAGTCGCGGTACGACTCAGGGAGACCCTGAGGCCGCCGGGAGTACGTCACTCGAGCCTGCGGCCGTCCAGTTTGAGTCGTCGGACGGTCGTCTCGGGAAAGCGCCCCCGGTCCTGCACGTCCGGGTACGCCGTGACCGTCACCGCCTGCTTCTCGATCCGAAGCACCTCGCGGACCAGCACTTCCCGCAACTCCGCTGCGACCTCCTGGTGCCCGGCGCTGTCGATCAGGTTGTTGAGCTCGTACGGGTCAGCGGTCAGGTCGTACAACGCCTTCTCCGCATAGCGATCCGCCGCCGGCTCGTCCCCGATCTCCGGCGCGTGGACGTAGTACTTCCACCGATCCGTGCGTGCGGCGCGGCCGACCTCGGACTCGCTCACCTGGATCAGCACCGGCTCGTTCCCCGTCCGCTGCCGCAGGGGAACGCCGTCCAGATGATCGGGCAACTCGATTCCGGCCGCGTCGAGCACGGTCGGTACTACGTCGACCGTGCTGACGGGTACTCCGACGCGAGTACCTCCGCGGTAGCCGGGACCCTCGACGACCAGCGGGACCCGGACCGATCCGTCATGCGGCGACCGCTTGTACTCGCTGTTGCGGGTCTTGAAATGCGATCCGTGGTCCGAGGTGTAGACCACCAGGGTGTCGTCCAGCAGGTCCAGGCTGACCAGTGCGTCGCGGAGTCTGCCGAGGCACTCGTCGACCCGCTTGATCTGGCCGTAGTACCCAGCTGCGTGCTGGTGCGCCGTACCGGGAAGAGAGGCGAGGTCCGGTGGTAGCCAGGCACCGTTGTATGTGTCCCGGTAGACCTCGGGGGCCGGGTAGTCGTCGTGCTCGTTCTGGTGGTGCGGCTCGATGAGCGAGAGGAAGAGCATAAAGGGGCGGTCGTCGGCCGAGGCTCTGGTGACGTACCGGATTGCTGCGTCCGTGAGGGCGTCGGGGCGGTAGCCGGGCAGGCGGACGGGCTCGCCATCCCGGTCGTACACGACGGTCCGGTACGCGTCTGAGGTGAACTCGAGCAGATTCGAAGCGAGCCAGAAGTCGTAGCCGCCCTGCTCCTCGACCGGCACGGGCTCCTGTGTTCCGAGGTGCCACTTGCCGATGTAGCCGGTTTGGTAGCCGGCCGCGCCGAACAGCCGGCCCAGCGTGGGTGCGTCGGTCGGCAGCGGCACGTTGTTGCGGTAGACGCCGGCGTTGGTCGGGTACATGCCCGTCTGCAGGGCCGCGCGGGCCGGTGCGCAGACGGGGTTGGTCGTGCAGGCTGTGTCGAACGACGTGCCGTGCCGGGCCATCAGGTCGAGGTTCGGGGTGATGCCCAGCGGGCTCCCGACGGTGTCCCAGCGCTGCTGGTCGGTGAAGTAGACGATCACATTAGGGCGCATCAGAGTCCTCACTTGAGGCCGGAGAGCGCGATGCCCTCGACCAGGAATTTCTGGGTGATCACGAAGAAGATCGCGGTCGGGACGAACAGCAGCAGCGCGCCGGCCGCGGTCAGGTTCCACTGGGTGAAGTACTCCTGGTTGAACAGCGTCAGCCCGATCGGCAGCGTGCGCATCTCGGTCCGGCTGGTGGCGATCAACGGCCAGAGGAACTCGTTCCACTGGAAGACGAAGGTGAACAGGCCGAGCACCGCGAGCGCGGGCTTGCACTGCGGCAGGATCACCCGCAGGTAGATCCGGAACTCGCCGGCGCCGTCCACCCGGGCCGCCTCGATCAGCTCGTCCGGCAGCGGCCGGATGAACTGCCGCATCAAGAAGATGCCGTAGGCATCCATCAGGAACGGCACGATCAGGCCCTGGTAGCTGTCGATCCAGCCGAGGTTCGCGAAGATCGCGTAGATCGGCAGCATCCGGACGAAGAACGGCACCATCAGCGTGGACAGCACCGCGACGAACGCGATCCGCTTGCCCGGGAAGTCCATCTTCGCGAACACGTACCCGACCAGCGGGTCGAAGACCAGGTGCGCGACCGTGATCGCCCCGGCCATCACGAAGCTGTTCACGAAGAACCGCCCGAACGGCGCGGCCTCGAACAACCGGGTGAAGTTCTGCCACTGCAGGTCGGCCGGCCACAGCACCGGGTCCCCGGACTGCACCTCGGCGTCGCTCTGCAGCGCCAGCACGATCATGTAGAGCAGCGGCAGCACCGTGACCAGGCCGAGCACGACCAGTACGACGTACGCCGCCAGCCGGTCGCCGGGGAAGAGTCGTTCACGCATGGGACCGGTCCCCGATCCGCAACTGCAGCAGCGACAACACCAGGACGACGAGCAGCAGCAGGACGGACAGTGCGGACGCGTAGCCGAAGTCGTTGTCGTTGAACGCGACGATGAACAGCCGGTGGGCGTAGAGCGAGGTCGCGTTCCCGGGACCGCCGCCGGTGACTATGTACGGCAGAGCAAACTGCTGCAATGTACTGATCAATCCGATGATCGAAACGAATAACGTTGTCGGGGCGAGCAGCGGCAGCGTGATCGCGAAGAACCGGCGCCACGGCCCGGCCCCGTCGATCCGCGCGGCCTCGTAGTACAAGGTCGGGATCCCTTGCAGGCCGGCCAGGAACAGCACCATCGTGTACCCCGCACCTGACCAGACCGTGATGCCGACGATCGTCGCCAGCGGGTGGGTGCTCAGCCAGGTCTGCCCGGGCAGGCCGGCGGACTCGAGCACCCGGTTGAGGATCCCGACCTGCGGATCGAGGACGTTGCGCCACAGCAGGCCGACGATCGACACCGACGTCAGGTAGGGGATCAGGATCACCGAGCGGAACAGCGTGCGGCCGGGCATCGCCTGGTTCAGGATCACGGCCAGTCCGAGGCCCACCGCCGTGCCGACGATCAGGGTGCCGGCGGCGTACAGCAACGTGATCAGGAACGAGTGCACCACCTCGGGGTCGCTCAGCGCTCGGCTGAAGTTGCCCAGGCCAACGAACGTCACGCCGTCGGCGTCGTACAGACAGGCCGGTGAGCAGCTGGTTGCCGATCGGGAGGAAGAACAGCAGGGTGAAGAACAGCACCGCCGGAGTCAGGAACAGCCACGCGGTCGCCGCCTGCCGCCGACGGGTCACAGGGCGGCCCCGGCCTGCTTGCGGAATTCGGCCAGCGTCTGCTCGACCGGCGCCTGCTGGATGATCATCTGCTGGTAGGCCTTCTTCCACAGCTCGGCGATCTGCGCGGCCTTCCCGCTGGCGGACAGCTGGACGTCCTGCTTCGCCACCACGGCGAGCGCCTTGGCGATCGTCGCCAGGTTCGGATCCGCGGCGACGGCCGGGTCGGCGGCCCAGCTCTTCCGCGGCATCGACATCCCGGACTCCTTGGTGGCGGCCAGTTCGGTCTTCACCGCGGTCAGCTTGGTCAGCAACTCCCACGACAGCTTCGGGTCCCGTGCCTTGGTCGGGATCATCAGGCCGGCGCCGGCCATCGACGAGGCCTGGACCGCACCGGTCAGCGGTACGGCGAGGCCGAGGTCGATGTCCGGGCTGCCCTGCCGGATCGGGCCGATGTCCCACGGCCCGGACACGAACATCGCGGCCCGCTTGGCGGAGAACAGCTTCTGCGGACCGGAGTAGTCCGTCGTCGCCACCGGCGCTGGGGAGACGTTGTGGGTGTAGATCAGGTCCTGCATGAACTGCATCGCGGTCCGGGCGCCGTCGGCAGGCATCATGAACTGCTTGCCGGCGACCTGGCTGAAGTCCACTTCCTGCTGGCTGTAGAACGGACCCGCGTAGCTGGCGTCGGCGTTGAGCGCCGTACCGCTGGTCTTGTCCTTGGTGGTGGACTTGGCGAGGTCGAGGAACTCGTCCCACGTCGTCGGCGCCTTGTCGACCATCGCCTTGTTGTAGAAGACCAGGCCGTTGGCGGTCAGGTGCAGCGGGATCGAGTACGTCTGGCCCTCGTACTGCCGGGCGACGACGGCCTGGTCGATGAAGTCGCCGGGGAAGCCGAACGCCTGGTCCGCCTTGGCGAACTCGTCCAGCGCCAGCACGTTGCCGGCCAGCCCGTACTGCGTCCCGGTCCCGGCGGACACCTCCTCGACCAGGTCCGGCACGTTCCCGGACCGGAAGTCGGCGGTCAGCTTCGTGGTCAGGTCCGGCCATTGGAACTTCTGCCAGTTCATCTGCAGGTCGTGGTCCTTGCCGAACTGGTCGATCACCTCCTTGTAGGCCTGGTAGCCGTGCCCGGCGTTCCAGTAGATGGTGAACGTCCGGGCGTCCTGCGTCTTCGCCCCCGGCGTGGCCGGGGCGCAGGCCGTGCCGACCGCGCCGAGGACGGTGGCGCCGAGCCCGAGCTGGAGGAACGAGCGGCGGTCGATTGAGGGCATGACGAACCTTTCGAAGGTGCTGGTACGGCGGGTGCGTGGAAGGCGTGGTGCTACGCGGATTCGCGGTGGTTCAGGACCCAGGGCATGGACAGCTCCCGGGCCGGCAGCGTGGGATCGTCGATGCGCGCGAACAGCGCCTCGACCATCTCGGTGAAGTCGAGCTGGTACATGCCGACACTGGTCAGCGGCGGCAGCGAGTACGTCGCCTCGCGGGTGTTGCCGGTCCCGATGACGGCCAGGTCGTCCGGCACCTTCACACCGCGGTCGACGGCAGCCTGCAAGGCGGCGAACCCACCACGGTCGGACTCGGAGACGATGGCGTCCGGTGGCTTCGGTGCATCGAGCAACTCGCGTACGACGACGACCGCGTCCTCTCGTGACGCCGCGCCGATCCGGACCAGGGCCGGGTCGACCTCGAGACCGTGGGCGTGCAGGGCGTCGACGTACCCGAGGTAGCGGTCGTCCTCTGCGCCGGTGTGGGAGAGGAAGGCGATCCGCTCCCGCCCGGCGTCGAGGAGGTAGGTGGTCGCCTCGGCCAGCGCCTTGCGGACGTTGTTGCGGATGACATCGACCCCGGGCATCCGGAGGTTGTCGCTGAACGCCATCAACGCCCGGGTCGATCGGCGGGCCGCGGTGAGGTCCAGGTCGTCGCTCAGGCCGGGGGTGAAGATCGCGCCGTCGATGTGGCCGCGGGTGATGACTCGGAGCGACTGGGCAGCGCGGTCGAGGCGCCGTACCGGGACGCCGATGACGGAGTAGCCGCGCCCGGCCGCGATGTCCTCACACTGCATCGTCAACCGATCCAGCCAGGGCCCGACCGGCGGCGCGTACACCAGTGCGATCAACTCCGACCGCTGCCGCCGAAGGCTCCGGGCCGCGGTGTTCCCCTTGTAACCCAACCGCCGAGCCGCCTCCTCGACCCGCGTCCGAGTCGCCTCCGGCAACGGCGTGGTCCGATCCGCCCGCCCGCTCAACACGTACGAGCAGGTAGCCACCGAGACTCCAGCGGCCTCAGCCACATCCCGAAGCGTCGTCCGCCCTTCCCTGCTCATGGTGAAAGCATTAACCTGACCAGAGAGAGGGTCAATACCCCTAAGTTGGTTAATTCTATAGACATTAACCAAACTGTGGGTAGCGGGACGTCCTGGCTGTCGTAGAGTCGCGTGGAGCGCCGGGAACATATGGACAGGTAGTGCACCGGCGAGACGCCGTACACACCGACCCCGGCCGCGCTCAACCGCACTACCGGCGGCCCGGCACTACCTGTTGAAATGCACGCCCTCCCGTTCGCCGCCACTGCAGGGGATGTAGAGAACCGTCGGGTGGCTTCGTCTCTGGGGTAAATGCGGCGGGTTGGCCGCGCCGAGGGACGTACCGGAAGGGAACGGTTATGCGAAGGCTCGTTGTGCAGCAGTGGGTTACGGTCGACAACGTTGTGGCGGAGGAGGATGGGGGGCTCAGCTTCGTGGCGGGGGAGCCGTTTGATGACTCGGTGACCGATGACCCGTTCCAGAACAACCTGATGGGCTTCATCGACTCGGTCGACACGATGATTCTGGGTGCCAACACGTACAACCAGACCAAGGACTACTGGCCGAACGCCGACGACCAAGGCGAGTACGGCCGGAAGCTCAACAGCCTCGCCAAGGTCGTCGCCTCGTCGACGCTGGACGACGCCCCGTGGGGCGACTTTCCGGCCGCGACGGTGACGCGAGACCCCGCTGCGACCGTCCGCGAGCTCAAGGAGCAGAGCGGCAAGGACATCTGGCTGTGGGGCAGCTTGCAGCTGATGCATTCCTTGCTGGCCGCGGGCCTGGTCGACGAGGTCCGGATGCTGGTCTGCCCGGCGTCCCGCGGCAAGGGAACGCGACTCTTCGAGGACCGGCAAGACCTGAAGGTCGTCGAGGCCACCGCGTTCGACAACGGCGTGGCACTTCTGCGCTACGAGGTCAAGAAGTAGGCGGGAGCCCTGGGTGGCGGCCGTCGGTGTCGGCGAAGTTGTAGTGCTGGGCGAGTTCGGCTGAGCGGACTGCTTGCCCGGTCAGGCGGCTGACGTCGGGGTCGGCGGCGAGGGCTGCCACGCCTCGGCCTACGAATTGAGGGGACTCCGAGTCGGAGAGGTCGAAGTGTTCGGCGGCTCGGAGGACCGACTCGGTGCGGACCAGGCCTGGGTGGAGGGACACCGCCGTCACGCCGTGGTCGCGGAGGTCGTGGGCCATGCAGGCGACCATGTGGTCGGTTGCAGCCTTCGCAGCGCCGTACGCGACGCCGCCGTCGGTCTTCTCGGCGGCGTCGGACGAGACGTTGAGGATCAGGCCCGAGTGCTGGGCGACCATCGTCGGTACGGCGGCCACGGTGGTGACGTAGTGCGCGCGTACGCCGGCCTGGAACATCGCGTCCCAGCGTTCGATCGGCGCGGTCCAGAAGCCGGCCTCGAGCCAGAACTCCGTGCCGTCCCAGAAGTACTCGTAGCCGCCCCACACGTTGTTCACCAGTACGTCGAGCCGCCCGGCGTCGGCCACCACCTGCGCCACGGCCCGCCGCGTCTGCTCGTCGTCGCGGTGATCGCAGACGATCGCCACCCCGCGCCCACCCAGCGCCGTCACTTCGTCCGCGGCGTCCCGAAGGTTCCCGTCGAGCCCCGTCCCCGCCGCCTGACCGACCTCGGTCCGCCCAGTCACGTAGACCGTCGCCCCCGCCTCCCCGAGCCCGAGCGCGATCCCCTTCCCAACCCCCCGACTAGCCCCGGTAACCAGCGCAACCTTCCCCGCGAGCATCCCCATCCCCCGAAGCTAACCCGCCGCCAGAGTTAACGCACCCGAAGGGATATCCGGCGCTGTTGTGCCTTCTCCGTTGGTGTGAAAGGGGAGAAGGCACAACACGAAGGGATATCCGTCCCTGCGGGTGCATCGAACACGAACGGGCCCTCCCGGGAAGGGAGGGGCCGTTGGGGGTTGGGTCAGCGGTCGCCCATGGGGACGTACTGGGTGCCGCGTTCGCCGGTGTAGATCTGCTTGGGGCGGGCGATCTTCTGGTCGCCGTCGTTCAGCATCTCCAGCCACTGGGCCAGCCAGCCCGAGGTGCGGGGGATGGCGAACAGGACGGTGAACATCTCCGGCGGGAACTGCAGGGCCTCGTAGATCAGGCCGGAGTAGAAGTCGACGTTCGGGTAGAGCTTGCGGGAGACGAAGTACTCGTCCTCCAGCGCGATCTTCTCCAGCTCGACGGCGATCTTCAGCAGCGGGTTGATCCCGGTGACCTCGAAGACGTCGTCGGCCGCCTTCTTGATGATCTTGGCGCGCGGGTCGTAGTTCTTGTAGACCCGGTGGCCGAAGCCCATCAGCCGCTCTTCGCCGTTCTTGACGCCCTCGATGAACGACGGGACGTTCTCGACCCCGCCGATCCGGCGCAGCATCTTCAGCACCGCCTCGTTGGCGCCGCCGTGCAGCGGGCCGTAGAGCGCGCCGATGCCGCCGGCGACGGCGGTGTACGGGTCGACCTGGGTGGAGCCGATCGCCCGGACCGCGTTGGTGGAGGCGTTCTGCTCGTGGTCGGCGTGCAGGATGAACAGGATCTCCAGCGCGCGCACCAGCCGGTCGTCGGCGGCGTACTTGGGCTCGCTCATCTTGAACAGCATGGACAGGAAGTTCGCCGTGTAGCTGAGCTCGTTGTCCGGGTACACGTACGGCTTGCCCTGCGCGTGCCGGAAGGCAAACGCGCCCAGCGTCGGCATCTTCGCGATCAGCCGCCGGATCTGCAGCGCCCGGGACTCCTCGTCGAAGATGTTGCGGGACTCGGGGTAGAAGGTGGACAGCCCGCCGACCGAGGCCAGCAGCATGCCCATCGGGTGGGCGTCGTACCGGAAGCCCTGCATGAAGGTCTTCAGGTTCTCGTGCACGAACGTGTGATACGTCACGTCGTGCGCCCAGGCCTCGTACTCCGCCTTGTTCGGCAGCTTGCCGTTCACCAGGAGATAGGCCACCTCGAGGTAGTTCGACTGCTCGGCGAGCTGCTCGATCGGGTAGCCGCGGTACTCCAGGATGCCCTTGTCGCCGTCGATGAAGGTGACGGAGGAGCGGCAGGAGGCGGTGTTGACGAAGCCGGGGTCGTAGGTGGCCAGGCCCCCGTCGCCGTCGGTTGCGCTGATCTGCTTGAGATCCGCGGCACGGATGGTGCCATCGGTGATGGCAAGGTCGAAGTCCTTGCCGGTCCGGTTGTCCCGGACGGTGAGCGACTGTTCGGTCACAATGCCCTCTTCGGAAGCTGGCGTCATCGCCTGGATGAATGAGGGTAAGTCTTCCGGCGGGACGCGGGTCGGACTGCAATCTTCACCGCTAAACTAGTGCGGTCGGGGATTCCTTCCAAGCCGGGGTCCCCGGTGGGCTTGCGCTCGCTTTGACCCGGAGCCGACACCGCCGGTATTCTGGGCTGCTGTTGTGCGTTCCAGGTCCCAGCCCGTCGGCGGACCGCTCGCCGACGTACCAGTTTTGTCAACCTCTGAGAAACGAAGGTCAACGACCGTGCGCACGTACAGCCCGAAGCCTGCTGACGTCACCCGCGAGTGGCACGTGATCGACGCCACCGACGTCACGCTCGGTCGGCTCGCCGTCCAGATCGCCACCCTGCTGCGCGGCAAGCACAAGCCGACGTTCGCGCCGCACGTGGACGGTGGCGACTTCGTCGTCGTCGTCAACGCCTCCAAGGTCGCCCTGTCCGGCACCAAGCGGACGGACAAGCTGGCCTACCGCCACTCGGGTCACCCGGGTGGTCTGACGGCCACGCCGATCGGCGAGATCCTCGACAAGGACCCTCGCAAGGCCGTCGAGAAGGCTGTCTGGGGCATGCTGCCGAAGAACCGCCTGAGCCGGAAGCTGCTCACCAAGCTGAAGGTGTACGCCGGTCCGGAGCACCCGCACTCCGCCCAGCAGCCGAAGCCGTTCGAGATCACCCAGATCGCCCAGTAAGCGATCGACGAGCCAGGTAAACGAGGATTTTCAGCGTGAGCGACATCACCACCGAGACCGAAGAGTTCGACCCCGAGGTCCCCATCGACAGCGAGGGCCCGGTCGCCTACACCTCCGAGACGAGCCCGACTCCGGAGCAGCGCGCCGAGTCGGCTCGGGTCGCGGTGATCAACCCGGCCGGCGCCACCGGCCGCCGCAAGGAGGCTGTCGCCCGCGTGCGGATCGTGCCGGGCAGCGGCAACTGGAAGATCAACGGCAAGCCGCTCGACGTGTACTTCCCGAACAAGGTGCACCAGCAGCACGTGAACGAGCCGTTCGTCGTCGCGGGCCTGGAGGGCTCGTACGACGTGATCGCCCGGATCAACGGCGGCGGCATCACCGGCCAGGCCGGTGCGCTGCAGCTGGGCGTGGCCCGGTGCCTGAACGAGGCCGACCAGGAGGCGAACCGCCCCGGTCTGAAGAAGGCCGGTCTGCTCACCCGCGACGCGCGGATCAAGGAGCGGAAGAAGGCCGGTCTCAAGAAGGCCCGCAAGGCGCCGCAGTACAGCAAGCGCTGATCATCTGATGGGTCGTTTGTTCGGCACGGACGGAGTCCGTGGCCTGGCGAACGTGGACCTGACCGCGGAGCTGGCGCTCGACCTCTCGGTCGCGGCAGCTCACGTACTCGGCGAGGCCGGTGCCTTCGAAGGGCACCGGCCGCGCGCCGTTGTGGGGCGGGATCCACGGGCCAGTGGTGAGTTCCTGGAAGCCGCCGTGGTGGCCGGTCTGGCCAGCGCCGGCGTCGACGTGGTCCGGCTCGGCGTACTGCCGACCCCGGCCGTGGCATACCTGACCGGCTCGACCGGCGCCGACCTCGGCGTGATGCTGTCCGCAAGCCACAACCCGATGCCGGACAACGGCATCAAGTTCCTGGCTCGCGGCGGGATCAAGCTGGACGACGCGATCGAGGACGCGATCGAGGCCCGGATGGGCGAGGAGTGGCAGCGCCCGACCGGTGCGGACGTCGGCCGCGTCTCCGACGACGGGCAGGGTTTCGAGACCTACGTCTCGCACCTGGTCCGCTCGGCCCCGAACCGGTTCGACGGTCTCAAGGTCGTGATCGACTGCGCCAACGGCGCCGCCTCGCAGACCGCGCCGGAGGCCCTACGCCGGCTCGGCGCCGAGGTGATCACGTACGCCGCCGCCCCCGACGGACTGAACATCAACCTGGACTGCGGTTCCACCCACCTGGAGGGCCTGCAGCGCGAGGTGCTCGGCCACCGCGCCGACCTCGGCATCGCCCTGGACGGTGACGCGGACCGCTGCCTGGCCGTCGACGCGAACGGCGAACTGGTCGACGGCGACCAGATCCTCGCCGTTCTGGCGCTGGCGATGCGTGACAGCGGCCGGCTGTCCAACGACACCGTGGTCGCCACCGTGATGAGCAACCTCGGCTTCGTCCAGGCGATGGTCCGGGAGCGGATCGCGGTCGAGCAGACCAAGGTCGGCGACCGGTACGTGCTGGAGGCAATGAAGGCCGGCGGGCACAAGCTCGGCGGTGAACAGTCCGGGCACGTGATCCTCTCCGACCACGCCACCACCGGCGACGGCACACTGACCGCGGTCATGCTGCTCGCCCGGCTCGCCCAGACCGGCAAGACGCTGAGCGACCTGGCCGGCGTGATGACGCGGCTCCCGCAGGTGCTTGTCAACGTCAAGGACGTCGACAAGTCCCGCGCCGGCAGCGACCCGGCGGTCCAGGCCGCGGTGGCCGAGGCGACCACCCGCCTGGGCGACAGCGGCCGAGTTCTCCTGCGTCCCTCGGGCACGGAGCCCTTGGTCCGGGTGATGGTCGAGGCGGAGTCGTCCGACGCCGCCCACGAGATCGCCCACTCGCTCGCAGAAGTCGTGGCGACGTCGTTGAAGCTCTGAACCTGGGACACCATCCGGGGACCTCGGACATCTGACCAGATGTCCGAGGTCCCCGTTTGCTGTCGAGCGCTCAGGCAGCTGCAGGCAGTCTGAGCCCGGTTCGTTTGGACCAGTGGCGGCCGGAGCGGAGATGGGTCACGAAGGCGCGTTGCAACATGGTGTGCTGCGGGATCCGGGCGAGATCCTCCGGCCCGAGCGCGCCCTCCGGCGGTTGCACATGCAGGCCCAGCCGCATCATCTCTCGGTCGTCCTCGAACGGGTCGGCTGCGGGCAGTTGGGGGAGCAGCCTGAACCGGCGCTGGAACCGCAGGATGTTCGACTCCGGTTCGAGGTACTCGCCGAGCTGTGGGTCGAGTAGCCAGGACGTGCACGAGAAGTGCGAGACGGGCTCTTCGGGATACCAGTCGGCGAAGTACCGTTCGGCGGCCGTGATCGACTCCTCCGACGCGGCGGCGTCGAGCGGGCCGATCGGGGGCACGTGGATCATCAGGCCGTACCCGGACGGTCCGTCGCCGAGCTCGAGCCGCGCCCGGGTGAACGAGTGGCGGCCGATCTGCACATCGGTTCCGGTGAACCGCAGCGGCGGTCCCCACAGCGGGAACAGCCCGACGCCGGCCTGACCGGTCACGTCCCGGTGGGTCCCCAGCACGCCGCCCAGCGCCGAAGCAGACGCCCTGCTGATCGACTCCGGCACCCCACGCCGGGCATGGAGTTCGAGCAGTCGTGGCAGCCCGGCCAGCAACGCCCAGGCGGCCACGAACGATCCGACCGGCGACTCCGACATTGCAGGCCAGGCGCGGAACCCGCTCCCCGGGATCGCCTCGTCGGTCCGCTGCTCGAGGTCGGCCACCATCGCACCCAGCACCGCCCACCAGCCGGCGTCGCGCGACCGATCCGGCCGGGCTGCGAGCATGTCGTCGCGGTCCTGCTCGCACACCCCGCAGAACTCGAGCAGCTCCACAGCCCGGTCGTCATCGGGCAGCCTCACGTCCGCCGCGGACTGCCTACCTTCCAGCCAACCGATTGCCGTCTCCGAAAGCCCCAGCACGTCCTCGTCCTCCCAGCAGGCCGACACGTTCAAGGGCGATCACACCACGGGCCGCACTGCCCGTGCACGACTCAGCTGACGGAAATGTCCACGGATGGGCGGAGTTTGGCGGCCTCCGCGCGGGCTGCGTGGGTGGGGTTGTCGAGGAAGCTTTTGAGCAAGGTGGCGTCGGCCGGGGCGCTCAGGCCGGGAAGCGCGATCTGCTCGTAGGCGGCCTGGAAGCGCGGGCCCCAGCGGCGGGTGCCGAGGCGGGCGGTGCGGGAGCAGTTGTCGACCATGTAGGCGACGTCGCGGGCGTGCATGTAGGGCAGCAGTGAGTCGACCGCCTCGATGATCGATTCGTTGACGATCTCCGACCACGGGTGGCCGCGATCGGCGAACTCGTCGACCTGGGCGACCATCGTGGCCACGAACAGCCCGGCGGTCAGCGGGTCGATGGCGACGGTCGCCGTACCGCGGCGGGCGTGCACCTCCGCGGCGTGGGACCACATCGGGCTGCCGCCGATCCGGGTCATCGGCCGGGTCGCGAGCCGGCCCTCGGCCAGGATGACGCTGCGCAACTCGGTCCCGTCGGCGACCTCGTCGTAGATCTCGGCGACGAGCTCGCGAGCCGGTCCGTAGGCCGCGGTGTAGGCCCGGTCGAACACGTCCCGGTCCGCCTCGGTCAGCGCGGATCGGACCGCGGGCAGACCGGCCTCGGAGATCGTGCGCGCGATCGGCCCGGTGATCGCCTCGGTGGAACGCTCGTACGCCGTCACCGGATCCGCCCCCTCGATCCGGAAGTGGCGGTACAGCGCCTCGACGAGACCATGCACGGCGCCCAGCAGGATCGCGCGCTCGCCGACGATGTCGGACTTGTACTCGTTCTCCAGCGTGGTCAGGAAGGTGTACGGCGAACCGAGGCTGACCGACCACGCGAGCGCACGGTCCGTCGCGCGCCCGTCCGGGTCGGCGTGGACGGCGATGCTCGCGTTGATCCCGGCGCCGTTGACGGTCGCGCCCTGCTCGTAGAGCCGCCGTACCGAGTCGCCCATGCCCTTGGGGCACACCGCGATCACCGGGTGCCCGGCGGGGAAGTCGCCGCCGATCGCCTTCAGGTGACCGAGCAGGAAGCCGTGCGACAGGCCGATCGTGGCGCCGGGCTTGAGGACGGCGAAGATCTGCTCGTGGTGCGCGGCCAGCGCCGCGTCGGCGATCAGCAGGATCAGCAGATCGGAGTCGGCGGCAACGGCCAGCCAGTCGCCGAGGGTGCCGTTCTCCTCGGTGAAGCCGTGCTTGCGGGCATCCTCGGCCGACGACGAGCCCGGTCGCAGCCCGACGGACACGGTCACGTCGGTCCCGGCCAGCGAGTCGCGCAGGTTGAGCGCCTGCGCGCGGCCCTGCGGACCCCAGCCGAGGACGCCGATCCGCCGGACGCCGTGCAGTGCCTCGGGCAGCAGCGGGAACAGGTCCCGGCCGCCGCGCAGGATGGTCTCCGTTCCGCCCGGAACGGTCATGGTCTCGGTGCGAAAGACCGACGAGGTGGAGGTGCTCATGCCTGTCAGTCAAGGCGGTCTGAGAGCATTGCGGCAAGCGCAACATCTGCACCGGGTCGTTGCAGGGAGTGAAATATGGAGCATCGCGAGCTGGAGCTGTTCCTGCATCTGGCGCGCACACTGAACTACGGGCGCACCAGCCTGGAGTGTCACGTCAGCGCGGCTACGCTGACCCGGACCATCCAGCGGCTGGAGGCGCGGGCGGGTGCGCGACTGCTCGACCGCGGGCCCCGCGGCGTCGTACTGACCCGGGAAGGCCAGCGCTTCACGTCGTACGCCGAGCGCGCTTTGGAGCTCTGGGAGGACTACAGGACTGGGGCTGACGAGGCGGCTGAGCTGGCCGGTGAGCTTCGGATCTTTGCGACCGTGACTGCCTGCCAGGCGCTCCTGCCCGACCTGCTGGCGCCTTTGCGGGAAGCGCATCCGCAGATCCGGCTCGACATCCGCACCGGCGATGCGGCGGCCGCGCTGGCCCGGCTCGACGAGGGCGAGGTGGACGCGGCGGTCGCGGGCATCCCGGAGCGGCTGCCGCAAACGATGGTGACGCGTACGGTCGCGGTCACCGACCTCGTCCTGGTCACCACGGATCCCACGGCAGACGGCCCGTTCGTCGTACCGGCCCGTGGCCTGGTGCGCGAGGCCGCCTTCCGCTGGTTCCGGCGTCGAGGCATCAAGCCGGCGATCGCGGCCGAGCCGGACGGGCATGAAGCCCTACTTGCGTTGGTAGCACTGGGTTGTGGCACCGGCATTGTGCCCCGCCTGGTCCTCGAGTCCTCGCCCTCGGCCGGCCGCCTGATCGAGTTCCCCGCCGACCTCGAGCCGCTCACGATCGGCCTCTGCGCCCGCCGGGCCGACCTCCGCAAACCGCTGATCGCGGCCCTTTGGGGGCTGACCTGAAGTGCGCGCGGAGAAGCCGGATCTCCTCCGCGCGCACTGCTTCAGGGCTCCAGACCGACGGCCTTCAACGGATTCGGCCAGGCTTGGAGGGCGGCACGCAACGTCGGGTCCTGGACGGTTGCCAGGGCTTCGGCGTACGCGTCGGTGATGACGTCGGCGATCTGCACCGGCGTCCCAAGAGACGCAGACCGTACGGCGGCCTCCACCATCGCGACGCTGACGACGTTCGAGTGCACCTCGGACTGCGGGACAGTCGACTCCCGGACCGCGTCGACGAACTCGGCCAGTGAGCCCGCGATCTGCTCGGGTTCGTCCAGCAATGCGGCCGGCAACGCCTCACCGGACTCCAGTTCGGCGACCGGTGGGTTGTCGCCGTCCCAGGTCGCCGTACCGCCGGCTGCGCTGGCTCGCCAGCCGCCGTTCCACGACGTCTCCAGGCCGGGCGCGCACCAGCTTCCGGTGAAGGCGAAACGGGTGCCGTCGGCAAACTTGAAGATCGCCGATGCCGCGGCGCTCCCGTCGAACCAGCTCCAGTCCGGGTTGTAGGACTCGCAGTACACCGAGACCGGTTCGGAGCCGATCAGCTTGCGGGAGAGGTCGAACTGGTGAATCGCCATGTCGACAAGCAGCGGCTCTGCCATCCGCTCCCGGAAGCCGCTGAAGTGCGGGGCCTTGAAGAACTCGCACGACAGCGACCCGATCCGGCCGAGCTCGGCGATCTGCCGGCCGAAGGCGTTGCCGGCCCGGAAGTAGCGCCGGGACTGCGACACCATCAACAGCTTGCCGCTCACCTCGGACGCGGCGACCATCCCCAGGCACTCGCGGACGGTCTCGGCCAGCGGCTTCTCGCACAGCACCGGAAGCCCACGCAGCAAGGCCTCCACGCTCACCTTGGGATGCGCGACCGGCACCGTGACGTCGATGACCGCATCCGCCCGGTCGGCCAGTTCGCCCAGCGACGCGGCCACCGGTACGGCGCCGTACCCGTGCTCGTCGGCCGCCTTCCGGGCCACGTCGACGTCGAGGTCGACCAGACCGACGAGGTCGACATCAGGATTGTCGGCAATCGTCCGGAGCCAGGCCCGGCCCATGCCGCCGGCGCCGACCTGAAGGAGGCGCAGGGGTTCAGGCATCGGCAGGTTCCTCGATCGGGCCGGTGTAGCCGTGACCGTTGAAGAAGTCCTCGGTCTCGTAGCGAAGGAGCGTCGGCACCTTCCGCTCCGGCAGGTCGGTGTTCACCCAGGCGACGCCGTTCGCGATCACCTTGCGGACGTCCTTGTGGTGGTAGACCGGGTAGTCCTGGTCGCCCGGCGAGAAGTAGAAGATCTTGCCGTGGCCGCGGCGGAACGTGCAGCCGGACCTGAACACCTCGCCGCCGCTGAACGACGAGACGAAGACCAGTTCGTCCGGCACCGGGATGTCGAAGAACTCGCCGTACATCTCCTGCTGCTCGATGATGATCGGGTGCGGCACGCCCTGCGCGATCGGGTGCGTCGGGTTCACCGTCCAGACCAGCTCGCGGTCCCGCTCACTGCGCCAGCGCAGCGTGCACGACGTCCCCATCAGCTTGCCGAAGATCTTCGACCAGTGCCCGGAGTGCAGTACGACGAGGCCCATCCCCGACAGCACGTGCTGGTAGACCCGCTCGACCACCGCGTCGTCGACCTCACCGTGGGCCGCGTGCCCCCACCACACCAGGACGTCGGTCCGCGCCAGCACCTCCTCGGTCAGGCCGTGCTCGGGCTCGTCGAGGGTCGTCGTGGAGACCGACGCCTCGGCGCCGAGGTTGTCGCTGATCCCGGCGGCGATGGTCGAGTGCATGCCGTCGGGGTAGATCTCGGCGACGTGCGGCTCGACCTGCTCGTGCCGGTTCTCGCCCCAGACGAGTACGCGAATCGTCATAGTTACCTGTCCTTAGAGAGTTATTTGACGGCTCCGCCGATGGCGCCGGCGGCGATGTACTTCTGCGCGGCGACCAGCAGCACGATGGCCGGGATCGCCGAGAGCACCGCGGTCGCCATCACCGCGTTCCAGTTCTGCACCTGGGTGCCGAGGTACTGGTAGATCCCGAGCGTCACCGGCCGCACGCCGCCCTTGGTGGTCAGCGTCAGCGCGAACAGGAAGTCGCTCCAGGAGAAGAGGAAACTGAACAGTCCCGCGGTGATCAGCGAGTTCTTGCTGATCGGCAGCACGATCGCCACGAACGCGCGGAACAGCCCGGCGCCGTCCACCCGCGCGGCCTCCACCAGCGACGGCGGCAGCGAGAGCATGAACGAGCGCAGGATCAGGATCGCGAACGGGATCCCGCTGCTGCAGTTGGCCACGATCAGGCCCGGGATCGAGTTCAGCAGCCCGAGCCGCTCGTACGCCGTGTAGAGCGCGTTGGCGATCACGATGCCCGGGATCATCTGCGAGATCAGGATCGCCAGCAGCCCGACCGACACCCAGCGGGACCGGAACTGCGAGAGCGCATACGCGCACGGGGTCGCGATCGCCAGGCTGAGCACCACGGTGCCGGCCGCGATGATCATGCTGGTGACCAGGTTGCCGCCCTGCTCGCTGAGCGCCCGCCGGTAGCCGGCGAACGTCGGGTCCAGCGGCAGGAAGCCGGCGGTCAGGGTGTTGCCGGACTGCTGCAGGGACGCGTTCACCATCCAGTAGACGGGGAACAGCATGACGCACAGGATCAGTACGCCGATCACGGTGTGGACACCGCGACGGACGGTCGAGTCGGTCATCGTCGTACCCCTTCCTACTCGTCGACGGCGCGCCGGGTGCTGCGCAGGTAGAAGATCGCGAACAGGAACGAGATCGCGATCAGGATGTTGCTCAGGGCCGCGCCCTCGCCGAACTTGAAGTCGATGAACGACCGCTCGTACGACTGGGTCGCCAGCGTCTGGGTGGCGTTGGCCGGACCGCCGCCGGTGAGGCCGAGGATGATGTCCAGCACCTTGATCGTGTAGACCACGCCGAGCATCAGCAGCACGCTCGCCACCGCCCGCAGGTTCGGCCAGGTGATGTACCAGAACGCCCGCCAGCCGGTGGCGCCGTCCAGCTGTCCCGCCTCGTACAGCTCGTCCGGGATCTCGCTCAGGCCGGAGTACAGCAGCGTCACGTTGAACGGGATGCCGATCCAGATGTTCACCCCGATCACCGCGATCAGCGCGACCGACGGCGAGTTCAGCCACGGCACCGGGCTGTCGATGATGCCGAGCCCGGTCAGCGTGCGGTTCAGGATGCCGCTGTCCTGCTCGAGGATCGACCGCCAGGTCGCGCTGGACACGATCAGCGGCAGCAACCACGGCAGCAGGAGCAATGAGCGCAGTACGCCGCTGAGCGGGAAGCGCCGGTGGAAGAACAGCGCCAGCCCGAGCCCGATGACGAACTGGAACGCGATCGACCCGATGGTGAACAGTGCCGTGTTGACCATCGCCTGCGAGAACAGGTTGTCGGTCACCACCGTGGTGTAGTTCTTCAGCCCCACCCACGGCGCGTCCCCGGTGAAGAAGGTCCGCAGGCCGTAGTCCTGCAGGCTCATCATGAGGTTCTTCACCACCGGGTAGCCGAACAGCGCCACCATCGCCAGCGCGGCCGGCAGCACGAACAGGACCTTGGTCAGGTCCTCACCCCGGTGGCGCCGGCCCCGGAGCCTGCGAACAGGCTCCGGGCCGGACGTCTGCGTCGTACGCGTCAAGGTCGCGTGCGCCATCGCGATCAGCCGCCGGAGGCCTGCTTGAAGGCGTCCTGCGCCGAGGCCTTACCGGTCAGCGCCAGCTGGATGGCCTGGTAGATCACCTTGGCGGCCTCCGGCCACTTGTCGCCCAGCTTGCCGGTCCGGGACCGGGCGGTCTTGACCTGCTCGGTGAAGGCCTTCATCGACGGCACTTCCTTGACGTACTGGTCGAGCAGCGCGGTCTTGGTCGGGATGGTGAACCGGGCCTTCGCCCAGGCCAGCTCGTTCTCGTCCGAGTTCAGGCACTTCACGAAGTCGGCGGCCTTCTGCTGCTTGGCCTGGTCCTTGTTCAGCGGGACGGTCCAGGCCTCGCCACCGAGCGGGGCGACCGGGGTCTGATCCGGCTTGTTCAGCGGGAACGTGACCACCTCCCACTTCACGTTCGGGGTCTTCTCCAGCGACGGGATCTGCCACGGCCCGTTCACCATCATCGCGGCCTTGCCCGCCACGAACTGGTCCTTCACGTCGCCCTGGGTCCAGTTGATCACGCTCTTCGACGCCGACCCCGACTGGACGAGATCCACCCACAACTGCAGGGCTTCGGAGACCTGCGGGCTGGTCAGGTCGGTCTCGTCGCCGCCGTTGGTCCACATCGCCGGCAGGAACTGCCACGAACCCTCGTACGTCGCGTTGGCGTTGAAGGCCATGCCGTAACGGCCGGGCTTGGTCAGCTTCTTGGCCGCGGCCTTCAGCTCGTCCCAGGTCTTCGGGGGCTGGACGCCGGCCTCCTGCAGCATCTGCGTGTTGTAGAACAGCGCGATCGTGTTCGTCACCGGCGCCAGTCCGTAGAGCTTGCCGTCGTACGACGTCGCGTCGACCATGCCCTGAATGACTCCGTCCCCAGTCAGGCCCATGTCGTTCAGCGGCGCCAGTGCACCGGTCGCGGCGATCTGCTGCACGTCCGGGTTGTCCAGCATCAGGACGTCCGGCAGCGTCTTCGACGACGCCTGCTGCAGCACCTTCTGGATCAAGGTGTCACCAGGCACCGTCTCCCGCTGAATGGTGATGCCGAGCTTGCTCGCGCACGCATCGAGGCCCTTCTGGACCAGCGACTTGTCCGGGTCGTTGTTGTAGTAGTCCAGAATCGTGAGGCTCTTGACGGTGTCGCCGGACGAGGCCGAGGACTGGTCGCCGCCGTTGTCACCACAGGCGGCCAGCACGAGCGACAGGGCCGTCGCACCCGCCAGCGCAGCGGTGATCCGCTGACTGATCATGACTTGCGCTCCTTCGGAGGGGATGGTCGGAGGCCACTCCGGATGCGTTGATCAAAACGCTTAACCGCAGGCCGCCGATTGTGGGCCGTTCACTTGTGGGATTTTCGGTAAACCGCTTAACTGAGGTGTCCAAGGACTATGTTCCTTGGGTCACACCGGTGTCAATAGCTCAGAGGGGACCGAGTCGAATGGTGACCATGAAGGACGTCGCCCAGCGCGCCGGTGTGTCGATCGCGACCGTGTCCTTCCTGCTGAACGACACCAAGCCGGTGACGGCGGCCACCCGGGAGCGGATCGAGAAGGCGATGGCCGACCTCGGCTACCGCCGCAACGTGGTCGCCCGGGCGCTGGCCAGCCGGCGGACGCACATCATCGCGATGGCGTACCCGGCGCTGGACCACAAGTTCGGCTTCTCGGCCGCGGAGTTCTTCACCAGTGCCGCCGACGCGGCGCGCGAGCAGGACTACCACCTGGTCCTCTGGCCGGTCGGCAACGACGGCACCGAGCTGACCGAGCTGCTCGGCCAGGGCCTGGTCGACGGCGTCGTGCTGATGGAGGTCCAGCTGGACGATCCCCGCGTCACGGTCCTGCAGGAGGCGGGGATGCCGTTCGCGCTGATCGGGCGGACCAGCACGCTCGAAGGGCTGTCCCACGTCGACATCGACTTCGACCGGACCGTCGAGGATGCGGTCGAGTACCTCTACGGCCTCGGGCACCGGCGGCTGACGCTGATCTCGGGCAACCTCAACGACCCGCTGTTCAGCACCTACGGCCCGTACGTCCGATCCGAAGCGGCGTATCGCCGGGTCGCCGCGGAGTACGGCCTGGAGACCGTCGTACTGGAAAGCTCCGGTTCCACGATGGCCGGCCAGGAGGCGATGGCTCGCCTGATGCGCGACCATCCGGACACGACCGCCGTACTGATCGTCAACGAGTTCGCCGCGCTCGGCGCGGTCGCCGGCCTGCACCGCCTCGGGCGCCGGGTCCCGGAGGACATCTCGGTGCTGCCGTTGCTGATGGCGCCCGAGATGGCTGCCCTCACCAACCCCGAGCTCACCATCATGCGCACCCCCGGCCCCGAGCTCGGCCACCTCGGCACCGAAGCCCTCATCCGCCAGCTGGAAGGCGCCGACCCCCTGCCGCCTCAGCTGGTCCCCGCCAAGCTCCACCCCGGCGCCACGACGGCCCCACCGCCCAGCTAGGCCGCCGCTCGGCGCTCGCTACACAGCGTCTCCACACCTCTCTCCTCCTATGTCTTTTCAGGTCCTGCCTCGCGCCCGAGGCGACTACGTAACGTCAGTTAGTAGTTTGCCCTTGACCCGCTGTGGTGGTGTGGGTAACTTTCGCGTCGCGGGGGAGCGCCTGTAATTCAATAACCTGTAGGGGGTCTGTCATGTCCGCCTTGCGCCGATCGAGCCTCGCCGGCCTGGCCTTCGCAACCGCGATGGCCGGGGTCGGAGTCTCCACCGCCGCCAGCGCTCCACCACCCGACCCGATCGGGAACGACCAGGCCGCCCAGCTCGGCCGCACCATCCAGCGGATGTCGCTGGAGGAGAAGGTCGGGCAGATGTTCGTGCTGTTCGCCTACGGGCCGAACGCCAACCAGCCCGACGCCCGCAACACCAGCCTGTACGGCGTCGCCACGCCGGCCGAGGTGGTCGCCAAGTACAAGCCGGGCGGCTGGATCTACTTCAACGCCCGCGGCAACGTGGTGAACCCGACGCAACTGGCGACCTACTCGAACCAGCTCCAGCAGACCGCCACCAGCGTGGGACTGCGGGTCCCGCTGACGATCGCGACCGACCAGGAGCAGGGCGTCGTGGTCCGGATCGGCCCGCCGGCCACCCAGTTCGGCGGCAACATGGCGCACGGCGCGACCCGGAACACCGCCGACGCGCGGACCGCCGCCGGCATCACCGGCCGCGAGCTGAAGGCGATGGGCATCCGGCAGGACTACGCCCCGGTCGCCGACGTGAACGTGAACGCGCTCAACCCGGTGATCGGCGTCCGCTCGTTCTCCAGCGACCCGACACTGGTCTCGGACATGACCGTCGCGCAGGTGCAGGGCTATCAGCGCGACGCCGGCATCATGGCGACCGCGAAGCACTTCCCGGGCCACGGGGACACCCGCGACGACAGCCACAACTCGCTGCCGACGATCAACCACACCCTGGAGGAATGGAACACGATCGACGCGCCGCCGTTCAAGGCCGCGATCAAGGCCGGCATCGACTCGATCATGACCGCGCACATCGTGGTCCCGGCGCTCGACCCGTCCGGCGACCCGGCGACGCTCAGCAAGCCGATCCTGACCGGCGTCCTGCGCGAGCAGCTCGGGTTCAAGGGCCTGATCATCACCGACGCGCTCGAGATGGCCGCCGTCCGCCAGCAGTACGGCGACGCCGAGGTCGCGGTCCGCGCGATCGAGGCCGGCGCGGACCAGCTGCTGCTGCCGCCGGCGCCGGACCTGCAGTTCAACGCGGTCCTCGACGCGGTCCGTTCGGGCCGGATCAGCGAGAAGCGGATCGACGAGAGCATGCTGCGGATCCTGCTGATGAAGCTGAAGAACGGCGTCCTGTTCGACCCGTATGTCGACCCAGCCCAGATCCCGGCCAAGGTCGGCACTCCGGCCAGCCTGGCGACGGCGCAGACGATCGTCGACAAGAGCGTCACGCTGGTCAAGAACGACGCGAACGCCGTACCGCTCAGCTCCGACCCGCGGAAGATCCTGGTCACCGGGTGGGGCGTGAGCACGACACAGTCGCTGGCCAACAGCCTTGCCACACGTGGAGCCACGACAACGGTCGCGCAGACCGGCGCGGCGCCGTCGGACGCGGCGATCGCGGATGCCGTGGCCAAGGCTCAGCAGAACGACGTCACCGTCGTACTGACGATGAAGGCCTGGGACACCACGGTCACGGACAAGCTGGCCAAGCAGCAGAAGCTGGTGAAGGACCTGCTCGCCACTGGCAAGACGGTGATCGTGGTCGCCGTACGCGATCCCTACGACATCGCGTACTTCGACGCGGCGCCGACGTACCTGGCCACCTACGGGTACGCAGCGGTGTCGATGGAGTCGCTCGCCAAGGCGCTGTACGGCGAGATCAAGCCGACCGGCAAGCTGCCCGTCGACATCCCGGTCGCCGGTGACCCGGCGACGCCGCTCTACCCCTTCGGCCACGGACTGACCTGGTGACGATGGAGTTCACCCGCCGCCAAACCCTCGGCCTCGCCGCAGCCGCGGTCGCCGGCACGACTGTTGCCGGCACCGCGACCGCGCACGCGGGCAGCGACCGCTGGGTCCGCGAGACGTTGCGCCGGATGACACTGGAGCAGAAGGTCGGCCAGCTGTTCGTCTGCTACGCCTACGGGCCGACAGCGGACACGGTCGACCCGCGCAACACCAGCCTGTACGGCGTCGCCACGCCGGCCGAGGTGGTCCGCAAGTACCACCTCGGCGGGGTGATCTACTTCGCCTGGACGGACTCGACCAAGGACCCGCAGCAGATCGCCCGGCTCTCCAACGGCCTGCAGAGCGCGTCGATCGGCAGCACCGGGATCCCGCTGCAGATCAGCACCGACCAGGAGTACGGTGTGGTGTTCCGCGTCGGACCGCCCGCGACACAGTTCCCGGGCGCGATGGCGCTGGGCGCGACGCGGTCCGGGCAGTTCGCCCGGCTGGCGGCCGGGATCGGCGGCCGGGAGTTGCGTGCGGTCGGTGTCACCACCGACTTCGCGCCGGTCGCCGACGTCAACGTGAACCCGCTGAACCCGGTGATCGGGGTCCGCTCGTTCTCGTCCGACCCCGGGCTGGTCGCCGAGCTCACCGCCGAACAGGTGAAGGGCTACCAGCGCGACGGCCGGATCGTGTCGACCGCGAAGCACTTCCCCGGTCACGGTGACACCCGGGACGACAGCCACACCTCGCTGCCGACGATCAACCACACCGTCGAGGAGTGGAACACGATCGACGCGCCGCCGTTCCGGGCCGCGATCCGGGCCGGGATCGACTCGATCATGACCGCGCACATCGTGGTTCCGTCGCTGGACGCGTCCGGCGACCCGGCCACGCTGAGCCGGCCGATCCTGACCGGGATCCTGCGCGAGCAACTGCGCTTCGACGGCGTCGTGATCACCGACTCGCTCGGCATGAAGGGCGTCCGGGACAAGTACGGCGACGCGGAGATTCCACTGCGGGCGCTCGAGGCCGGTGTCGACCAGCTGCTGATGCCGGTCAACCCCGAGCTGGCGTTCAACTCGGTGATCGGCGCCGTCCACGCCGGCCGGATCAGCGAGGAGCGGATCGACCAGAGTGTCGAGCGAATCCTGAAGCTCAAGCTGAAGACCGGAGTCGTGGATCGCCCGTATGTCGATCTGGCGCAGGTCGCGAAGGTGGTCGGCACGCCGTCGAACTACGCCGCCGCGCAGCGGATCGCCGACCGCAGCACGACGCTGCTGAAGAACGACGCGGGCATGGTGCCGCTGTCACCGGCGCCGCGGAAGATCCTGGTCGCCGGATACAGCCCGACGGCCCTCGGGACTGCGCTCCAGGGCCGCGGCGCGACGGTGACCGTCAAGGACACCGGCTCGACGCCGACCGATGCCCGGATCGACGAGGCGGTGGCGGCGTCCGCGGCTGCCGACCTCACCGTCGTACTGACGATGAAGGCCTGGGACACCACCGTCACCGACAAGCAGGCCAAGCAGCAGAAGCTCGTCAACACGCTGCTCGCGACCGGGCGGCCGGTGATCGTGGTCGCCGTACGGGATCCGTACGACGTCGCGTACTTCCCCACGGCCAAAACCACGCTGGCCACCTACGGGTACGCGGCGGCGTCGATGGAGGCGCTGGCCAAGGTCCTGTACGGCGAGCTCGCGCCGACCGGGAAGCTTCCGGTCGCGATCCCGGCGCAGCCTGACCCGGAGCAGACCCTGCACCCGTTCGGGCACGGGCTCACCTTCGACCCGCGCGACACCCGGCTGACCGTTGCCTCGTACAACATTCATGCCGGCGCCGGGTCGGACAACGTGTTCGACCTGGACCGGACCGCGCAGGCGCTGAAGGCGCTCGACGCCGACGTGATCGGCCTGCAGGAGGTCGACGTGCACTGGGGTGCGCGCAGCGAGTGGCTGGACACCCTGGCCGAGCTCGCGACCAAGCTCGGGATGTTCTCCGGATTCGCGCCGATCTACGACCTCGACCCGCCCGCGGCCGGCCAGCCACGCCGGCAGTACGGCGTCGGCGTCCTGTCCCGCTTCCCGCTGGTCCGGATCGAGAACCACCCGATCACCCGGCTCTCGACGCAGGACCCGAACCCGGTGCCGGCCCTGGCGCCCGGCTTCCTGGAGGCCGAGCTCGACGTCCGCGGCCGCCGGGTGCACGTGTACTCCACGCACCTGGACTACCGCGCCGACCCGTCGGTCCGGCAGGCCCAGGTCGCCGACACGATGAAGATCCTGGCGCGCGACCGGCGGAAGGACCTGCAGATCCTGACCGGTGACCTCAACGCCGAGGCAGACGCTCCCGAGCTCGCCGGGCTGTGGACACGCCTGACCGACTGCTGGACGGCGGCCGCCTCGACGGCCGGCGGCCCCAGCACCTACCCGGCGGTCGATCCGGTGAAGCGGATCGACTTCGTCACCGTCGGCGCGGGGCTCCGCGTCCGGCACGCCGTCGTACCCCCCGAACAAGCGGCCAGTGACCACCGCCCCGTGGTGGCCGACCTGTTGTTCCGCCCGTAATGCCTTTGCCTGAAGGAGAAGACCGATGAAGCGCCGCAGTTTGCTCGCGGGCGCCGGTGCCCTGGCCGCCGCCCCCATGATCGACGTACCGGCGGCCCAGGCCGGCCCGACGCCCACCAGGCGCAAGACGATGACGGGTGCGGAGGTGCTCGCCGCCGACGGCTGGCGCGCGCTGGCCGGCCAGAAGGTCGGCGTGATCAGCAACCCGACCGGCATCCTGCCCGACCTCAGTCACATCGTCGACACGATGCACGCCTCGGGGCAGGTTAACGTGGTCGCGGTCTTCGGCCCCGAGCACGGCTTCCGCGGGTCCGCGCAGGCCGGCGGGTCCGAGGGCGACCACGTCGACCCGCGCACCGGGATCATGGTCTACGACGCGTACGGCGCGACCGCGACCAAGCTCGCCGACCTCTACACCAAGTCCGGCGTGGAGACGGTCGTCTTCGACATTCAGGACGTCGGCGCCCGGTTCTACACCTACATCTGGACCATGTACGAGGCGATGATCGCGGCCACCCGGACCGGCGCGAAGTTCGTCGTGCTGGACCGGCCGAACCCGGTCGGCGGGTACGCGCGCGGCCCGATGCTCAAGCCCGGGTTCACCTCCGGCGTGGGCAAGGAGGAGATCATCCAGCAGCACGGGATGACCGTGGGCGAGCTGGCCCAGCTGTTCAACGCCGAGTACCTGCCGCTGGACGCCGACGGCAAGCGGCTGACGGAGCTCCAGGTCATCCAGGTGAAGAACTGGAAGCGGGACCAGCTGTACGACGACACCGGTCTGACCTGGGTGATGCCGAGCCCGAACATGCCGACCCCGGACACCGCGCTGCTCTACCCGGGCATGTGCCTGTTCGAGGCGACCAACATGTCCGAGGGGCGCGGTACGACGCGGCCGTTCGAGCTGATCGGGGCGCCGTACATCGACTACAAGTGGGCCCAGGAGCTGCAGAAGAAGGACATCCCCGGGGTCGCCTTCCGGGAGGCGTATTTCACGCCGTTCATCTCGAAGAACGCCAACGTGCTGTGCGGCGGCGTCCAGGTGCTGATCACCGACCCGCACAAGGTGGAGGCGATCACCGCCGCGACCCACATGATCGTGGAGGCGCGCAAGCTCTACCCCGGCTTCGCCTGGCGGACCGAGAACCCGCCCGGCCGCTGGATCGACCTGCTGACCGGGTCGGACCGGTTCCGGACCATGCTGACCGCGGGCGCCTCGGCCGAGGAGATCGTGGCGGCCTGGCAGCCCGAGACCGATGCGTGGACCGCGCGGCGGGAGCAGTACCTGCTCTACAAGGGAGCACACCGGTGAGACGTGTCCTCGGAATCGCGGTAGTCTCCACCGTGATGCTCGCCCTGACCACCCCGGCGGTTGCCAACGGCAACAGATCTGGCCGGTTCGACCGGCCGTATGACGGCTACGCACCGAAGACGACTCTCTTGCGCGAAACCACCCCGGCGAAGGCCGGTCTCGACCCCGCGCCGATCGACGCGGCGCTGGCCCAGGTGGACGCCTGGACCAGGCCGAACGGCACGGTCAAACCCCTGTACGCCGGCGCGGTCACGCTGCTCGGCCACGACGGCAGGATCGTCACCAAGACGGCCACCGGGATGGCGCTCAAGTACGCCGACGGCGCCGGAACCGAGCTGCCCGCGGACCAGCAGATCCCGATGCGCACCGACACGATCTTCGACATGGCGTCGGTCTCCAAGCTGTTCACCTCGATCGTGGTGATGCAGCAGGTGGAGAAGGGCAAGGTCGGGCTGGACACGCCGATCGCGTCGTACGTCCCGGAGTTCGCGGAGAACGGGAAGCAGGCGATCACGGTCCGGCAGGCGCTGACCCACACCACCGGGCTGCCGGCATGGCTGCCGTTGTGGAGCGCCCAGCCGGACCCGGCCTCGCGGATGCACATGGCGCTGACCGCGACCCCGACCAGCCCGGCGGGGACGAAGTACCTCTACAGCGACCTCAACCTGATTGCGCTGGGCGAGCTGGCGCACCGGGTGACCGGCAAGACGCTGGACAAGCTCGTTGCCGACGGCATCACCAAGCCGCTGCAGATGCGCGACACCGGCTACAACCCGGACGCCAAGAAGAAGCCGCGGATCGCGGCCACCGAGTTCCAGTCCGCGCCGCCGCGCGGGATGGTCTGGGGTTCGGTGCACGACGAGAACGCCTGGTCGCTGGACGGCGTCGCCGGTCACGCCGGGGTGTTCAGCACCGCGGACGACCTGGCGATTCTGGCCCAGACCTTCTTGAACGGCGGGAGCTACCGCGGCGCCCGGATCCTCAAGGAGTCCTCGGTGACCGCGATGATCACCAACTTCAACGGCGCCTTCCCGGGCAACGACCACGGACTCGGGTTCGAGCTCAACCAGCGCTGGTACATGAACGGCCTGTCCGGCCCGCGCACGGCCGGCCACACCGGGTACACCGGGACCTCGCTGGTGATCGACTTCGACTCGCGCTCGTTCGCGATCCTGCTGACCAACCGGGTGCACCCGAGCCGCAGCTGGGGCAGCAACAACCCGGCCCGGCGGGCCGTCGCGCAGGGGCTGGCGCTCGCGCTCGGCGTCGGGCCGCGGCACGGCAAGGACGCCTGGTTCTCGGGTACGACGGACGGCGCGACCACGACCCTTTCTGCGCAGGTCGCCGTACCGGAGGGTGGGGCGAAGCTGGCGTTCGACATGTTCGTGGACACCGAGGAGACCGACCTGCTGTACCTGGAGACCTCGGCGGACGGGACCACCTGGACGAAGGTGCCGTTCACCGTGCTGGACCGGGGATCGGTGATCGACCACGACGGCGCGATCAGCGGCTCCGGCGACCGGCACTGGCACCAGGTGTTCGCCGAGCTTGCGGCCGGTGAGCAGACGGTCCGGTGGCGTTACACCTCCGACGCGTTGTACCAGGGCCGGGGCGTGTACGTCGACGGTGTGAAGATCACGAGCCAGAGTGGTGTTCTTCTCGACGGAGAGCGAACGCCTGAGTCATTTACCGCCAACGGTTGGAGACTTTCGCGTCGGTGACACCACTGGGTGGTAAGTCGCCGTACCGTGCTGTCATGAACTCAGTTTCCTCTCCAGAACCCACGGGGCCGCTGCTGGTCCGGGTCCGCGCGGTGATGCCCGCGCTGGCGCCGGCCGAGCAGCGGGTGGCGAACGCGGTCCTCGCGGACCCGGGCGGAGTGGCGGCGATGACGATCTCCGAACTGGCCGAGGTGGCGTCCACCTCGGAGACCACGGTCATCCGGTTCTGCAAGCAGATCGGCGTCCCCGGCTACCCGCAGCTCCGCCTGCAGCTGGCGGCCCAGTCGGCGCAGGAGAGCGTCCGGCCCGAGGTCGGCGGCGACATCGAGCCCGGTGACTCGCTGGCGGACGTGATCAACAAGGTCGCGTTCGCCGACGAGCGGGCGGTCCGCGAGACCGCGCAGCAGGTCGACGTCGACGCCCTGGCCAAGGTCGTCGAGGCCGTCGTCAACGCGCCACGGGTGGACCTGTACGGCTTCGGGGCGAGCGCCTTCGTGGCGCTCGACCTGCAGCAGAAGCTGCACCGGATCCGCCGGGTCGCGTTCGCCTGGTCCGACGTCCACGTGGCGCTGCCCAGCGCGGCGCTGCTCGGCGACGGCGACGTGGCGATCGGCATCTCGCACACCGGTACGACGGTCGAGGTCGTCGAGGCGCTCGAGGAGGCGGCCAAGCACGGCGCCACCACGGTCGCGGTGACCAACTTCCCCCGCTCCCCGCTGGCCCGGACGGCGGACCTGGTGCTGACCACGGCCGCCCGTGAGACGACGTACCGCTCCGGAGCCATGTCGAGCCGGATCGCGCAGCTGACGGTGATCGACTGCCTGTTCATCGGGGTCGCCCAGCAGGTGCTGCCGGACGCCCGGAAGGCGCTCGAGGAGACCGCGAGCTCGGTGCGCGGCCACCGGCTCAAGGGCTCGGAGTGAGCACGTCAATCATTTCCGTCAACGATCAACAGAATTGAAAATCCTTCAGTAGGAAACTAACATCGGAGCTGTGACCACGCCGACGGAGCAGCGCAACCCCAGGACGCTCGCCATCGATGCGGTGGGCACGACCGAGATCCTCCGGATGGTGAACTCCGAGGACGCCCGGGTGGCCGGCGCCGTCGGTGTCGTCATCCCGGAACTGGCCCGTGCAGTGGACGCCGGAGTCGAGGCGGTCCGCAGCGGCGGCCGGGTCCACTACTTCGGCGCCGGCACCTCGGGCCGTCTGGCCGTCCTGGACGCGGCAGAGCTGCTCCCGACGTTCCACGCGCCCGAGGGCCTGGTGGTCGCCCACCACGCCGGCGGCATGGACGCGCTGCTCCGCGCGGTCGAGAACGTCGAGGACTCCGAGGAAGGCGGCGCGCTCGACGCGAGCACCGTCACCGCCGCGGACCTCGTCATCGGCCTCGCAGCTTCCGGGAGCACGCCGTACGTCGCCGGAGCGCTGAAGGCCGCGCGAGCGGTCGGGGCGACCACCGTCCTGGTCACCTCCAACCCCACCGCACCACTGGCGCCGCTGGCCGACATCGTGATCGCCGCCGACACCGGCCCCGAGGTGATCGCCGGCTCCACCCGGCTCAAGGCCGGCACCGCCCAGAAAATGATCCTGAACGCCTTCTCCACCACGCTCATGATCAAACTCGGCCGCACCTGGTCCAACCTGATGGTCGACCTCGTCGCCACCAACCAGAAACTCCGCGGCCGCATGCTCCGCATCCTCGCCGAAGCCACCGGCGCCGACCCCGAAGCCTGCGAGTCCGCCCTCGCCGAAGCCGACGGCGAACTCAAACCCGCCCTCGTACACCTCCTCACCGGCACCCCCATCCCCGCCGCGAGAGCCGCCCTGGAAGCCGCCCACGGCCGAGTGGCCACCGCCCTAACCACCTTGGGTGCCCCCGCCTAACACCGCCCAAGGACGCCGCTCCGCGGCGGCAGTCTTCTGGCGCCTCCGGCGCGGCGCGGACCGGCGTCCCGCGTGCTGTGGACGGCGCGATGGAGATGGGGTGGGTAGGTAGGAAGGACGCGCCTTCGACGGCGGCTGTCTTGTGGGCGGCTTCGGCGCGGGCGCCAACCGGTGTCACGCGTCCTGCGGAGCGCGATGGAGATGAAGTCCTGGCGGATAGGACACCGCTTCGCGGCGGCTGTTCCTCTGGCGCCTTCGGCGCGGCCGTCCATCGGTGCCACGCGTGCTGTGATCGCGCGGAACAACTGCGAGAGCTGCCAATCGGACACCGCTGCGCGGCGACAGTCCTTCTGGCGCCTCCGGCGCGGCCGCTTAGCGGTCTCACGGGTGCTGTGGATGGCGCGAGGCGGACTGTGGGGCGCGGCTCCGGGCTGCTTGATGGTGCTAGTCGTGGTGGTGTGCGTCAAGGGCGCCTTCGGCGTCCGCTGCGCGGATCTTCGACCCTTGACACACACC
>NZ_JBFAHB010000077.1:0-43377 GCF_040653975.1 Kribbella sp. NPDC050820
GCCCAGGCGGCTCGTGGCATCGGGCAACCGATGGTGCCGCAACGCGAGGTGGACAAGGCGAAGACGATCACCGAGCGGTTCATGATCCGCTGGCGGGGCGAGCCTGATCCGAAGCACGTGAAGGCGGTTGACGCGTACTGGACCTCAGCCGCCGAGCACGGCATGAACGCTTCCACGTTCACCGCCCGTGTGATCGCATCGACCGGTGCGGACGTGGCAGCTGCGCTGTCCGGTGCGATCGGCGCGATGTCCGGGCCGTTGCACGGTGGGGCACCGGCGCGGGTGCTGACGATGATCGAGGGTGTGGAGCGCAGCGGCGACGCCCGCGCGTACGTGAAGGGTCTGCTGGACGCTGGTGAGCGCTTGATGGGCTTCGGGCACCGCGTGTACCGCGCGGAGGACCCGCGGGCTCGCGTGCTTCGTCGTACGGCGCGAGAGCTCGCGGCACCGCGCTACGAGGTCGCGGAGGCGTTGGAGCAGGCGGCGCTGACCGAGCTGCGTGAGCGGCGGCCGGACCGGGTGCTGGAGACCAATGTGGAGTTCTGGGCGGCGATCGTCCTGGACTTCGCGGAGGTGCCGCCGCCGCTGTTCACCTCCATGTTCACCTGCGCACGGACCGCCGGGTGGAGTGCGCACGTCCTCGAGCAGAAGCGCATCGGCCGGCTGATCCGCCCGTCCGCGATCTACTCCGGCCCGAGCACCCGCCCGGCCGACTCCATCGAGGGCTGGAACCCGCACAGAGGCACGATGACCCCCCGACGCGGGACTGCAATTGCTGCTGGTCGGATTCGGTGACGATGCCCCGTGTTAGCACAGATTGTACTTACAGTAATTCAATCAATTCCCTTTTTGGAATGATCGCAGCAACGCGAGGATAGCGGCACATCCCACTCTGGAAAGCGCTATCCATACAGTGATACGTGAGAAAGGTGCGTAGCAGTGGAACCAATCCGCGTCGCCATCATCGGTACCGGAAGCGTCGCCCGAAGCCATGTTCAGTCGTTGCAGTCACGGGGAGACGAAGTGGAGGTCGTGGGCGCCGTCGATATTGATGGCGACCGTCTCTCCGCATTCTGCGAGCAGCACGGCATCCCGAATGGTTACGACAACGTTGCGGATCTCCTCGAGAAGGAGCAGCCTCAGCTCGTGCACGTGTGCACCCCTCCCGGAGCCCACGCCGAGGCGGCGCTGAAGTGCCTGGGGGCCGGCGTCAATGTGATCGTCGAGAAGCCACCCACCCTGACGCTGGCCGAGTTCGATACCCTCGTCGAGGCCGAGAAGGAGAGCAACGCCTGGCTCGCCACCCTCTTCCAGCACCGCTTCGGCTCCGGCGCGCTGCGGCTGCAGAAGCTGATGGCCGACGGCGTGCTCGGACGGCCTCTCGTGGCGATCTGCAACACCGTGTGGTTCCGTGACCAGGCCTACCTCGACGTGGAGTGGCGCGGCCGGTGGGACACCGAGGGCGGCGGCCCCACCATGGGCCACGGCATCCACCAGATCGACCTGCTCTCGGCCATCATGGGACAGTGGACCGAGGTGTCGGCCATCGCCCGCCGGCAGGCACGCACGACGGACACCGAGGACGTCACCATGGGCACCGTGGCCTTCGCCAACGGCGCCATCGCCAGCGTGGTCAATAGCATCCTCAGCCCGCGCGAGGAGAGCTACCTGCGCTTCGACTTCGAGTACGCCACCGTCGAGGTCTCCCACGTGTACGGCTACGGCGACGAGAACTGGACGATCACCCCGGCCAAGGGATACGAGGACAAAGTCATCCCCGCCTGGGAGGCCGGCCCGCACGGCACCCGCAGCGCCCACGTCGCCCAGTGCATCGAAGTCCTCAAGGCCGTCCGCGAAGGCACTCCGCCGCCCGTGACCTCCAGCGAGAGCCGGCGCACCCTGGAACTGGTCGCCGCCACCTACGCGTCGGCCTTCCAGCGCCGCCCGATCCGCCCCGAGGACCTCGGTCCGGACTCGCCGTTCTACCAGCGCATGGAAGGCGACGGTCCGCGCTGGTGACGCTGGCTGCGTTCCGTTCCGCTATGTCTACCAGCCGCACGACCGCCTGTGGCACAAGTGGCTGTTCTGGGGCCTCACCAACCTGGCTCGGAGAGCCTTCTTCGGTGGCCACACCTGTGTGCGCGACCGTCGCGCACCACGCCTGTAAGGAGATCAACGATGGCAAACCCCTTGGACCGCGGAGCGGGTGCCGGCGGCGCCGAGCCTGTGGCAGAAGGGCTGGGACTGCTGCATGAGGATGGCCGCTCGGTCCGGGCGACCTGGAACGGCAACGAGCTCTTCCGGTACGTCTACACGCCGTGGGAGCCGCAGCTCGAGTCGCCCAGGCCCTACTTCCACCCGCTGCGCACGCTCGGCGGCGACTTGGTCAGCGTCTACCGCCCTCACGACCACGTTTGGCACAAGGGCATCTCGTTCGCCCTGTCCAACGTGGGCACGGAGAACTTCTGGGGTGGAGTGACCTGCGTCCGGGACGAGAAGGAGGGCTACAAGTACAAGCAGCTCGACAACAACGGCGCCATGCGGCACCAGGGCCTTGACTTGCTCGCGCTGCGTGACGGCGTGCTGCGGTTCGACGAGGAGCTGCTCTGGATCACCCAGGGCGGCGAGAAGTACATCACCGAGAAGCGGCGCATCGGCGTCACGGCGTTCCCCGAGCTGGGAGCCTGGCAATTGACATTCGAGAGCACCATGGACAACGTCAGCGACGACATCATCGCCTTCGGCAGCCCGGGCACCAACGGGCGGGACAACGCCGGGTACAGCGGCCTGTTCTGGCGTGGCCCCCGGTCCTTCTCCCACGGCCAGATCGTCACGCCCGAGGGCACCGGTGGCGACGAGCTAATGGGCACCAGGGGCCCCTGGATGGGCTTCGTCGGCCGCCACGACGGCCAGGGCACGGCCTCCACGCTCGTCTTCCGGGACAACGCCGACAACTTCTGCCACCCCACCGAGTGGTTCGCCCGGACCGGCATTTACGCAGTGGTGTGCCCGGCCCCGTTCTTCAGCGAGGAGTACCCGCTCGCCTCTGACACGTCGTTCACACTGCGCTACGACGTCTCGATCGCAGATGGTCCGCTGGACCAGGAAGGCTGCGAGACGCTGGTCGACAAGGCCGCCTGCGTGGACCTGCTCGCAGACTGACCGGAGACCTTGGAGGCCTGAGCGTGCCGGCCGGTCGTGGACTTCCATGACCGACTGTGCTACCGAGCGGCAGGCCCACCATGTGCCGGCGCGTCCTGCGCTTCCGCTCGGAGCCGTTGACTGCGCTCGACATTCGTCTTTTAAGGAGCATCTGTATGACGCATTCGCAGATCGGTGAAGGCGATTTCGTCTTCGACTTTGACGACAGATGGTTCGAGGGCGACCACCACAGTGGTCAAACCGACGGGTGGGCACACCATGGCATCGTGGTCACGGCCGCAGGCGAAGTCGTCACCTTCGACGAGAAACTGCCGCGAGTCCAGGTGCTTAGTCGCAATGGCAGCCTGCTGCGCACCTTCGACGTCGACCTGACCGAAGGCCATGGAATGCTCTTAGTACGCGACGGGGACGAAGAGCTTCTCTGGATCTGCGACAACGGCTCGAAGCTGCGACGCCGAGACGACGGAAGCTATCAGCCCGACACCAAGCCGCTGCGGGGAAACGTCGCCAAGTTCAGGCTCGACGGCAGTGAGGTGTTTCGGCTGAAGAAGCCCGCGCTGCCGATGTATGACGACGCCGACTACTGCCCCACCCAAGTCGCCGTGGACCAGGAGCAGTTCGGCGGCAGCGGGCACATCTGGGTAGCCGACTGCTACGGCCAGGAGGTGGTGCACCGATTCGACAAGACCGGCACCCACCTGATGACGATCGACGGCACCACGGGGGCCGGCCGATTCAACCACCCACACGCCGTCCATATCGACAGGCGGCCTGGAACGCCCGAACTGCTCGTCGCTGACAGACGCAACAAGCGGATCCAGGTCTTCGATCTGGAGGGCCGGTTTCTGCGCTGCTTCGGTGAGGATTTCCTGGTTAGCCCGAGTGGCTTCGCAGGCTACGGAGACAACCTGTTGGTGACCGAACTGGACTCGCGCATCACAATACTTGGACCCGACAACGCGCCGAAGGCCGTCCTTGGTATTAGTGAACCGGCGATGCGGAACCGCCCGGGTTGGCCCAACGAAGCCAAGCGCGGAAAGACGTGCCGGCCACAGTTACGCGCCGGAACCTTCAACACACCGCACGGAGTCGCGGCAGATGCGGATGGCAGCATCTACGTGACCGAATGGCTCATCGGTGGCCGTCTGGTCAAGCTGACCCCGCAGAATTCAAAGTGATGGCTGTTCATGTGGACGGTCCACGTGTATGAGTCGGAGCCGCTGCGCACCAATCCGCGCGGTCGCGCAATCGCTGAGCTTCACCCGGGGCGTCACGTTCGGTCGGCATGGGATGTGTCGCCAGCTCGATACCTACGACGGCATCAGCGCCCATGACTGACTCATTTCCACTCCGCCTCATCGCCGCGGCTGGGTTTCGGGGTTGTACCGCGGCGGACCGGCGTACCGCCCTGAGAATGACGCGAGCCGGCACCGGAACGCGCCGAAGAGAGGCAAGACTGTGAACGAGCGACGTATCGGCATCGTGATGAACGGAGTCACCGGCCGGATGGGCCTGCGCCAGCACCTCGAGCGCTCCATCGTGGCGATCCGTGGGCAGGGTGGCATCCCGGCCGCCGACGGACCATGATCATCCCCGAGCCGACTTCGTTGAGGGCGCCAAGGGTGTGCAGCTCGCCGAGCTCGGCCTGCAGTCGTGGCGCGAGGGCCGCAAGCTCGAGGTGCCGCCGCTCGACCTCGAGGGCAAGCTGTGACGCTTTCACTGCGGTTGCCCGGCCCGGACGGCCTGAGCACCTACCAGCTGGCCGGCGAACCGGTTGCTCAGGGCACCTATGAGCCGGCGCGCAGCCGACTGGCCTTCGCAAGGTGATCGCGACCGTCACCTGCTGCTTGGCCCGCAGAAAGGCACCGTGAGTGGTGGGGTTCGGCGAGTCACGAAGGCGGCGTTGATGGTGCCAGGTGATGTAGCGGCGGATGGCATCGCGGTGCGCCGGGTCCGCCGCACGCTCGATCGCCTCGATCGACCAGCTCTCGAACCGGCTGAGCAGCTCGTCGCGCGGCGGCAACGCGCCGTACTCGACAAGCAGGCCACGGATGTAGGTCTTCGATTGCTGCCGGCCTGGGACCTGGTCGAGCAGTTCGTGCGTGAGCTCGTCGGCCGCGCAGAGTCTCTTTGACGTAGACCTGTTCGATCCAGGTGATGCCTCTGTTCGGCCGTCCCATCGCCTTGAGCGCGCTGGCCAACGGCACCAGCTGGTCGGAGATCGTGCCCGTCTCGGGATTGGCCAGCAGCTCGTCGACGAGATCGCCGAGCGAGCAGCGCCAGCATTTTCCTGTCGTCCTGAGCTCGGCTTCGGCACCGCAGCCTCGGCAGTCGAGGTTGAGGTGCTGCAGCCCTGAGCAGGTTCGGCAGGCCGGTGCACCGCCGACCTTGCCGGGTAGGACGCCAGCGTGTCCGCAGCGACAGGTCCCCGTGGTCCGCTTGGCCTTCTGGTAGCAGTAGGCGCAGATCTTCCCATCGGGCCAGTTCGCCACGAGCTCGTGGTGTTCGCCGCACCGAGCGCAGGGGGTCGGCCAGCGGTCCGGGTTGCTCGGGGTGCGGGGTCTAGTCATCGTCGCTCGGCACGATCCGGACGCGGCGGGCGATCGGGTCGCCGGGCCGGACGCCGAGGTCTTCGCTGCGCCGCGGGGCGTCGGCGGTGGCCGCAGCTCGCATCTCTACGAAGGGCTCGAACAGGTCGCCCGGGGGCGCAGTCGAGGATGTCGCACAGAGCGGCGAAGGTGCGCGCGGGGATGCGCTCGGGGGCGCCGGTGACGAGCCGGTAGACCTGGCTCTCGGACAGGTTGATGCCGCGGGACTTGAGCAGGGCGTGCAGTTCGGTGCTCTTCCAGAGGTTGCGGTGGGCCATCAGGTGACGCAGGTGCCACTTGAAGCCGATCCGGCGCTGTTCAGTCATGGGCGGGTCCTTCGAGTTGTCCGAGCCGGCGGGCGATCATCTGCCGGACACTGCGCTGTTTGAAGTCGGCCGAGACCGACGTGTAGAGGCCGGTAGTCGAGGCGTAGGCGTGACCGACCTGGGTCCGGATGAACGCGGGGTCGTAGCCGGCCTCGATCAGATGCGGCTCTCCGGACGCCCGCGAAGGAGTCACCGAGGCTGCCGAGATGAACCCGGTGGGATCGCTCGCTGGGCCAGAGCGCGCTCGAGCGCTCGGCGGTCTGGAACCGGCCACGTCCCTCGGGACTGACCCAATACTCCAGGAGTGGAACGGCCCAGGCGAACTCGGGCACCGTCAGCACCGTACGACGCCGGGGCCCGGATGCGGTCGTGCCCTTGGCCCAGCGCACCGTCGTCGCGCCGAACGGCCCGTAGTCGGGCAAGTGCGGGTTCGGGCCGAAGTCGTTGAGGTCGAGCATCGTCAGCTCGCGGCGGCGCAGCCCGTAGGCGTAGCAGGTCTTGAAAGCGATCGAGTCCCGCATCGCCGGCAACCACCGCTTCGACCCGGCGTACTCGCGGTCACGAAGTCGTCGATGAAGTCGAACAAGTCTGCAGCTCGGCTTGCGTGAACGACCGCCGTGCTGGTGGTACGGCGTCGTCGGTTGTGTGGCGTGGGGTGTTCCAGTCGAAGCAGATCTGGGTCGGTACGTTGCCGAAGGTCCGCTCGCACAACTCACCCCACCCGTACCCGGGGTGGGTTAGGTAGGCGCAGAACATCGATACCGCATTGCTGTAGGAGCGCAGCGTGGTCAGCCCGATCGGCCGGGCTGCGGGACCGCAGCTCGGCGAGGAAGTCTTCGATGTCGACCGGCCGCCACGTCCACGGATAGTCCCCGGTGAAAACCTGGAACCGTCCGACGACTCCGGTACGGGCCTTGATCGTGTCGAACCGCCAAGCTGCGGGCAAGCATCTGGCTGCGCCAGCCGTCGAGCATCGCCTCGAACACCCGGTCTTCGGCCCGGAACAAGCTGACATCCGGATCCCGTAAAACCCGCGGGACGAAGCCTGGAACACCGTCCACCAGCCACTCCTCAGCGTGGAAACCTGCAATAAACGCAGGAAACCCATGCCGACCAGCGCACTCGCGGGCTGGAGCGACACACCAACCGGCCGCCGAACTCGACCACAACCCGACTCTGATGACCTGCACAGATGCCGGAATCGCTCAGGAGTGGGAGTCCTTGCATTAGCTGCAACTCCCGTGGATTGCGCGCCGATAGCAGTTCTTATGTCAGGTCCAACCTGACCAAACGCTATTTACGGGTCTCGGCTGAGCCATGTTTTCGCAGGTCACACCGAAGACGGGTGGAAGAAGCTTCGCCGTGACTTGGCTTCGGGCGCGCGCCCGAAGTGCACCTCGGTGATCCCGACAGCCTCGGAGCTGACGCGCGACAACTGACGAACAAAGGCAACGCTCGATGAGGCGAGAGTAGTGGCCGTGTGTGGGCGCCAGGGCAACGGCACGCGGACGGCACCACCACAACATGTTGACGCTCTCAACACGACCCCGCTTGAGGGGGGAGCATGACGTGTTGGGGTTCGAGATCGGTGATGGCGCGGACGCCGAGGAGTTGCATTTGGCGTTGGGTTTCGGCGGTGAGGATGTCGATGGCACGTTCGACGCCGGACTGTCCGGCCGCCATGAGGCCGTAGAGAGGTGCGCGGCCGAGCAGGGTCAGGTTGGCGCCGAGTGCGTGCGCTGCGACGATGTCGGCACCGGTCGTGATGCCGGAGTCCAGCCACAGTTCGACCCGGTCGCCGACTAGGTCGCGGGCCTGGGGCAGCAGGCGTAGCGGGACGGGGCTGAGGTCGAGTTGGCGGCCGCCGTGGGTGGACAGCACCAGGGCGTCGGCGCCGGCTGCGGTGAGGCATTCGACGTCTTCGAGGGACATGACGCCTTTGACTACCAGGGGTCCGTCCCACAGGCCGCGCAGCCAGGCGAGGTCGTCGAGGCTCATTGTCGTGTCGAACAGGGTGTTGCCGATTTCGGCCAGTGGCCGGTTCCACGACTGGAGGCTGGCAAAGGTCAGCGGCTCGGTGGTCAAGAAGTTTATCCACCAGCGCGGGTAGCGGGCTGCGTTCAGCACGGTGCGAACAGTGAGTGCCGGTGGCATCGCGAACCCATTGCGTACGTCGCGGCGGCGCATCCCGACCACCGCTGAGTCGATGGTCAGGATCAACGCCTCGAACCCGGCTGCCTTGGCCCGCTGCACCAGGTCTTTGCTGCGTGCCCGGTCCTTCCACACGTAGAGCTGGAACCACCGACGAGCATCTGGCGCCGCGGCGGCCACATCCTCCGGTGTCGTGGTGCCGAGGGTCGACAAGGCGTACGGGATACTACGGGTGGCGGCGACCCGGGCCATCGCGCGTTCGCCCTCGTGGTGCATCATCCGGGTGAACCCGGTCGGCGCGAACGCGAACGGCAACGACGACCGCTGGCCCAATACCCGCACCGATAGGTCGGGCTGGGACACGTCGCGCAGACCGCGCGGGCGGAACTCCAGGTTCTCGAACACAGCCCGGGTACGAGCTAACCCCCGCTCTCTGTCCGCCGCGCCGTCGACGTAGTCGAACACCGACCGCGGCACCCGCCGCCGCGCCATCGCCCGTAGATCCCCGACCGTCACCGCCCGATCCAGTTGGCGCGCTGTCGGGGACCACACCACCGGCTCGAACCGCAGCAGATGCCGCAGAGTTCGCCACCGCGGAAACATCCGGCGGGTGTGTCGGCTGGCGGACTCGTTGGCCGGCTGTGCTGGGCGGTCGATAAAGCGAGGGCCCTCGGCTGCGTCTGCAGGGACCGGCGAGGATGTGCGATGCCTAGCCATTGGTAGTCAGGGGCGCGGTGCCGTGCGGGCCCGTTCCCCGTCCCCCTTTCAATCCGTGCGTGCGGTTTCCCGCACACGCCCTGTCGATGATCCTCTTCGCGTGATGACGCTGTCTGCGAGCACTGGAAGGTGTCTCGAGCAGATGCGGGCCATGCCTTGAATAGGTCCTCGTTCCACTGCTGGAGCACCTACGGCCCGAAGTATGGGCTGCCGAAATCCCGCCTTCACCCGACGCCGCGTTCACCGTGCTAGCCACCCTCCGTCGACCGGGATGATTGCGCCATGGATGTAGTCCGACGCCGCGGAGGCAAGGAATACCGCGGCGCCGGCGAGGTCGTCGGGATGGCCCCATCGGGCGGCTGGGATGCGGTTAAGGATCTGTGGCGAGCGGTCAGGGTCGGCTTGGAGCGCCTCGGTTGCGGGGGTCTGGATGTAGCCGGGTGCGATGGCGTTGACGTTGATCCGCGAAGGTGCCCACTCGTTGGCCAGCACGCGAGTCAGGCCAGCAAGTCCGCTCTTGCTTGCGGTGTACGCGGCCACGTTGATGCCGCCTTGGAACGAGAGCATCGAGGCGATGTTGATGACCTTGCCGCGGGCACCGTTGCCGTCCGTGTCGGGTCGTCTCATGAGGTGTCGGCCGACTGCCTGGGTCAGTAGGAACGCCGCTGTCAGGTTGGTGTGGAGGACCTTGTCCCAATCCTGCTTGGTGACGTCGAGCGCGGGCGATCTGGTGATCGTGCCGGCATTGTTGACGAGCACATCAATGCGTCCGGCCGCTCGAAGCGCTGTTTCGACAATCGATGCGCACTCGTCCGCACCCACTGTTTCCAGATCCACGGGGACGGGATAAAACCTGCGTCCCGTCTCCTCGACGGCTGTCTGTGTCGTGGCAACTCGTCCGCGGTGCAGGCCCACAATGTCAGCGCCAGCCTGGGCGAGGGCGACCGCGATGGCTGCCCCCAGGCCACTGGTCGGGCCGGTGATGGCAGCCACTTTGCCGTCGAGCCTGAACTGATCGAGGACCACGTCGGCATCACCCTCAACGTCGGAGACGGTTGCCTGTGCGGTGACGCTAAACGTCGCCAGGTCACCTGTCAACCTGTTTGACAGGTTCTCGGTTCCAACTCAAACTGGTTACATGTCGTCGTCCACCGGTAGCTCGCAGGGTGTGTCCGCGGCGTTCGAGAAGATCCAGGTTCAGACCCGCAGCGAGAAGGTCGCTGCAGAGCTGGCGCGGTACATCGAGGCGGCCGACCTGAGACCCGGTGACCAGTTGCCGGGAGAGACCACGCTCGCGGCCGAGTTCGGCGTCAGCCGATCGGTGGTGCGAGAGGCGATCCGTGACCTCGCCGGCAAGGGAGTCGTCCAAGTCTCCAATGGGCGCCGCGCCATCATCCGTCCTGTTGAGATCGGCCCGCTGCAGGACTTCTTTGACCGCGCCACGCTGATGGGCAGTGACGACACCGTCCTCGAGTTGATGGAGGTGCGACGCGGACTCGAGAACGTGAGCGCCACCCTCGCCGCGACCCGGCGAAGCAGTAGCGATGTAGCCAGGCTCAAAGAGCTGGCTCGCGCGATGGCCGCCAACATCGACAACGAAGACCGCTACGTCGACCTGGACGTGGAGTTCCATGTGCAGATCACCAAGGCAGCGGGCAACGTCATGCTCGGGCTGCTCGTCGAGTCAGTCCGGGAAGCCGTGCGAGGAGCTGTCCAGCGAGGGATGCGCCCGCGCCGCGAGCATTCCGAGCGAGAGCACGTCCAGCGACTCCACGAGAAGGTCTTACGCGCCATCATCGATGGCGACGCCGAGGCAGCCAGGCAAGCAATGAACCGCCACTTCGATGTGGCCATCGCAACCATCAATGCTGACCAAGCCAGCCTGGATACAGACGTCGACGCCCAGTGAGAGCCATCGACCGAGCTCATGCAGTTTGAAAGGAGCCCAACACCGTGACCACTGCCTACTTCGAGGCTGTCTCCACGTCACCGGGTATGAACGATCTCAAGGGAAATACGTGCAGTCTGCTGAACTTCGCCCTCGTCATCCTCGAGACGGGTCAGTCGCACCGATTCCTTACCGCAGATCGCGAGTACGCGATTGTCGTACTCACCGGAACAGTGGACATCGCCGTAGGCGACGGAGACTTCAAGGCAGTCGGTGGTCGAACTAACGTTCTTGCCGGGAAGCCGTCGATGGTCTATGCGCCGGCGCAGACCGAGGTGACTGTCACTGCGACACAAGCCGCCGAAGTCTCCCTCTGTTCGGCGCCCAGTACGACCACAACAATCGAGCCTTATCTTGTGGGACCGGATGAGGCTACGTCGGGCACGTGGGGCACGTTCAACACGACACGGGACTACAACTTCCTCATCGACGACCAGCCCGCCAGTGAGCGGCTTTATGTCGCTGAGGTGACCGTCGAGAGCGGCAACTGGGCAACATACCTGCCACATCGCCATGAGATCGATGACCCCGGCACCGGCGAGGCTTTCCAGGAAGAAATGTACTTCTACCGCGTAGCCCCATCCAGCGGCTTCGGCTTTGCCGGACTCTATGGAGACCGAGTCGGCGGAGACAACGCGTTCATTGTCCGCCACAACACCATTCACAAAATGCCCGCCGGTTATCACACCGTCGTCGCGGCTCCCGGCTACCGCACTTGGTACCTGGCTCTGTTTGCCGGCGGTAACAAGAGCAGAGGCCCTCTGACTGATCCAGAGCACGCCTGGTACCACCACGTTGAAACTGCTCTACGAACCCTGCAGCGATCACATCACGACTGATCACTCCGGCCCGCCGAGGAGCACCCACATGCCAGATTCACTACACAGCACTCCCGCGATCTCACCAGACAATCACCGCGACCGGGCCGACGAAGAAACGTTCGCCATGATCCGGCGTGAACTTTTCACCGCCGTCATCGGTGACGTCATGGACGCGGCAGGACTGACCAGTCAGTTCCTCTCACCGCAACTGCGGCCTCTGCGGCCAGACATGATCGTTGTCGGTCGCGCAATGCCGGTTCTCGAGGCCGACTGCGGCGACCCGCACGTCGCCCACGAAGGCGCCCAGAAGCCGTTTGGGCTAATGATGGAGGCACTCGACGATCTCAAACCCGGTGAGATCTACATATGTTCGGGCGCCTCACCGAGATACGCACTCTGGGGCGCACTCATGTCTGCGCGTGCCATCCGCCTCGGCGCTGCAGGAGCGGTGGTCGACGGCTACTCGAGAGACACTCGCGAAGTCGCCAAGCTTCCCCACTTTCCCACGTTCTCCTGGGGCTCCTACGGACAAGACCAGGGCGTCCGCGGCCGTGTCATCGACTACCGCTGCACCATCCGATTCTCCAACGGGACCGTCGTCCGGCCAGGAGACCTCATCGTCGGCGACATCGACGGCGTGCTCGCCGTACCCTCCGAACACGCGGCCGGCATCTTGGCCGCTGCCGCTGCCAAGGTACGAGGCGAGAACAAGGTCCAGGCCGCGATCGAGGCCGGGATGTCGGCCAAACACGCCTACGACACCTTCGGAATCATGTGACCACTTGCCACTCGGGACCACCTGGACCGAAGCGAGACGTCCCCGCCCAACCGATCCGCCGACCGTGCGACGCCGTACCACGTTCGGGTCGCTGCGCGACTCGTGGAACTCCAGCGCGGCGCTGCCTCACTGACGGCGAGCTGACTGGCTGCGCATCACCGTCGCCCGGCTCGCCCGGTGCCTATCCCGCATTGGCCACGTCATCTCCGACCACGCGCCAACCCGCCCAGCAACTGTCGCAGCGGTGGCCATGATGCCGCCCCCGGACGGGTCAACCGTGACGCCTGCCACGTTGAAGCCTCGACCGCCTCGTAAGCCAAGGCGTGCTCCCCGAAGGCTTCAGCACTACCCACGACCAACCAGCTCGCCACAACCGGGCCTGTCCCCCACCGATCACCACCACCTGGGTCCGCTTCACACTGAGCCCATTCCGCACCCGCGAGCTGGGGCGGCATGGATCTGACAGCGGCATACGGCTACCGAATGGACTGGATCGTAAGCTTCGTCGCGGTCGCCCGCCACGGCGGCTTCTCCGCGGCCGGCAAGGCGGTCTTCCGCGGCCAGTCGCGGATCAGCGAACACGTCGCCGAGCTGGAGCGTGCCCTCGGTGTACGACTCTTTGACCGCACAGCCCATCCGGCCCGGCTCACGCCTGAAGGACGGGCGCTCGTGCCGTACGCCGAGATGATCCTCACCCGGCTGAACGACCTGTCGTCCGGCGGCGCAGAGGTCCGGTTCGGCACATACCCGAGCGCGGCCGCCTGGCTCTTCCCCCAGGTCGTACAGCGGTTGCCCGCCAAGATCCGGTTGATGCTGGTCGAGGGACCGAGCATCGACCTGGAGAGCGCGCTGCTCCGCGGCGACATCGACCTGGCGATTCGCCCGGTCCATCCGCTGGTCGCCGCCGAATCCCTGGAACACGAGATCCTGTGGCGCGAACCGCTCGTCGCAGTCTTCACCGAATCACACCCTCTCGCGGCAAGAGATTCCATCGGCATCGAGCAGTTGGCCGAGCTGCCACTCATCTCGATCGGCGACAGCTCAGGCCCGCGCCAGTTCGAGTCGCACCTCGCATTCGCTTCGGCCGGCCTGACCCCAGCGTCCGCGTTCCGCACCAACCAGCCACAGACCCTGCTCTCGCTGGTTCGGCACGGCCTCGGTGTTGGCGTCACCAACGAACTCGCGGTCACCACGGCGAATCTGACCGGCGTACGGCGCGTCCCCATCGACGACGCGGGCGTCGAGCGGCAAGTCGCACTCTTCTGTCGTGCGGAGCAGCCCCGATCACCAGCACTCAACCGCGTCATCGAGGTGGTCCGCTCGATACCTCCGCCTACCGGATGAACTGGTCGACGTAGTCCGCGCCCAGGCCGTTCGCGCCGTAGTGGTCGCGGCAGAGCTGGATCTTTGTCAAGGTGTCCTCGTAGCCGGTCTGGTTGCCCTGGTCGTCGACGTAGATTATCGCCCCGGAGATGTTGAAGAACGTGATCATCTCGGTGCAGTCCTCCGGCACCCGCAGCGTGTGGATCTCGCCCGGCGGCTCGTACACGAACGACCCGGTCTCGGCGACCCAGTCGTGCTCGTCGTACTGCCACTTGCCCTTGATCACGTAGCCGAACACCGCGCCGGGGTGCCGGTGCCGGGACACGATGCCGGACCGGGTCACCTTGAGCAGGTTGCACCACTGCCCGGTGATCGTGTTCAGCATCAGCGGCCGGAACCACACGTCCGGCGCCTGCGGCACCCACAGCCGCTCGTCGTCCGGGACTGCCTGGACGGCGATCTCCGCGGGCACTCCTGCTGAAACCGGGATCATTCGGATGCTCCTTACATGCTGTGGTAGCCGCCGTCCACGGGCAGGACGGCGCCGGTGATGAAGCCCGCGTCGGGGCCGGTCAGGAAGGCGATTGCGCCGGCTACCTCTTCCGGCGTGCCCCAGCGGGCCATCGGCGTACGGGAGATGATCCGGGCGGCGGCGTCCGGATCGGCTTGCAGGGCGGCGGTCAGGTCGGTGGCGATCCAGCCGGGAGCGACCGCGTTCACCCGGATGCCCTCGGGCGCCCAGGCGACCGCGAGCGACTTGGTGAGCTGCACGATCCCGCCCTTCGAAGCGCTATACGCCGGGACCAGCGGCCCGCCGAAGTAGCTCAGCATCGACGCGACGTTGACGATGCAGCCCCGGCTCGCGGCGAGCAGGTCGTGCGCGGCCTCGGCCGCGCGCATCGCACCGGTCAGGTTGATCTCGACGACCTCGCGGAACACCTCGGGCCGGTGCTCGTCGCCGCGCCGGATGATGCCTGCCGCGTTGACCAGTACATCGAGCCGGTCGCAGGACGTGATTAGGTCTTCGAGGGCATGTGGCTCGCGGAAGTCGATCTCGTGGAGCTGCGCGACTCGCCGGAGTTCGGCCGGGGCGGCCGACGTGTTCAGCCCGGCCGCGATCACGGTCGTGCCCTCAATCACGAGCCGGAGCGCGGTGGCCATGCCGATGCCGCTCGTACCTCCGATAACGAGCGCGCTGCGGGACGTCATGCTCGGATCCTGCTCTCGGGCGGCGGCCTCGGGCAATGAAGATACGGATGGCGAATAGGGGTCATCCGCCATCCGGCCGCTGTCGATGTGGCGGTGGCTGCGCCGTCGGGCATTGCAGCCGACCATCGCCCATGAACAGCGGAATCATGACAGCCACGCCGAGGACGATCAGCCCCTGGCTTTCAGCGTCTTGTCGGCGATCGGCACCGATTGCGGGCCCCCCGGGCAGTACGTCGTACTGAGAACCAGCCGAGGCCGCGATCGGCTCGAGGACGGCAGGCACGAGTCCGCCGGCACACTCCATGTCCTCAACCGATGCGGCAGCGATCGTGCTCGGCCGGGCGCTCGACGGTCTCGGCGTCCGGCGGCCGACCTCGGCGAGCGGGGCATCCAGATCGACGTGCTGGCCAACGACGCGGCCCAGCTCGCGGGGTGCCATCTCGTCCAGCGTGTGCATCGACGAGGTCGCGCGACTCATCCGTCAGGATCCCGGGCGTGGCTGGACCGTCGCACAGATGGCTAACCACTCGGTGCTGTCGCGGGCACAGTTCACCCCGCAGGTTCGTCTCACCCCGCAGGTTCGTCGCCTGGCTCGGCAGGCCACCTGTGCAGTACCTGATCCAGGCCAGGATCGACCGCGCTCACCAGTTGCTGACAGAGACAGGCCTGTCGTGACCCAAACGTCGCCGCACTCGGCTACACCGACGTTGCCTACTTCAGCCGCCTGTAAAAGCAACTCGCCGGCGTCTCACCCGGCACGACCTCCGCTGAACCCAGCGGAACCCTCGAGTCCGACGCTCGATCCGGTCCACGCATCTGTACCACAACCCAGCGCGACGAATTCCGGTACAGATCGAAGTCCCTCTGCGGATAGGCATCCTTCGGTGGAGAGGTCGCGGCGGGCCGGGGCATCGTCAACCCGCCGCGCAGTCGATTAGCACCTTGAGGACCCGTTGCTCGCGGCTGGCCAGCAGCTCGAACGCCTCCGGCGCCTCGTCGAGGCGACGAACGTGTGTAATCAAAGCCCCGACTTTGACTGCGCCGGATTCGAGGAGGCTGACCGCTGTGATGACGTCGTCATCCCACATGTGAGCAGTGGAACCCTTGACGAGCTTCTCGCCGAGTACGAGTCCGGTGAGGTCGATTGCGGATTCCTGGGAGACGACGCCAAGGATGACCACCGTGCCTCCCGACCGCGCGATTCGAACAGACTCCGCGGCTGTACCGGGAGCGCCGGCGCACTCGATTACAGCATCGGCGCCGCGCTCCGGCAGTAGGGCTGCGATCAGCGCACGGCGGCTCACCTCATCGTCAGCCCACTCGGCCCGCAAGCCAAGCGCAGTCGCGACGTCCCGCCGCCAGCCGGCCGGTTCCAGAATGACCACGGGCGTCGCCCCGGCGTGTCGGAGAACCTGCGCGACAAGAAGGCCCACTGTCCCGCCGCCGACGACTACGACGCTTCGTCCGAGCACGCCGCCCGCCTGTCCGACTGCTCTTACCGCGACGGCCGTGGGCTCCGCCATGGCCGCGTGGCGGATGTCGAGAGTGGGAGGAACGGGGATGAGTCGGCGTGCCCGAGCTGCGACGTATTGAGCCAATCCACCATCGACATGCTGTCCTGTTATGTCCAGATCGGGACAGAGCCCTTCTTCGTGGCGCTTACACCAATAGCAATCGCCACAGCCGGTCACCACATCAACCACCACATCTGTGCCTGTCGACGGACCTGAGCCGTCCCCAGCTGGGCGCACGACACGGCCGACGATCTCATGGCCCAAGGTGATCGGTCCACGGATGACGACCGGTCCGTGCTCGTACTCCTCCAAGTCGCTGCCACACACTCCGGTGAAGCGCACGCCGACAAGTGCCTCGTCCGGCGCCAGAGCGGGGACCGGGATCTGTTCGAGCCTGATGTCGCGTTGTCCATGCCAGCGTGCCGCTGTCATCTCCGCGAGTTGTGCCTCACGCATGTCACGTGTCGGCGAACGGCCCGCCGATACCACCTCAGGTCGGCTGGCCATCAGCGGCTCCCCGTTTGCTTGAGTTCCCGACAGCAGGTGAGGGGTCGACTCTGTGTCTTTCTCCAACGTGACTCTCCTATTTGTCGACAACGATCCCCATATGCTTTGTCCAAGACCTGTGGATGCGAGGGCTTGGGCACGGGGTGGGTGGAGTGCGGCATCCGATGGCGCTACTGCGCCGCGAGTCGTAGTCGGTGCTGGAGAGCGGCGTGCTTGGTCGAACGTTGCTCGTGAAGTGTCCGACGAGGACGCCGAGCCCGGAGGGCGCGTGCGTTGGTTGGTCATAGCGTGGTTTCGCGGCGCGTCACTCCAGGACGGTCGGCGAGATCGGGGACGAGGTCGATGCCGAGGCCGGGAGCGCGGGTGGGTGCGATGTGGCCGTCCGTGATCTGTGGCAGGCCTTCGACGAGTGCGCCGTACCAGGTGTTCAGGAATGCCCGCACTGTTTCTTGGACGAGCCCGTTGGGTTGGCTGGCCACAAGGTGGACGCAGGCCGCGAACGAGACCGGCCCGGTACAGTCGTGGGGCGCGATCGGCACGCCGAACGTGTCCGCCAAGCTGGCCACCTTCCGAGCCTCGGTGAGACCGCCCGCCCATTGAGGGTCGACTGTGACGACGTCGAGCGCGCCACTTTGCAGCAGTGGGAGGAATCCGCGACGGCCTCCGGCGGTCTCTCCGACGGCGATCGGTACGTCGACCGCAGCGGCCAGGCGCGCCAGTGCATCGGCTCCGTCGGCGCGGATCGGATCCTCCACCCAGAACGGCTGGTAAGGCGTCAGCGCGGCGCAGATCTTCTCGGCGGCCGGCCGGTACCACAGGCCGTGCAGCTCGATCATGATCCGGATCTGCAGCCCCACCGCATCGCGGATGGCGGCGACGACGGCGATCGCTTCGTCGAGGCTCTGCTGACTGATGTCGGTGCCGCCGGTCGCTTCGGCCGCGAGGTCAAACGGCCAGATCTTCATCGCGTTGATGCCATCGGCAAGGAGTTCCTCGGCGAGCTCTGCAGGCCTGTGCAGGAAGGCGTCCAGGTCCTCGAACCTTCCGTCGGCGGCGATCCCCCAGTTTGCCGACTCCTGCCGTGACGTCGTGCTCACGTAACCCGGCCCGGCGCAGGTGTTGTACACCGGTATCCGATCGCGGACCGCGCCGCCGAGCAGATCGACGACGGGCAGGCCAGCCCGTTTCCCGGTCAGGTCCCAGATCGCCAGGTCGACAGCACCCTTCGCGCGAGTCTCCACGCCGCCGCCTTGATAGCCCACGTACGGTGTCAGCACCCGCGCGGTCCATTCGGGCGTCGGATCGCTGACGCCGAGCAGCACCTCGGCGATCGTCTCGTGCAGATAGCTCTCGACTGGCGCCGGCGCGTAAAAGGCGTCGCCGAGGCCGACCAGGCCTTCATCGGTGTGCAGACGCAGGAGGACCAGGTTCGGCTGAATGTCGGTCCGGAGTGTTTCGATCGCGGTGATCTTCATGGTTTTGGTCCTCGTCTTGCCTGGGTGCCGCTCCTGTGGCGACGAAGGCTTCCGCGATGGCCAAGCGGATGCCGGTACCGCCGCCGGTGACTTTAGCGTTTTGCCATCAAGCATTGCTGTTTGCATCAGTCACTAGCGAGTGTCCCGATTGGCTGCTTTTCGCTCCATAGAGCAGCGGGAAATTCTGGTGGAAGCGTTCCTGGTACTGATACATTCTGCTAAAACTTTGAGATCTAGGGACGTTGCGGCTTGGCGGTGCGGGCTCGCCGCGCAAAGCGGCCAGAGACAGACGAATTTGGTCGCGACTGAACTCGAGTCCGTTGTGGCCCTCCCCGATATACCAGACCGCCCACTTGCCCTGCTGTGCCAGGGGTAGCGAGCCAAACACAGCGTCGATCGCCGCCAGCGCCCGTTCGAGATGGTGGATCGGATCGCCATGGTCTCCACGGCCGACGCTCTGGAGCGCGTGGCAATAATGTTCAAGCATTTCGTTCGAATGTAAATTGATGCCGATCGCGGCCAATACATGGGCTTGGTAGAAGTCCCGGCGGTCGGGTGGGATGCTCCCGGCCAGCGCCTCGGCTCTGTGGAGCAACGGCGCAAAATAGCGGCTGTTCGTTTGCGCGAACTGCAGGTGTTTGGCGGCGTTCTCCAACACCGCGCTCGACAGTGGCTGGCCGCGTTGCATGAGCGGCAGCGCCTCAGTGCACAGATCTTGGAGGTGAGCATGGGGCGCGTTGTCGCCCCGCGGCACGGCACCGGAGACCTCAGTCTTCGTTGCTTGATCGGAGGCCGATGGAGCACTAATCGGCTCCCAATACGGCATCTTTGGCTGTCGACCCGGGATGGCAAAATACTCCTGGTAGAGGTCTGCGACCGCGGAGGAGACTTCCGCGCCAAATTGGCGGCGAGTCCACTCCAACAGAAAGGCGCGCTGATTGTCCTGATCGGACCGGGAGAGATAGGGGCGCGCGTCCCAGGCCATCCTCATGGCGCATTCGGTGCTGAGCGGGGCCGGCCGTACTTCACCGACGTTGAGGAGGAAGTACTCCGTCGCGCCGGCACGTATGCAACGTCCCATCTCATGGTAGATCCGTTCGGGCGGAGCAAATTCGCTCAGTCCGTTGGCAAAGTTCCACTTCATGGTGTGATACAACATGCCGGTGCCGGCCCGGACTTGGCCAGCATCGCGCATGAAACCGGCGCCGTCGTCGGTCCAGACCACGGTGACGCCTGTTGGGAGCTGGATGAAACCGTCAAGATAGAGTTTCACCCGCTCCTTCCACAAATTGAAGACGATGGGCGCGTCGGGTTGGACCTTGCGAATCATCTCTACCTGCTTGGCAATGGCTCGCGTGAACAACTGGCCGCGGGCCTCGGGCGTGTCCACGCCGGGTTCGTCGCTCCAGGACGGTCGAAACGATCGATATATGCCGTTGTAGCAGACGCTCCAGACCACTTCCTTGTCTTTGAACTCATCGATGCACTCCTGCCAATACCGTTCTATGATCTCCGGGTGCTTGGAGTAGGAGTACGGCACGTCCTCAGGCCAACGAAGCATGTTCATGCCCACGGGCCAATACATGCCAATCGCTAGGCCCCGGCGGGCGACGAATTCATAGCAGCGCTCGTCCGGGAACGGCCACGTGGCCGGCACGAGCACGTTGCCGCGGAGGCGCAGCAGGGTTTCGCAGATCCGATCCAGCAGTTCGAGCGAAAACACGTTCTCGCGCAGCGGGTCTGGGCTGAATCCGCTGAGCAGATCCTCGTCGTTGATGTACCAGCCGCGATATTTGCAGGTCGGGGAAGCGGCATGCTGGCGGAACTCCGCTGGTACCGCGATGTTCTCGCGCCGAGCCGGCTCCTTGTCTGCCCAATACCACCACGGGTCAACGCCGAGGAGCTGCTCGCTGAACGCGTAGACGGCGTAGAGTGCGCCGCGCAAATCGGCGGCGCTGGCCACGATCGCTTGAGCGCTGCCGCCGCTCGACCGGACCTCGAGGGTGAAACTCTCACGACCCATCGCCGGCAAGGACGCCCGATCCGCCGATTTCTGAGTTAGGAGCCTGAAGTCAACTGCCAAACCGTTCCACGAGGCTGGAAGTTCGTTAACGATCACGGGCGTGTGGCCGAACACCTTGTACCAATCCCGCTGCACATCTTCGAGCGCGCGTCGAAGCGGCTCCGGTTCCTTGCCAGAGACCATCCACGGCGTATCCGCCGTCAGGATCAATCCACACTCCGAAATTTCCTTCAGCAAAGCAGTCCACCTTTCAAGATCTAGTTTGTAATGAACCTTGACTCGCCAGGCAAGTTAAGGTTTTTCCAGACCGGCCAGAGCCTTGATCTTTTCTTCGAGCTTTGCCACCTCGAGAACTAACTCATCAATATACTGAGCACTTACTGACGCGCCTTTTTTTCCGAGGAAAAAGAAGTGTCCACCGGGACTATAGCGAGTAAGCCGCTGTGGAATTGATGTCACGAGATCTCGCAGTTCATCCCAGGCGATCTCTGACAATTCCATAAGATTGCGCCCTGCAAATCGTCCCAGAACGATTGAATAAATGGTGTAAAATGCCCATGATACGCCATCAGTCAACGCATGTCTGGAATCTAATGGATATGCTGGCGCGATTGCAGCACATATTGGGAATTGGGAGTAGTCGAATGGACGAACGTCATTGATAGCAAGTTCAGTCGAAACAAACCGGGCCCCGTTTTGGAACCGGTCTGCTTCGCCACGCAACTGAATGGGGTTATTGCAACGGTAAAAAGCCCTATAGTCTTCCAGTGAGATGACGGGGTGTCCTTCTGTGCGGTTTATCTCTTCAATATTCTTTTCCCAGACTGCGGGGCGCCATGTGCCTTCAAAATCCCATAGGCCTTCCGGAGTCAGTGGTTCTACACCGGTCTGACGCTGCAAAATTCCTGGCATTGGAATTGAAGCCGCCAGCGAAATAAAGCACATCGATTCCAACTTCAATTCGCGGGCTGCTTGGGCGAACGTACTGACGAGCCTCCCAGACATACTCCACCCCACAAGTATGATCCTTGGGGATAGCTCCTTCTCATCAATGAATGCGGCAACTACGGAGGCCAAGCTCTTTCCCCAGTCCGAAACCGACATTTCAGGATATGGTCGCTCGAAAATGGGATGATCAGAAGGATAGGAAATTGCTAGCAAGCCATAGCCGAGTGATTCGAGCCAGTAATCGAGAAAATCTTCCCTATTTGCACCATCATGTCCATAGACAACTCGGGCGAGATGCCCCCCGCCGGGAGAAAAGATCACCAATGGTTTGTCCTTCGAGCCGGCTCGGTAATAGGTGAGATACGGAAAGCCCGCTCTTTCGCATAAACTTTCTCCGGCAAACAGTTTCGGCTGTCTCATTTTATATCCTCCTAATCGCAGTGCGGCCATAGCGGTCACTGAGGCTTGGTCGTAGCGGCAACGAGCCTTCCCCACGGGGGGTCGGTCTGCCATCGTTCATGCGCACGTCCGGCAGGTTGCGCAGAAGCGGATTCGGTGGGCGGACCCGAACGGGTGAACCTCAGCGGCAACCTCGGCGTGTGTCGTCCGTGGTGCTGACATAGCCGATCACTTGCCAACTCCTAGCGCCAGACCATTGGACAGTCGGCGCGCGATGAGCACGAACAGCACGATGGTCGGGATCGATCCGATCACCGCGAGTGCCATCATGTTGTTGTACAGATTGCCGTAAATGGTCTGTTGCTGGGTAAGCAGTACTGTCAGCGGGTAGAGGTTGTTCTTGTTCAGGAATGAGACTGAGTAGAGCAGGTCGCCCCAGGCTCCGATAAAGACCAGCACTGACACGACCGACACGCCGTTTCGCGCCAGTGGCAGACAGACAGACAGGAAGGTCCGCCACTCGCCGGCACCATCGAGTTGGGCCGCCTCGTCTACCTCCTGAGGCACGCTCAAGAAGAACGGGCGCATCAGCAGAACGGCGAACGGCAAGGTGTGGGCCGCGATCGCGACGGACACCCCGAATGTGGTCCCGAGGATGCCGAGTGCGCCGAGTATCGCAAACAGCGGAATGACCGAGGTCGCCGCAGGTGTCATCTGCAGCAGGATCAGCACGGCAAGCATCAAACCGATCCACCGAAACCGGAGCCGGGCAAGAACGTAGGCCAGTGGTGTGCCGAGCGCCATGCAGACGAGCGTCGCACCGCCGGCGATCCGCAGCGAGTTCAGCGTCGCGGTTGCTAGATCGGCATTGATGACGGTGCGGAACGCATCCAGCGAGTACCGGAAGATCACCGCGGTCGGGTGGTTGGTGATGTCATCGTTGGTCTTCAACGCTCCGAGGAGCACCAGCAGCAGCGGCGCCGCATACAGGAGGAACACGATGGCGAGCGGGGATCGTCTGAGGGCGGCAGAGTGGTACTTCATGACCGCTCCTCGGTGCGGACGGTACGGATGTAGAGGGCTGCGATGAGTGCGACGAACATCATTGCGATCACCGACATCGCGGCGGCCTGTCCGAAGTTGAAGAAGGTGAACGCGGTGAGGTAGCCCAGGAATGGAATGGTTGAGCTGCTCGTCCCTGGACCGCCCTGGGTCATGACGTAGATGTAGTCGAAGGCCTTGAACGCGGCGACGATGTTGAGCACGGTCATGATGAGAAGTGTGGGGCGCAGGAGCGGCAAGATGACGTGCCAGAGGACCCGCATCCGGCCGGCGCCGTCCATGGAGGCGGCTTCCTGAAGGTCGACGGGCACGTCGAGGATTGCCGATTTCAGCACCATCGTGGTGAATGGGACGCTTGCCCACACGGTGGCGACGCCGACGCAGATCAGCGCCGTCCCAGGCTGTGCGAGGAACGCGACCGGGTGATCGGCCAGATGCAGGAGCTGGAACAGTCTGCTGATCGCGCTGTCGCTGGCGAGCAGGAACTTCCATAGGCTCCCGATCACTACCGGTGGCAGGATCGAGACGAGGATCATCGTGGCTTGCGTTATGTGATTCGCGTGGCTGGCCGCGCGCAGGAGCATCGCGGTCGCGAAGGAGATGGTCATTGTGAACGCGACGACGCCGGCGACGAAGATGAACGTCTGATTGACGGCTGACCGGAACTGCTGATCGTTCAAGATCTCCTGGAAGTTGCGCAATCCGACGGCTGGCCAGTAGCCGAGGATGTTGGTGATCTTGACGTCGCTGAGGCTGAGCCGGAGGAGGACGTAGAGCGGATAGAGCGCGAAGGTGGCCAGGAACGCGATGGCTGGTGCCGCGAAGGCGATGTTCGCTGCGAGGCGTCGGTGCTTGCACGACAGCGTCCTTCGCTGCCGTTGCTCGTTCGGCCTCGGCGCAGCCTCGAGTTCGACGTGTGAGGTCGCTTGGCCGTCTTCCGCGCGACCTGGTTCGGCCTGGAGAAGCGTGATGTCTCTCTTCACTGGAGCCTCCCTTCCCGGGTGGCGGTCTAGAGCTTGCTGCACTGCGCGATGATCTGCTCTGCGCCGGCCAACGGAGTGGCCTGACCACTGCATACGGCGCTGAAAACATTGCTGACGACGACGAGATACTCGCTGATCAAGGGGCTGCCGGGTCGCGCGCCCAGGTTGGCTACAACCTCGACGAAGGCCTTTAGATTGGGATCCTTGGCCTCAGGCAGTCCCGAGATACCGTCCTTACGCGCCGGGAGCCTTCCCTTGGCGCGGAAGATCGTCTGCTCGGTGCTCTTGGTAAGGAGCCCTTGCTCGAAGAAGCGCCAGGCGAGCGCAGGGTTGCTCGCCTGGGAACCGATGGAGAACCCACCGCCGCCGCCGATGCTATGACTACCGGCAGAGCCGGCCGGGATGGGAGCCGCGCCCCAATCAAAGGAGAGCGCCTTGGCCTCGGTCAGCTTCCAGTTGCCGTTCTGCCCGAAGGCAAAGTTGCCGCCTGCGAACTTGCTCCAGGCATCCGCCCGACTCCACGTGACGGCATCCTGCGGGATGTACCCGGCCGTGATCCAGTCGCGGAATCGTTGGAGCAAGGCAGTGAGTTTGTCCTTGTCCCAGGACCCATAGTTGAGCCCTTCGCCGAGACACCAGGGGAAGAAGTCGAACTCCGAGCGCCCTTTGTCAGCGGACATCGCGAATCCCTGATAGCCAGCCGCCTTGATCTTCTCGAGTTGTGCTGTGAACTCGTCCACGGTCCCAGGCGGTGCGCTCAAGCCGGCTTTGGCGAGGATGGTCTTGTTGTAGAACAGTGCGGTCGTGGTGATGTAGCCCTGCACAGAAATGACCTGCTCGTTGTACTTCCACACGACGGAGTCGGGGAACTGGCCCTTGTCCGGGAACGCGTCCCAGTAGGGATTCAGGCCGGCGAGCAGCCCCGCCTGGGCCAGGTTGGCACCGTCGGACGCGTTGTACCAGAAGCCATCCGGCTTTTGCCCAGTGGCGGAGGCGCCGAGGGCCTTCTGGACGAAACTGTCGGGGGGCACATAGGTGTACTCGATCTTGACGTTCGGGTACTCGGCCTTCAGCGCCGCGATGGTCCGTGGGATCCATCCGCTGGTGTCCGCGGGCTCGTATCCCCAGATGTTCAGTGTTGCGGCGGTGTCCTTGGGTGGCAGTGCGGGCGCATCACCCGACGTTGTGCCGACTGTGCTGCTCGAAGACGCGGACCCCGGATTGCCTCCCACGCAGGCCGTCAGACCAAGCAGGGCAGTCGCACCGATGAACGAGCGGCGGCTGTACCTTGCCGCACCGACGGACCAGCGCTGGCCCTGCTCGGATCGACCGGGCGCCGACGTTGCGTCGTCGCTGTATGGACTCATGGCGGCTCCGCGGACGCGCTCGTCAGCCGCCCAGAGTGTGGTGCGAGGCAGTGTGGAGGGGTTGTGCGGTGGGGTTGTCTCGGTCATGGGTCATGTTCCTGTCTTGGGGATCCAAACCTGCGTTGTCTCGACCTGGCAGACGGTTCGCCGCCGGGCTGCTTCAGCCAGCGCCGCAGCAGCATGCCTCCCGTCCTTCGCGACGCCGAGCCGGGCACGATCAGGCCAACGGGCTACCCTCCGGGGCCTAGGTGAAGTCCATCTATCGCACGTTCTTGTCTCCTCATCGCAATGCCCGACCTGAACGATCTGGGCCAACCGGTCTGACCACGCGGTGTTGCCCTTGATGGCAGTCAATGTTCCGGCCGATCGGCCGTGCGCCTCCGGCAACGGCCCACGGGTTGCGAGGAACCTTTGGGGTGTGTGGGGGGAGCCTGCTGCGATCCATCGGTCGATGGATCTTCCCAACCCGTGGAATTCTGCTAGATGCGTACGCCTCGAGTCTGTAGTAGAGTTTCATGCAGCGTCAAGAGGGGGATGATCCGACGATCCTGTGAACTTCCGGGGAATCGCCGGTATCAAGACTTGAGGAGGATCCGCCACGTGCCTTCCGCAGAGACCAATGATGATCTTGAGCGGTCTGTCGCCGCTCCTCGCGGTGTGTTCGCGAGAGTTCAGGCTGTATACGAGTCCCTTGGGCCGCAGGAGCGGAAGCTGGCTGACCTCTTGCTCCGTGAACCTGATGTCGCTGTTCGGCTCTCGACCCGTGAGCTTGCCAGCAGGATCAACGTCAGCGACGCAACGGTCGTGCGCTGCAGTCAGTCGTTGGGCTATGACGGCTTCAAGGCGCTCAAGCTCGCGTTGGCCCGGGAGTCATCGCCATCGACGTGGCTTGTCAGGGAGGCGGTGGACCAGCGCGACGGTGCTCTGGCAGTCGCCAAGAAGGTGTTCAGCTCCGACATGCAGGCGATCTCTGACACCCTCGCGGTTCTGGATGAGGAGTCGCTGGAGCGCGCCGTCGACGCCATCCTGGCTGCGCCGCGGGTGGAGTTCTATGGGGTTGGCAGTTCGGTACCCGTGGCAATGGACGCGTACTACCGGATCGTGCGGCTTGGTCTGCCGGCGACCGTGGTCACCGATCCACATATGCAGGCAATCTCCGCGGCCCATCTGCCGCCTGGGAGTCTGGCGTTCGCGGTGTCACATACGGGTCGCTCATTTGAGACGCGAGCGGCGATGCAGCGCGCCCGACAGGCAGGCGCGACCGTCCTGCTCCTGACCAGCTACCGGAATACCAAGCTGGGGCAATTGGCCGACATCCAGATCGTTACTGCCACGCCTGAATCCACCTTGCGGCCCGAGGCGCTGTCCTGCCGCATCGCGCATCTGGCGGTCGTCGACGCACTCTCGGTCGCCGTCGCTCTACGGAGCGCCGACAGCGCGCGCGACGCGCTTCTCAAAGACGACGAAATCATCGCTGAGCGGGAGATCGCCCCATGACCGTCACCGAAAGGAACCTGCAGGTCGCGGTTCTCGATATGGCCGGTACGACCATCGACGAACGAGGATCCGTCCGCGTGGCCGTCGAGAGCGCAGTCCGTCAAGTCACAGGTGGCCGGCTACCCGACAACTTCGACGACACGTTCCACAGCGCCCGCGGCGGCGCAAAGACGGCCATGTTCGAGGCCTTGCTGGGCGACGTCTACGCCGCGCGCGTGGCGCATGCCATTTTCGAGACAGAGCTCATCAGACTGATCGGCGAGGACCGCGTGCAGGTCCTGCCCGGCGCCACGGAGACGATCAACGTGCTCCGTAGTAGTGGGGTAAAGGTGGCTCTCACGACCGGCTTCTCCGCGCGCGTGCGCCAGGTCCTGCTGACGCAACTGGGATGGACTGAAATGGTCGACCTCATCTTGTCGCCCGAGGATGTTGGCCGGGGCCGCCCGTATCCCGACACGGTCTTGACCGCGATCCTGCGGCTGCGGGCACCGTCGGTCCAGTCCGTCGCCGTCGTGGGCGACACCCTGAACGACCTCTACTGCGGTACCCGGGCCGGAGCGTCGATCGTCGCCGGAGTGCTCACCGGCGCCCACGACAAAGCGACCCTCGAGACTGCCCCCCACACGCACCTCATCAACAGCATCGCCGATCTGCCGGCGATCATCGACAGCTGGGAGCGCCCGTGATTCCCACCTCCGACAGGATGCTAAGCATTGGCGGGGCGACCACCAGCACAGCGGTCAAAACAAGAGAGCTGCGAGCAGCGAGCCACCGCATCAACAGCTTCGCCGCCGGTGAATTGGATGTCGCGTCGAGCGCGGTCAGTGCAGCCATCGCGGCCGCCGCCTCCGAGAGGCTCCAGCACTACGGTCCGCCGGGTGGTCTCCTGACTCTTAGTAAAGCTGTGGCTGGTCAACTCAGCCGCTCGGACCGCACCCTTGAGGACTCGAACCTGGTCGTTGCTGGCACGGGCATCAAGGACGGTCTGACCAGGCTTGTCGGGTTGCTCGCCGCATGAGAAGCCCTGTGTCAACCCGCCTGCCGATTGGTGGGGTTGAGGATGCGTTGGAGGGCCTTGTGTTGGGTGGGGTCGTAGGCGGCGCGGTCTTGCCAGCAGTGCCAGATGACGAACAGCCAGGCGCGGGCGAGGATGCGGACGGCGTGGGGGTGGTCGTGGCCTCTGGCTCGGGCCTGTTGGTAGAGGTCGGCTGCCCAGGCGTTGTCGTGTCGGGTGTCGGCGGCGAAGTCGGTGACGGCGTCGCGGAGTTGTTTGTCGCAGGCCCAGCGGAAGTTGACGGTGCGGAGCTGGCCGGACTTGCGGGTCGAGGGGGCGGCGCCGGCCAGGCAGGCCAGCGACTCCGGGGTGGGGAATCGGGCGCGGCAGTCGCCGATCTCGCCGAGCAGGCGGGCGGCGCGGACCCGGCCGGAGCGGGGCAGGCTGGTGAAGATGTGCTGGTCGGCGTGCGCGGTGAGCTGGTCGGCGATCTGGCCGGACAGCGTCTTGATCTGCTCGGCGAGGGTGGTGAGCACGGCCACGAGGGCGTGGGTGATGTGGGCCTCGGCCTCGGCGTGGGTGCCGGTGGCGCCGCGGGGTGCCGCCCTCAGGTGGGCGTGCAGCACGGCGGGGTCCTTCTTGCCGGAGTAGCCGACCGATGCCAGCCAGGCCGCGAGGCGCTTCGGCGACAGCCAGTCGGCGCGGTCTTGGGTGTCGAAGCGGGTCAGGAACGCCAGGCTGATCGGCGAGTCGATGTCGGCGAACAGGCCGACCGCGCCGGGGAAGGCGTTGCGCAGGTGGGCGCGCAGCTGGTTGGCGACCGCGACCCGGTGCGCGACCAGGTCCTTGCGGGCCCGGCAGGCGCGGCGCAGCGCGACCGTGGCCGGGTCGTCCGGGGTCAGCGGTGCCAGGCGGGCCCGGTCGGTGCGCAGCGTGTCGGCCAGCACGAACGCGTCGAACCGGTCGTCCTTGTTCCCGGCCGCCCCGTAGCGGCCGCGCAGGTTCTTGACCTGGTTCGGGCTGATCACCACCACGGTGACACCGGCCCGCAGAAGGGCGTCGACGACCGGGCCGTCGGGACGTTCGATCGCGACCTCACCGACCCCGTTGCGGCCCAGCATCGTGACCAGGTCGCGCAGCCCGGCGGCAGAGTGCTCCACCGTGCACCGGTCGATCTCACGGCCGCGGGCGTTCACCACCGACACGGCATGATCGTCGCGGGCCCAGTCGATCCCAGCGGTCACATCGTTGACGGGTTCTTCGGGCAGGGTGTTTCTGGCAGACTTCACGTCAGCCTCCTCGCTGCTAGACCCAGTGGGGAGGCACCCTCATGCGGTGCCGGGACGCGGCTGCCTGTCCGCTCACTGATCGGCGCTCGCAGCATCAAGCCCTGGCGCTCAGCCCTGTCGACGGTCGGCACGCCCCGGATAACCACCCAGCCCTGCAGATCTCATGCTGGACGTCCAACGCGTCAAGCGAGCAGGGCAGTGACCGGGCGGCACCTCGGGTGCATCAGCAGTCCATCCGGAACCACCGACCAGAGGATGGTGCACCAGTGAGCACCCTTCAGGTCGTGCTCGCCGTTGGCGTCGCGGCGCTACTCGGTGCAGTGGTGGGCCTTGAGCGTGAGGTCAGCGGTCAACACGCGGGCATGCGAACCCACGCACTGGTCGCGATGGGCGCGGCGCTGTTCACCTTAGTAGGTGCTTACGGGTTCCCAGACATGTACAGGAGCATCAACGTCGACCCGATGCGCGTGGGCGCACAGATCGTGTCGGGTATCGGATTCGTCGGGGCGGGTGCGATTCTTCGCGACGCGGGCTCCGTCCGGGGCGTCACGACCGCGGCCGCCTTGTGGACGAGCGCAGCGCTGGGCATGGCGTGTGGCGCCCACCTCTATATCCCCGCGGTCATCGGAACAGTCATGATCCTCACGGCACTAACCGGTTTGCGTCTTGTGAAGCAGCATGGCGTGGCGTCGTTTGTTGGCAGGGAACACGTCGTTGAGGCCATATACAGTCGCGGGCACGGCACGCTGGGGCCGATCCTGCAAGCCATGGAGAACGTCGGAGTCTCCGTCCGGGCCATCCAGATCGACGACGAGCCGCACGATCGGCACGTCACCATGACCATCAAGACTCGAGACATCGACCCCGTCCGCGAGGAGATCGACGCTCTGACCGAACGGCCAGAGATCAGACACCTCGCTGTCCGAACGGCATGACGGCTCGCCGTGCTCGACACGGGTCTCATCCAACGCGCGACACCCCAGGGAACCAACCATGGATTCACAAGCTGAGCCCCAGCCGGGCAACGACGCCAGTACCCCGCGCCCAGACATCGCGGTCTTGCGGCGGCTCTCGCAAAGAGTGCTGTGGCTGGCGACTGCGATTGTCGATGCAGCCAACCGTGGCCGGCCGAACCCGTCCGGTGTCAAGGTCGGTGGGCACCAGACGTCGTCGGCCTCGATGGTCGACATCATGGTGGCACTGTGGTTCCACGAACTCACTGCCCACGACCGCGTCTCGGTCAAGCCCCACGCGTCGCCGGTGCTGCACGCCATCAACTACCTCATCGGTGACCTGAAGCCAGAGTTCCTGACCACTCTGCGGGCGAAGGGGGGACTCCAGAGCTACCCAAGTCGTCTCAAGGACCCGGACACGGTCGACTTCTCGACGGGGTCGGTGGGAATCGGTGCCACCGCGGCGCTCTGGGCAGCCGTCTCCCACCGCTACCTGTCCTCACACTTCTCCTCGACGCCCAAAGCGGCCAGGTTCATTAGCCTCCTGGGCGACGCAGAGCTCGACGAAGGCGCCATCTGGGAGGCCATCGCTGACCCCACCATGACCAAGCTTGGCGAGGTCCTTTGGGTGGTGGACCTCAACAGGCAGTCGCTGGATCGGGTGGTCCCCGATATCCAGATCGAGCGACTGCAAGGGATGTTCTCCGCCGCAGGCTGGGAGGTTCTCACGCTGAAGTGGGGTCGCGAAATCTCGGAGGTCTTCGCGCGGCCCGGCGGACAGGCTCTGCGCCGTCGGCTCGAGGAGATGCCCAACGAGGAATACCAGCGTCTGCTTCGGGCGGACTCAGGGGAATTGGTGGACAGGATCCTTGCCCAGCACGACACCCCTGAGTTGCGTGAGCTTCTCACCAGGCTGTCGGCTCACGAGGTTGCGGCGCTGATCCGTGACCTCGGCGGCCACGACCTTGAGTTGCTCATCGACACGTTCGGCGCGGCGGACCAGACACGGCCCACTGTTGTCTTCGCCTACACCATCAAGGGACGGGGCCTGCCCACCGAAGGACACCCGAACAATCACTCGGCTTTGCTGAGCGGAGACCAGATGCAGCTGCTCGCCCAGCAATGCGGCACCTCGCTCGACGATCCCTGGCAAGGGTTCGACCCCGACAGCCAGGAAGCTCGCCTCTGCCGCGCACGCGGAGAGCGCCTGCAGCGAAATTTCTTCGGCGCGACGCCGGACCTGAAGATCCCTACGTCATTGGGGCACCCGCACCGCAAGCCCACTTCGACGCAGGCCGCGCTGGGTCGGCTGCTTGCCGATCTGTACCACGACGCGCCGACGGCAGCGAGCCGGATCGTGACCTGCAGTCCCGACGTTGCCTCGTCGACGAATCTAGGTGGTTGGATCAACAAGACCGGTGTTTGGTCCGTCCAGGACCGGCGTGACTGGTTCGCTGACGACCGGCAGCGTGTGCTGCGCTGGGCTGAGCGCGAGAGCGGTCAGCACGTCGAGCTCGGCATCGCCGAAGTCAACCTGGTAGGTCTGGCCGGTGAGCTGGGTGCGACATGGAGCCGTTGGGGAGAACGCCTCATCCCGGTCGCAACGCTCTACGACCCGTTCGTGTCGCGTGCCTTGGAGCCATGGGCCTACGGCATCTACGCGGGAGGTCAATCCATCCTGGTCGGCACGCCCTCGGGCGTGACCCTGGCCCCCGAAGGCGGAGCACACCAGTCCATCACCACACCATCCATCGGGCTCGAGCAACCCGGTTGCGTCGCCTGGGAACCGGCCTTCGCGAAAGACCTTGAATGGTGCTTCCTGCACGCCATGAAACACGTAGGCATCCCCGGAGGAGCCTCGGCGTACTTCCGTCTGTCCACGCGACCCATCGACCCAGCACTGGCCAAACTGCCCGACGACCCGGTCATGCTCGAACGCCGGCGGAATCAGTCTGTCGCCGGCGGCTACCGACTGACCGGTCACGAGGCGGCCCTCGAACAGGTCACGCTGGTCGGCGTAGGCGCCATCATGCCCGAGGTGATCGCTGCGGCTGCAGAGCTCGCCAAGCACCACGTCACTGCCGGAGTGGTCTGCCTTACGAGTCCCGACCTCGTCTTCCGCTCCCTGCAGCGACGCGGCAGTCTCCGATCTGAGGGCGGCAGCGACATCGTCGAGGTGTTGTTCCCCTCCTCTCACCCCGCGCCCTTAGTGACCGTGCTAGACGGACACCCGCACACGCTCTCGTTTCTCGGCGGGGCTCGAGGTGACCGAATCCGATGCCTCGGCGTCACCGAGTTCGGCCAATCATCGAGCCTCGACGACGCCTACAAGATCCACGGCATCGATATCGCAAGCATCGTGAATGCAGCGCTGGCACTCATTGGACGCTAGATGCGCGGTGCTAGCAGTTGAACGCACGCCGGATCCACTGCCGAAACTCCGGGGTCGCTGACCGGTCGGCCGGATGTCGTGTTAGCCCTGCGTGCCGACGGCAAGCCGTTCCAGGGAGGCTCTCTCTGGCCGACGTGAGCCGAGGCATGTTGCCCTTGGCCCCTTGTACGCCCTGCCGGGACCGACCAGAGTGACGTGCTCGCCTCCGGCGACGGCCAGTCTGGCCTCGCACAGGCCATCCCATTCAGGGATGGGAGTAGGAGTAGCGCTCGGTGACACACGACAGGGCCGATCACGTTGGAGATGGACCAACTGCACCTGGTCCTGGTAGAGGCTGACGCCAGTTCTCCGCGTAGCCGGCTTCAGCGTGCATCTGCGGGCGCGGGTCTGGCTGGCCGTCGACCAACGCGTCTCCCAGCCGTATTGGACTATGCTCAGGAGGGATCGCCACTGCCTAGATCGGGCCTCATCAAGCAATCGCGTTCCCTGATATCTAAGCTTCACCCGAAACACTCGGAGAGGCAACAGATGAGCACAGAGCAGGCGGGCCGAAGCAAGGCGGCGGGACGCCCTGACAAGCCAGCCGAAACGCCGAAGCCGTTGATGAGCGGTACAGTCCTGGCGCGGATCAAGTCGGCGATGCCGTCGCTGGTCCCCAGCGCCGCTAGGGCTATGGACGTCGTCCTGAGCGATCCCGAGGCGGTTGTGCACTACGCGACCGCCGATCTGGCCGAACGTGCTGGAACGGCCGCGTCCACAGTGATCCGGGCATGCCAGCAAGCCGGCTTCGATGGTTTCCAGGACCTCAAGCTCGCACTCGTGCGCGATCTTGCCCAGGCGAGCACCCAGCCACTCGTCCATGCTCAGGGCCTGAACCAGTCCTCCACACCCACCGAGGTGCTTCACGCAATGCTGCATGCGAGCAGCACCGCGCTCACAGATGCCGTGGCCACGGTCAGCACCGATGCCTTCAGCGAGGCCACCGCCGAATTGTCGACGAGGTCGGCAGTGTTGGTGATCGGGAACGGTCAGTCTGCAGCTCCGGCACGCGATGCTGCCTATCGCTTGCGCATGCTGGGCCTCGTGACCTCCGCGCCGGCGGATGCACTGGCCCAGCACCTTGCCGCCCGGCAGTTGGACGCCTCAGGGCTATGCCTGGCGGTATCGCATACGGGGGCGACTCGGGAGACGCTGCTGGCCGCCGAGACGGCTCGCTCCCGCGGCGCCTATGTCCTGTCGATCACGAGCTTCGTCCATTCCCCGCTCGCACTGGCGTCCCATGCCGCGTTGGTCGCGGGTAGTTCCGAACAGGGCTTCCGCCTCGAGGCGAGCGCAAGCCGGCTCGCACACCTCGCCGTGGTTGACGCGCTGTTCGTGGCCGTGGCCCTCCGACATCCGGATCGGTCGCGCAAGTACCTCGACGCGATGGCCGATATCAGCGCAGCACACTCCGTGTGACCCCAGACTGCGGCCGCACTGCGGCACAATCCCTTCTCGAGCTTCAGGATGCGCCGGGTACACACGACGACCAGTCAGATAAGACTGGCAATCACGTCGAGGCCGGCGGCGACTTCATCGCGTGAGCGCGGGGTGCTCAGCGATAGCCGCACCTTGTTTGGCTGGGCATTCTCCCCGACACAGAACAGCGAACTCGGGCGCACGTGCACCCCGAGTTGCCGCGCTCCGCGCGCAAACTCGTCGGCGTTCTGTCCCTCCGGGACGGTGAGCCACAGGTGTAACGAATCAGCGCCTGCCCGATACCGTGCTGACGGGAGTGCCTGTGCCGCGAGCGCTTGTCGCTTGACCGCCTCGGCGCGGATGGACGCGGTGATGCTCTCCGCGCGACCGTCTTCGATCCACCGTCTCACGATAGAGGTTGCCAGTGGGTTGGCCACCCAATCGGACAAGCGAGCAGTCGGCGCCGTTAGCTCATTGCGTCGGGCAACAGAGGGACATACGAGATATCCGACCCGCAGCCCCTGTGCTAGGCATTTCGTCAGGCCCATCGAGTACCACGTCAGATCCGGATGGCTGGCGGCAATCGGTGGCGGAGCATCGGGGTGCAGACGCCCGAGCACGTCATCCTCGAAGATCTGGATCCCGTATCGCTCGGCAATCCTGCCGATGTGGAGCCGCCGCTCGGCCGACATGATCGCGGTGGTTGGATTATGGTTCGTCGGATTGCAGTACAGCAGTTGGCCCGCACCGGCACGTGCCGCCTGCTCGAACGCGTCCGGGACAAGCCCTTCTTCGTCGATCGCCAGCGGAACAAGGCGCACGCCCACGCTGTAGGCCAGTTCATCGATGACCCCGTAAGTGAGCTGCTCGGTCAGGACTGCACCTCCGATGCCGGCGACGTGACGCGCCACCAACTGGAATGAGCTCTGATTGCCGTTGGTCAGCAGGATCCGCCCGGGATCAGGCGAAAGAACGAAACGTGGTGCAATCCACCGACTCGCCTGCTCTCGATCCCTCTGATCTCCTCCGGACTTCGTCTCCCGTAGAACCAAGCCGTCGCTGTGCTCGACGGCCATCTCCGTCATTGCGTCAGCAAGCCCAGCACCGAGCTCAGCGGTCAACGGCGGGATGGACCGGGTGAAGTCAGCGACCATCGGCTCGGATGGCCTGGCGGGCCTCAACTGCGCACTCGGAGTCGTCATGTAGGGAATCTTAGTCCCTGAATGTCATCTCTGCCAGCAATCTCATTCCCTCACCAAGCCGTCATCGCGAGACCTCGCTCGATGCCGGCCCGGATCAGCGGGTAGTCGGCACCGAGTGCTGGCCAGTCGACCGCCGACTCGGTGCCGAGGGTCGCAACCGCGATACCCGGGACGATCGCAACCTCGGAACACAGATGCTCGCTCGCCGGGGTCGAGCTGTCCGCGCGATGCGTGCACCACCGACATGGAGTCCTCCGCCGTGATGAACTGCGGGCCGGCGGCCTGGTCGTCGCGTTCGGTGCGTCCCTGGGTGGGCAGGATGAGCGCGGTCCGGCCGGTGATCAGGTGGGATCGGTTGAGCTTGGTCGAGATCTGCACGGTGAGCGCCGTACGCTGCAACGCCTCGGCAGTCACGGCGGTGTCGGGTGCGGCATGCAGGAAGTTGCCGCCTAGGGCAACGAACACGGAGGTCTTGCCGGCCAGCATCGCGTGGATGCACTCGACGGTGTCGTAGCCGTGATGCCGCGGGGCTCGAATCGGTACTCAGCGGCCAGGGCGTCAAGGAAGTCCGCCGGCGGTTTTCCTAGATCCCGATGGTTCGGTCGCCCTGGACGTTCGAGTGTCCGCGGACCGGGCAGAGGCCCGCACCTGGTTTTCCGATGTCGCCACGGGCGAAGGCGAGGATGACGACGTCCTTGATGGTGGCCACAGCGCTACGGTGCTGGGTCAGGCCCCATCGCCCAGCAGTACACGGTGGCGTTGGAGTCGGCGACCATGCGCGCCGCCTGCGTGATCTCGTCGCGGGTCAGACCGGTGAGCGTCAGTACCTGTTCCCAGTCCACCTTCGTGACCTGGTCGCGCCAATCGTCGAATCCCGTGGTGCAGGCCGCGATGAAGTCGTGGTCGAGGGCGTCCCATTCCGCCAGAAGCGCCCCGATGGCCTGGAAGAGCGCGAGGTCGCCGTTGAGCCGGACTTGCAGGTGCAGGTCGGTCGGGTCGGTTCCGCGTCCGAGGACACCGCGAGCGTTATGGGGGTTGTGGAAGTTCACCAGCCCCGCCTCGCGCAGCGGGTTGATCGAGATGGTGCGCGCACCGCGCTTCTTCGCGGTCTCCAGGGCGGAGAGCATCCGCGGATGGTTCGTCCCGGGATTCTGGCCGGCGAGCACGATCAGGTCGGCTCGGTACAGGTCTCGAGACCGACGCTGCCTTCGCCGATGCCGATGCCGATGCCGATGCCGATGCGATGGTGTCGATGAGCGCGACGCCCGCTGGACTCGTGGCACATGTTCGAGCAGTCGGGCAGGTTGTTGGTCCCGAACGCGCGGACGAACAGCTGACAGACGAACGCCGCCTCGTCCGGCGACGGCAGCTCACGCAGATGATCGGCCACCACCGGTCCCAGGAGATCGGTTCGTAGTGATCGGCGCCGGGCCACCTGACCATCGGATGGGTGAGCCGGCCCTGCTTGCCGAGCCAGTGGTCGGTCCGGCCGAGCAGGTCGCTGATGCAGTGCCCGGCGAAGAAATCCAGGGGTGACCCGTGCCTTGGTCGCCTCCTCGGCAGCCGCCTTGGCGCCGTTTAGCAGAACTCGGCACGATGCCTGTGCTCGGGGTCTGGATCGGGCCAGGCGCAGCTAATGCAGTCGAACCCATCGGCCTGGTTGGGCCGCAACAACGTCCGCGCGGTCCGGACTGGGCCCATCTCCTTGAGGGCTCGTCGCATCGCCACCCTGACCGCTGTCAGGCCGGCGGCGTGGTCGTGCGGGTGGTCAACCTCGAGGCGGGACTCGTCCGGGGACCCGAGCAGATTGTCGTCGGTGCCCATCAGCACTCGATGACGTTGACGGCATAGGGTGTCCGGCGACTTGTCCGGTGAACGGGGGCTATCCGTTACAACGCCGGTACAGTGCTGGGCATGCTGATCGGCTACGCGCGCGGCTCGACAGACAAGCAGGACCTCGAGGCCAACCGGCGGATCCTGCTCGAGCTCGGCGTCACAGCCGACCACGTCTACCTCGACAAGGCCTGCTCCGGCACCACCCGCGCCCGGCCGGGACTCGACCAAGCCCTGGTCGCGGTCCGGGCCGACGACACCCTCGTCACCCGAAACTCGACCGGCTCGCTCGCTCGGTGCCCGACGCCCGCGAGATCGGCGACTCCCTCGCCGCACGCTCCACCCGGCTCCAGCTCGGCACCATGGTCTACGACCCCACCGACCCGATGAGCAAGATGTTCTTCAACATCCTCGCCACCTTCGCCGAGTTCGAGATCGACCTGCTCCGGATGCGCACCGCGAAGGCATGGCGCCCTCTGTGTCAAGGTTGCCTGAGGCAAGATTTGATCTTGAAACCTTGAGTTGAGGGCGAGCGAGGAGTCTTACCCGAGGTGAGTTCGATAAGTGAGCGGGTGCCTGATCCGGAGGTGCCGGCGAAGGCGCGGTCGCGGAGGTATTCGGCGTCGTACAAGGCCAGGATCCTGGCCGAGTATGAGGAGCTGGACAAGGCCGGGAAGGGTGCCTTGTTGCGGCGGGAGGGCCTGTACTCGTCGTTGATCTCGGCGTGGCGAGACCAGCGGGACAAGGGTGCGATGGCGGCGTTGGCCACGCCGGCGGGCCGGCCGCCGGCCGATCCGAAGGATCGGGAAAACGTCAGGCTGCGGCGGGAGAACGAACGGCTGGCCGCGGAGCTGGAGAAGGCGCGGAAGGTGATCGAGGTGCAGGGAAAGCTCTCCGCGCTGTTGGGTCAGCTCGCGACCGACAACCCGGCCAGCGGGAGCGAGCCCACGCCATGATCGATGAAGCGATCACCGAGCTTGAACCGTTGATCGGGACCCGGAAGGCCTGCGAGGCGACCGGGCGGCCGCAGGCCAGCCACTACCGGCGCCACCGCCAGAGCCCGCTTCCGGCGCGGCCGCCTAAACCGCAGCCGCGGGCGCTGACGCGATCGGAACGCGATGAGGTGCGGGCGGTGCTCAACAGTCCCGAGCACGTCGACAAGGCCCCAGCAGCCGTCTATCACGAGTTGCTCGACGCCGGGATCTACCTGGCCTCGATCTCGACGATGTACCGGATCCTGCGCGAGCACGACGAGGTGCACGAGCGGCGCCGCCAAGCCACGCATCCGGCGCGGGTCAAGCCCGAACTCGTCGCCACCAGGCCGAACATGTGCTGGTCGTGGGACATCACCAAGCTGCGCGGCCCGGCGAACTGGACCTACTACTACTACCTGTACGTGATCATCGACATCTACTCCCGCTACGTCGTCGGCTGGCTGCTCGCCGAGTGCGAGTCCGCCGCGTTGGCCGAGCAGCTGCTCGCCGATTCGATCACCAAGCAGAACGCCGAACCCGACACGCTGACCATCCACGCCGACAACGGCTCCTCGATGGCCTCCAAACCGGTCGCGTTCCTGCTCGCCGACCTCGGCGTCACCAAGACCCACTCCCGGCCCCACGTCAGCAACGACAACCCCTACTCAGAGGCCCAGTTTAAGACGATGAAGTACCGGCCCGACTTTCCCGAACAGTTCGGCTCGATGGCCGACGCACGGTCGTTCTGCCAACGTTTCTTCACCTGGTACAACGCCGAGCACTACCACTCCGGCATCGGCTGGCACCACCCCATCGACGTCCACTACGGACACGCCGACACCATCCGCACCGGCCGGGCCGAAGTGCTCACCGCCGCCTACACCCGCAACCCCGAACGGTTCGTGCGCAAACACCCCGAACCACCCGTCCTGCCCACCAGCGCCTGGATCAACAAACCCAGCGACCCCGACGACAAGGAGCACCAACCGGTTGACTCAATGAATCCCTGACCAACCCGCCTCAAAAATCTTGACACGCAGCGACGCCCCAACACGCCACAAACAGCCCACCATCAAGCCAATCCGGAATCAGCGCCTCACGGCAAGCCGATCGGTGGATCGAGGTTTAGTGGTGCCGGCTGCGCAGTCGATCGCGTGCCGACTCCAAGTGCACGGTCATGGCGTTGACGGCCGCATCGGTATCCCCGGATGCGATCGCCTGGTACAAGGCGCGGTGCTCCTTCACGGTCGCCTCACCGGTGGCACTCTCATAGCCGAATCGGAAGAGGTGCAGGTGGCAGTGCAGTCGGGCCAACGCCTGCGTCACCATCTGGTTTCCAGACGCGACGTGAATCGCTTGATGGAAAACCGCATCGTGAAGCATGAGCGCCCGAAACCCGTCGTAACCGGTGAGGCTCGTCTCTGCCGGCAATTCGTCCAGCAGCGTACGGAGCCGCTGACCGATGCCAGTCGAAAGTCGCTGCGCAGCACGCCCGGCCGCGGCCGGTTCGAGGTACAGCCTGAGTTCGTACATGTCCTCGAACTCTTGCTCCGAGAGAAGCGGGGTGGTGAAGATTCCCTTCAGCGGCTGCTTCTCCACCAGCCCGTCGGACTCCAGCCGCGAAAGAGCCTCTCGAATCGGTGTGATCGACACACCCAGCCGCCTGGCCAGCGCGTCGACGTTGATCCGGGCCGACGGTGGGAACTCCATGTCCATGATCAGGCCTTTGATCACCTCGTAGACATCGTCGGCCAGCACGGCTCGTCGTGACAGCTTTGCCTGCAGCGGGTCCGTCTCGTGAGCCAAGCCGGCGGCAGGCTCCTCTAACATGGGCTGGTCACTGGACAACTGGATCGACCTCCCGAATCTCGCGGGATACCCCGCTGCCGGCGCAACTGGCCAGACTGCTGATCATCGATAGATCCCAATCGATGCCAAGCCCCGGCCTGTTCGGTGCTACCGCTGCACCTTCCTCAATGCGCAGGCGCGAGGACGTGATCAGATCCAACTGCGGAATGTGCTCGACATAGGGCGCGTTCGGCACAGCTGCGGCAAGGCTGACATGGAGCTCCATCAAGAAGTGCGGGCACACCTCGACGTTCGCAACCTCGGCGGCGTGTGCGACCTTGAGCCATGGGGTGATGCCCCCGACCCTGGCGACGTCAACCTGAACGATGGTGGCTGCGCCTCTGGCCAAGTAATCCCCGAACTGCCCCACGGAGTACATGGACTCGCCGACCGCGACCGGTATCGAAGTCGATTCGCGGAGCATCTGGTGACCGACGACATCATCGGCACGCATGGGCTCCTCGAACCAGCGCAAGTCGTACGGCCCGAACGCCGCAGCCCGCCGGATCGCCTCTGATCGGCTGAAGGCCTGGTTAGCGTCCACCATCAAGTCAATCTCGTCGCCGATGGCGTCACGGACCGCGGCGATCCGAGCGACATCTTCGGCGACTGACGGTTTGCCCACCTTGATCTTGATGCCGCGCCATCCTGCGTCACGGGAGGCTTTGGCATTGCGGACCAGTTCGTCGACGGGAAGCTGTAGCCAACCACCCTCGGTGTCGTAGAGCCGGACGCGGGGACGCGCGCCGCCCGCCTGAATCCATAGCGGTTCGTCGGCCCTCAGACAACGCAGGTCCCAGAGTGCCGTGTCCACCGCCGCCAAGGCCAGAGACGTGATCGCTCCTACGGTAGTGGCCAGGGTCGAAGCCCACAGCATTCGCCAGATTGCCTCGATTTCGGTCGCGTCGTGACCAATCAACTGCGGAAGCAGGTGCTCTTGGAGCATGGCGAGGACCGCGCTTCCCCCGTTCCCGATGGTGTAGCTGTACCCGATGCCGAGTAGGCCGTCGGTGGTCACGAGTTCGACCAGGATCGTTTCCTGCTTGACGAAACTCTGGATAGCGTCATGTCGGGGCGTCTTGACCGGCAGGTCGATCAGGTAGGCGCGCGCGCTCTCGATACTGGTCATGACGGCAGGTAGGCGCTGGAGTCGTAGTAAGAGCGAACCTCAGCGATCCGCCCGCCCTCAAAACGGGTGACGTTCACGCCCTGGAGGCGCAATTCCCCCGTGTCAGGTCCCGACATGGTCGCGTCCCACTCGCCGTCCGCCCAGTCGCCTCGGTCAAAGGCGTTGACGATGGTTACATCCAGGTGGGGGAAACGGTGAGCCGCGTCCTCGTAGAAAGATCGGATCTCGGCCCGGCCTCGGCGGATCCGCTCCGGGGTCTGGAAGGTGGCGTCCGGCGCGTAGAGATCAAGTACCGCATCGATATCGCGGGTCATCTCGACCTTGAAGTAGTTGCGCAGGAGTTCTTCGGAACTCACGTCAGCCTCCATTGATCGACGCTGTTGGGTCTTTGGTCGCCCCAAGTGATGACGGTCTGTGTTCCACCCCGATCGAAGGCGGGGATTGCCTCGAGACCTTCTCGATCGAGCAAGTCGTGGTGATGCCTCTCCCGCTGGAACAATTATCCGGTATCCTGCAGGATAAGTCAATGAAGTTTTCCCACCAGGGGATGACCGGGTGGCGGTTCGCTGTTGCCTGATGCAACGTTGCGGTGATGGGGCGTGTCGTGGCCCCGGGCGTTGGGGTCCTGATTGACAAGGGTCGGTTAACGCCTTGGCGGCCACGATCGAGCTGGGCGTGATCCTCTCGATGCGGTGTTCGAGCATCGGTCTGCTCGGCGACCCGGCACTCCTGCTCGCAGGATCCCAATTGCCGGACCCTGGCCCTCAGCTCCCTGATCTCGGCCAGCTCCTCGCTCGTCGATGCACTCCCGCTGGCCACCAGCGCGGACCGCATCGACCTGTCCATGGGTGCGGTGGACGTGCGACCGGCGGATCGGCAGCCAGCTCTCGAACGCGCCGTCGATCCGTGTGGGACGCCGCCAAAGTGCGCGGACGCGCAGTGGTGGCAGAACCACAGGATCGCGCAGTAATCGCGCGGTCGGGATCAAGTTCCCCCGGCAGCTTGCTCCGAGCCCAAGCCTTGACGCACTATCCAGTATCCTGCAGGATCACCAGCGAACCACGTGGGTTGCAGCGTTCGCGACATCGGCGCATCGGGGCAGGACTGGTTGACGGAGATCCACCACGACGGCTCGACGGCTCTGGCTCGCACGGCTTGGGTCGGGTCTCCGGTGGGATCGCCTACGCATTAGTTAGGTCGTTCGGGGCTTCGTGTAAAAGAAGAATGAAAGGTAGATAGAGGGTGACGACATTGGACTTGATGAAAGACAGCCTCGGACCTGCACGGATTCGGCGCCTTCGCACCGGGGCGGCAAATGGCGGTTGGGCTAATGACCGCTATCCGCAGCTTGAGACGCTTGACGCAGGAGCCACCATCACGATCGCGGACCTCGACGGACCGGGCGTGATTCGTTCCCTGCATTTCACGCAGCATCCTGCCGAGTACATCAAAGGTCTCCCTTCCGACGTGAGCCGTGAGCAGGCGCACGCGATGATCTCCCGCGGCGTTGTGCTTGAGATCGAGTTCGAGCACTCCGGGAGGCCTTCGGTGCTCGTGCCGCTCGCGGACTTCTTTGCCGACGGATGCAGCGGCCGTGCGTCCCACTTCACAACCCCCTACATCGAGAAGGCGCCTGAGTCCTACAACTGCTTCATCCCAATGCCCTTCGAGCAGCACGCAACCGTACGGCTCCGCAACGAGACACCTTGGGATCTGTGGAACTACAGCTTCGTCGAGTGGGAGGAGTTGGAAGACTGGGAACCGGAACTCGGCCGCTTCCACGCTACCTGGCGGCGCTTTGGCTTTCAGCTGAACGGCGAGAGCGACGAGCTCTTCTGCAAGATCGAGGGCGACGGGCATTTCGTTGGCCAGTCTTGGAGCGTGGCCACTGACGAGCGGGCTTTCGGGGAATTCAAGCATGTGATGGAAGGCAACCAGGAGATTCGAATCGACGGCGCCACCGAACCACAGCATGAGTATCTCGGCACCGAGGACTCATTCGGCCTCTCATGGGGATTTCAGAAGGAGTTCAACGGTCTCCGCAACGGAATCAACTTCGTGCGACCAAGTTGGCCCGCTCTGCTGAGCGTTTATCGTCTTCGATTTGATGAGCCAATTCGGTTTACGGAACAGCTCGAGATGCGCACCAACTGGCAGTACGAGTATTCAGGGCGCATTAAGCGCATGCTTCCGCTGAAAGAGGGGCGCGGCTGGGTCGACTACGCGACGACCTTCTACTGGTATCAGCGCGAACCCGGATACGACCACGAGCCGATGGCATCCTTGGACGTTCGAGCAAGGCCCGTGCTGAACCAGAACGAGAATCCTTCGGCCTCCGGCGTCGAACAGCCTCCCGTCTGGTAATCAGCTAAGACTTCATCCGCCGGCACGCCCCCTGGCGGCGGATGCCCTCTAGTACGGCAGCCGGACTTCGTGATGTTGGGCGTGGTGGCGGGACACGAGGCGGCCACCGCGTGATCATTCCGAGTTTGTGTGGAACACGGATG
>NZ_JBFAHB010000078.1:0-42337 GCF_040653975.1 Kribbella sp. NPDC050820
GCCGGTGGTACCGGACCGGGCGCCTGCTGCCTTCACCTGCCTATCGGAGTGGGGTGGTGCCGGACTTTTACTTGACGCCCATGGAGAGGTAGTCGTACATGCCGTAGGCATCGCTGAAGTAGACGTTCGTCAGCCGGTCACTGCGAACCATCAGGATCTTCGCCCAGAGCGCCGGGTAGACAACTGCCTCCTCCATCACGCGCTTGTCGATGTCGCCGTACATCTGGTCGCGCTTGGCCTTGTCGGGCTCGACCGACGCGGCGTCCAGCGCCTTGTCGACGTCCGGGATCCGCACGCTGATGTTGGACGAGCCACCGGTCTCCCGGATCACCCGGCTGTCGACGATCTGCGACAGGAAGCCGAAGCCGTCGTTCCAGTCCGCGCCCCAGCTGTTGGTGGCCAGGCCCAGCCCGTTCTTCCGGGCGTACGGCGGGTTGCCCGCGTACGTCGAGAAGTAGTCACCGGTCGGGAAGCCCTTCAGCACCACGTTGATGCCGACCCGCTTCAGGGACTGCTGGACCGACTCGGCCGCCGCCTTCTCCTTCGGCCGGTCGCTGCGGAAGGCCATGTTGACGGTGAAGCCGTTCGGCTGACCGCAGGCCGTCAGGCTCTCCTTGGCCTTGTTCACGTCACCCTTGTGGTCGTCGCCGTTCGGGTACGTGTTCATCTCCTTGAACCCGTCGATCGACGGCGGCATCAGGCCGGTGGCAAGCTGCCCGCCGGCGAACTCGCCGCCGTACGCGGTCTGGTAGCCGACCTGGTCGACGCCGTACATGATCGCCTTGCGGCACTCGATGTTGTCGAGCGGCTTCACCTGCGGGTTGACCGACATGTACTGCAGCCGCGCGATCGTCGGGTTGTCGGCGCGCTTCTTCAGCTCCGGGTCGCTCAGGATCTTGCCCTGCGCGGCGGCCTGCACGCCGGTGCCGGCGATGTCGACGTCCAGGTCACCGGAGATCAGCCGGTTGTCCAGGTCGTTCGCCTCGGTCTTGAGGGTGATCTCGTAACCGTCCGGCAGCGCCTTGCGGATCGGGTCGGTGGCCTGGTCCCACTGCGGGTTGCGCTTCAGCGTGTAGGACTTGCCGGTCTCCACCTTGTCGAACATGTACGGACCGGTCGAGATCACGTGCTCGCGGTACTTCGCGCCCGTGTCCTTGGCCGCCGGGACCGGCGCGGTCTGCGACAGCGCGGCCAGGTTGTCGAAGCCGGCGAACGGCTGCTTCAGGTGGAACACGATCGTCGAGTCGTCCGGGGTGGTGATCGCCGAGTCGGTGTTCACGCCCTTCGACTTGTACGGGCCCTTGTAGCCGGCCGGCAGGTTCAGCATGCTGTCGAAGTACGCCGGGCCGTTCGGGAAGGTCTCCTTGTCGATGGACCGCAGGACGGCGTACTTGACGTCCGCGGACTTGACCTCCGTGCCGTCCTCGAACTTGACGCCCTTGCGGAGCTTGTACGTCCAGGTCTTCCCGCCGTCACTCGACTGGCCGAGGCTCTCGGCGAGGTCGGGGACGATCTCGTTGCTCGCCTTGCCCGGCGCCGGCTTGTACATGACCAGCGGACGGGCATAGGTCCGCAGGAAGTCCCAGGACATGCCGTAGTAGGTCTCACCCGGGTCGGGGGTGTCCCAGTCGTCGGAGTGCGCCATCTTGATGATGCCGCCCTTCTTGTCCGACTCGTTGAACACCTTGTCCAGGGCGGCGTTGAACTCGGCCGTCGTGCCCCCCGACGTGTCGGTGCTGGTGTCCCCGCCACCACCGCAAGCGGACAGCCCCAGCGTGAGTGCGGCCGCGCTCGCGACCGCGAACCTCCATCGCTTCGTTCTCATCTCCCGGTACACCCTCCTCATTACGCGAACCGGCGCCATCGCGGGTTCGGTCTATCGGGCACGGGGGTCGAGTGCGTCGCGCAGCCCGTCCCCGAACAGGTTGAAAGCCAGCACCGTGACGAAGATCGCCAGCCCAGGCCAGAGCATGAAGTGCGGCATCGTGTAGAAGGCCACCGCGTCGGACAGCATGCCGCCCCAGGTCGCGGTGGGCGGCCGGATACCCACGCCGAGGAACGACAACGCCGCCTCGAACAGGATGTTGGTCGGAATCAGGAGCGTCGCGTAGACCAGGATCGGGGCGACCAGGTTGGGCAGCAGCTCGGTGACCAGGATGTACGGCCGCCGCGCGCCCAGGCTGCGGGACGCGTCGACGAACTCGCGCTCGCGCAACGAGAGCGTCTGCCCGCGGATGATGCGGCCGATGTACGGCCAACTGAAGAACCCGATGATGAAGATCAGCAGCAGGATCCGCAGGGAGTCTCCCTGTAGCCCGAACGCGTCGTCCGGGATGACACCGGCCAGCGCGATCGCGAACAGCAGCAGCGGGAAGGCCAGGAAGATGTCCATCAGCCGGCTGATCACCGCGTCGACCCAGCCGCCGAAGTAGCCGGCGATGATGCCCATCGTGGTGCCGATCGCCACCGACAGCAGGGTGGCGAAGAACGCGATCAGCAGCGAGATCCGGGACCCGTAGACGACCCGGCTGAAGATGTCCCGCCCGTTCACCGGCTCGACGCCGAACAGGTGGTCCCAGCTCATCGCCCCGAACCGGCCGATCGGCGCCAGCGTGCCGCCCTTGGTGTCGATCAGGTCCTGGTGGAACTCGTTCGGCGGATGCCCGAGCAGCTTCACGATCAGCGGCGCGAAGATGGCGATCACGATGAGCACCACGATGAAGATGCCCCCGGCGATCGCGACCCGGTCACGCTTCAGGCGGCTCCAGGCGATCTGGGACAGCGATCGGCCCTCGATCCGCCGCGCACCGGCCAGGACGGCTTCGGGATCCGCCGCCGTCGAGCCGGGCTCGACCTCGAGTGGTGTCGTCACGCGTTACATGCCCCCTCGTGGTTGTGGTCGGCGTGTCATGCCGCCGCCTTAACCTGCCGCCATTACACGCCGGAGTCAAACGCGAAAAGTGCTGCGTTGCCCGATCGTGATCGTCAGGAAATCGTCCCGTATCGTGGACATTCGGCAGTAAACCACGGTGTCGTACCCAGGGTCGCCAGAGCCTGGCGAACCGTTACTGTCATGGCATTTTTGTGTCACACCGGATTCGTCACCGGCGGAGGCCGGACAAGTACAGGAACGAGAGCGGGTTGAGCGCGCCCTCGACGTTCTCGAGGTCCTTCCCGGCGACCACCGTGAGCCGGCCCTGCCAGCTCGGGATCACTGGCGCCTCCTTGGCGAGCACTCCCTGTAGCTGACCCAGCAGCTTGTCCCGCTCGAGCCCGTTCTGCTCGGTCGTCTCCTGCTCGCGCAGGGCCGCCGCGGCCGCCGAGCGGTAGCCGCTGTTGAACTCTCCGGTCGCCGCGACGAACGGCGCCAGGTAGTCGTCCGCGTCCGGGTACTCCGGGATCCAGCCACCTTGGTAGAGGTCGTAGGCCCCGGCCTTGATGAGCTGCTGGTACTGCGGCCACTCCGCGCTCCGCAGCGTCACCCGGAACAACCCGGACGCTTCAAGCTGCCGCTTGAGCTCGAGCACCTCGTTCTTCGCGCCGGCGCCGTACTGCGACGGCGTCCAGCCGATCGTCAGCGGCACCGGTACGGCGATGCCCGCCTGCTTGAGGATCGCGGCGGCCGCCGCCTTGCTCGGCTCCTTGTACTCGCTCCGGAACGCGTCGGCCTGACCACCGAACCCCGGCGGTACGACGGAGTACAGCGGCGTCACGTGGTCGCCGTACGCCTTCTTCACGATCGCCGGGCGGTCGATCAGCTGCGCGACAGCACGCCGGACGGCGGGTTTGCGCGCCGTCAGCGACTTCATCTGGAAGGCGAAGAACCGGATCGCGGCGTAGTCGGACTCGACCACCTGCACCTGGTCGGACTTGCGCAGCCGGTCCAGCAGGCTCGGGCCGAACCCGTGGAACGCCACGTCGGCCTTGCCGGTGGTGATCGCCTGGTAGAGCGCGGTCGAGTCCTTCAGCAGGGTGAGCTCGACGCCGTCGTTCCGCGCGCCGCGCGGGCCCTTGTAGCCGGCGAACTTCTCCAGCGTGACCGACTGCCCCGGGCGGTACGCGGCCAGCTGGTACGGGCCGCTGCCCATCGCCTTGGTGTCGAGCAGCTTGTTCGGCGGGTAGTACTCCTGGTCGACGATCGACCCGGCGGTGGTGGTCAGCAGGTACGGCAGCCGGGCGTCCGGGCGCTTCAGGTTGAACACCGCGGTCAGGTCGTCCGGGGTGCTGACCGACGTCACCGAGGAGAACAGCGCGGCCGGGCTCGTCGGAGTCCTCAGCCGCAGCATCCGCTCGAAGCTGAACTTCACGTCCGCGGACGTCAGCTCGTGCCCGTTCGGGAAGGTCAGGCCTTCCTTCAGGCTGCAGGTGTACGTCGTCGGCGAGTCGAACTGGCAGTCCGCGGCGTCCGGCACCGGGGTCGGCTTGCCCGGCATGATCGTCAGCAGCGTCTGGTACAGGTTCGCCTGGACGGTCCGGGAGCTCACGTCGTACGGCCCGGCCGGGTCCAGCGAGCCGATCGTGTCGGTGGTGGCGACCCGCACCAGCATCGCCTTCGGGGTCTCGCTGCCCTGGTGCGGCGCGTTGTCGTCCGGCTCCCCACACGCCGCCAGCCCCAGCACGAGCGCGGCCGACACCGCGACCCGGCACCACGACACGATCACCATCTCACCCTTCCCCAGCCCACAACCCGTAACAACGCCCCAAGTGTCCCGGGGTGACGAGTGCTTGAACGATGGCGGCGCAATCGTCACCGCGGGACGCTTCGGCCACAAGTGACGGTACTGCGTCAGCGGAGCAACGTGCGGAGTGTCTCGGGGGTGATCGGTTCCAGTGAGTCGAGTACCAGGCGGCGCGGGGCCTCCGGGATCGTCACCCACTGCGGTACGGCGAGCACGTAGGCGCCGGCCGCCGTACCCGCCTCGGTACCCGTGTTCGAGTCCTCGATCACCACGCACTGGGCCGGGTCCACGCCGAGCTTCGCGGCCGCGGTCAGGTACGGCTCCGGGTGCGGCTTGCCGTTCACCACCTCGTCACCGGCGACGATCACGTCGAACGGCTCCGGCGGCAGGTGCGTGAGCACCGCGTCGATCATCACCCGGTACGACGCCGAGACCAGAGCACACGGCACCTCCGCCTTGCGCAGCGCCCGCAGCAGCTCGAGCGCGCCGGGCCGGAACTCGACCTCACGCCGCAGCGCGTCGACCACGGCCCCGAACATCCGCTCCGCGAGCTCGTCGGCCGTGATCACCCCGTCCGGGATCCGCGCCATCCAGACCTTGACCGCGTCCCGCAGGTCGCTGCCGACCAGCGTCATGCAGTCCTCGACCGTCCACACCGCCCCCAGCGAGGCGAGCAACTCGATCTGCACCTCCGCCCAAACCTTCTCGGAGTCGACCAACGTCCCATCCATGTCCCATAGCACCGCTTGAAGGGTCATGAGGCGTTGAAGTATTTGGCTTCGGGGTGGTGCACCACCAGGGCGTCGGTGGATTGTTCGGGGTGCAACTGCAACTCCTCCGATAGGTGAACGCCGATCCGGTCCGGCTCGAGCAACCGCACCAGTTTCTCGCGGTCCTCCAAGTCCGGACATGCCGGGTACCCGAACGAGTACCGCGACCCCCGGTAGGCCTGGTCCCGGAGCATCCCGTCCAGCTCCCCGTCCTCGCCGCCGAACCCGAGCTCGGCGCGGACCCGGGCGTGCCAGTACTCGGCCAGTGCCTCGGTCAGCTGCACCGACAGCCCGTGTAGCTCCAGGTACTCGCGGTAGGCATTCCGACCGAACAGCTCACCGGTCACCTCGGCCACCTTCGGCCCCATCGTGACCAGGTGGAACGCGACCACGTCGAGCTCGCCGGACTCCTTCGGCCGGAAGAAGTCCGCCAGGCACAGGAACCGGTCCCGGCGCTGCCGCGGAAACTCGAACCGGTGCAGCTCGGCGTGGTCCGCCGGGTCCAGCACGACCAGCGCGTTGCCCTCGGAGTAGCACGGCCAGTACCCGTACACGACGGCCGCCTCCATGATCCCGTCGGTGAGGATCCGGTCCATCCACATCCGCAGCCGCGGCCGTCCCTCGGTCTCGACGAGCTCGTCGTACGACGGACCCTCGGCGCCCCGCGTCCCGCGCAGACCCCACTGGCCGAGGAACGTGGCCCGCTCGTCCAGGTAGCCGGCGTAGTCCGCGAGCGGGATCCCCTTGACGATCCGCGAGCCCCGGAACGGCGGCTCCGGCACAACGTTGTCCACGGCAACATCCGACCGGGCCGGCACCTCGTCGAGCGGCCGGTCGAGCACCCGGGTCGCCGACCGCACCCGGCGTTCGCGGCGCTCGGGCAGCGCGGCGCCCGGAACGCCGCGCTTGACCGCCATCGCGGCGTCCATCAACCGCAGTCCCTCGAAGGCGTCCCGCGCGTACCGGACCTCGCCCTCGAACAGGCTGCCGAGATCCTGCTCGACGTACGCGCGGGTGAGCGCGGCGCCGCCGAGGAGGACCGGCCAGCGCTTGGCCAGGCCGCGCTGGTTCAGCTCCTCGAGGTTCTCCTTCATCACCACGGTCGACTTCACCAGCAGGCCGGACATCCCGATCACGTCGGCCTTGTGCTCCTCGGCCGCCTCCAGGATCGCGTTCACCGGCTGCTTGATGCCCATGTTGACCACGCTGTAGCCGTTGTTGGTCAGGATGATGTCGACCAGGTTCTTGCCGATGTCGTGCACGTCGCCCTTGACCGTCGCCAGCACGATCGTGCCCTTGCCCTCGTCGTCGGTCTTCTCGATGTGCGGCTCGAGGTGCGCGACACAGGTCTTCATCACCTCGGCCGACTGCAGCACGAACGGCAGCTGCATCTGCCCGGACCCGAACAGCTCGCCGACCACCTTCATCCCGGCGAGCAGGTCGTCGTTGATGATGTCGAGCGCGGACTTCGCCGTCAGCGCCTCGTCCAGGTCGGCCTCGACGCCGTTGCGCTCGCCGTCGATGATCCGCTGCCGCAGCCGCTCGGCCAGCGGGAGCGCGGCCAGCTCCTCCAGCTTGCTCGCCTTCAGGTCCGACGCCTTCACGTCGGCGAACAACTCCAGCAGCCGCTGCAGCGGGTCGTACCCTTCCTGTCGCCGGTCGTAGATCAGGTCCAGCGCCGCCTCGCGCTGCTCGTCCGGGATCTTCGCCACCGGCATGATCCGGCTCGCATGCACGATCGCCGAGTCCAGTCCGGCCTGCACGCACTCGTGCAGGAACACCGAGTTCAGCACGTGCCGCGCCGCCGGGTTGAGGCCGAACGAGATGTTCGACAGGCCGAGCACGGTCTGCACGTCGGGCCGCCGCCGCTTCAGCTCGCGGATCGCCTCGATCGTCTCGATGCCGTCCCGCCGCGACTCCTCCTGCCCGGTCGCCAGCGTGAACGTCAGGCAGTCGATCAGCACGTCGTGCCCGGCGATCCCGTAGTCGCGCTCCAGCGTGTCCAGCAGCCGCTCCGCGATCGCCACCTTGTTCGCTGCGGTCCGCGCCTGCCCCTCCTCGTCGATGGTCAGCGCGACGACGGCAGCGCCGTACTCCTGCGCCAGACCGGCGATCCGCGCGAACCGGGATCCCTCCGCCTCGCCGTCCTCGAAGTTCACCGAGTTCAGCGCGCAGCGTCCGCCGAGCAGGTCAAGGCCTGCCTGCAGTACGGCGGGCTCGGTCGAGTCGAGCATGATCGGCAGCGTCGAGGCGGTCGCCAGCCGGCCGGCGATCTCCTTCATGTCGGCGACACCGTCCCGGCCGACGTAGTCGACGCACAGGTCGAGCAGGTGCGCGCCGTCCCGGATCTGCGCCCGGGCGATCTCGACGCAGCCCTCCCAGTCCTCGGCCAGCATCGCCTCGCGGAACGCCTTCGACCCGTTCGCGTTCGTCCGCTCCCCGATCGACAGGTAGGACGTGTCCTGCTGGAAGGGGACGTGCTGGTACAGGCTCGAGACGCCCGCCTCCGGCTGCGGCTCCCGCTCCCGGACCGGACGGCCGCCGACCCGCTCGACCACGTGCCGGAGGTGCTCGGGTGTCGTACCGCAGCAGCCGCCGACCAGGGACAGGCCGTAGCTGTTGACGAACGTCTCGTGGGCGTCGGCCAGCTCCTCCGGGGTCAGCGGGTAGAAGGCGCCGTCGGCAGTGAGTTGCGGGAGGCCCGCGTTCGGCATGCAGGTCAGCGGGATGGTCGAGTGCCTGGAGAGGTAGCGCAGGTGCTCGCTCATCTCCTTCGGGCCGGTCGCGCAGTTCAGGCCGATCAGGTCGATGCCGAGCGGTTCGAGAGCGGTCAGCGCGGCGCCGATCTCGGACCCGAGCAGCATCGTCCCGGTGGTCTCGACCGTCACCGAGACGATCACCGGGATCGTCGAGCCGGCCGCTTCGAGAGCCTGCCGGGCGCCGATCACGCTGGCCTTGGTCTGCAGCAGGTCCTGCGTGGTCTCGACCAGGATCGCGTCGGCGCCCCCGTCGATCAGTCCGCGGGCAGTGTCGGCGTACGCGTCCCGCAGGGTCGTGAACGTGGTGTGACCGAGGGTCGGCAGCTTGGTGCCCGGGCCGACGCTGCCGAGCACGAACCGCGGGTGGTCCGGCGTCGAGGCCGCGTCCGCCGCCTCCCGGGCCAGCCGGGCGCCGGCCTCGCTCAGCTCGTAGATCCGGTCGGCGATGCCGTACTCCCCCAGGTTGGCGAAGTTGGCGCCGAAGGTGTTCGTCTCGACGCAGTCCACGCCGACGCCGAAGTACGCCGCGTGGATCTCGCGCACGACGTCCGGACGGGTCAAGTTGAGGATCTCGTTGCACCCCTCGTGACCCTCGAACTCGTCCAGCGACAGGTCGTAGGACTGCAGCATCGTGCCCATCGCGCCGTCGGCCACCACCACCCGCTCGGCGAGCACCTGCCGCAGGTCGGGTCTGGTCACGAGTCCTCCAGGGTCGGTTTGGACGCGGATCTCACATCGTAGTCGGGGCCGCGACACTTTCCGCTGGACGTGAAACGAGGCGCGCTGCGGCGTCCGACCCCGTAGGCTGGCTATCCGGTTTCCGGCGACCCCGCCGGATGGCACAGAGACGACAGGGGGCCTGCGAGTGGTTGACCTCGCGAACCTGAGGGACCCGGTCGTGATCGCCGCGTTCGAGGGCTGGAACGACGCGGCGGAGGCGGCCACCGGAGCGGTCGACCACCTGATCGACGAGTGGGACGCCGAGCTCGTCACCGCGATCGACCCCGAGGACTACTACGACTTCCAGGTGAACCGGCCGCAGGTCGGCTTCGACGACGACGGCGTCCGGCGGATCACCTGGCCGACCACCCGGATCTACCTGGCCCGGCCCGACGACACCGGCCGGGACGTGCTGCTGATCCGCGGGATCGAGCCGAACATGCGCTGGCGCGGGTTCTGCCAGGAACTGCTGGAGGTCGTCGACGAGTCGAACTCGCAGCTCGTCGTCGTGCTCGGCGCGCTGCTCGCCGACTCCCCGCACACCCGGCCGATCCCGGTCTCGGCGACGTCGAGCGACCCGGAGCTGACCGCGTCCTGGAGCCTGGAGCCGTCTACGTACGAGGGCCCGACCGGCATCACCGGGGTGTTCGCCGACCTGTGCGGCACCCTCGGCGTGCCGGCGGTGTCGATCTGGTCGGCGATCCCGCACTACATCGCCGGCAGCCCGTGCCCGAAGGCGTCACTGGCGCTGCTGGGCAAGGTCGAGGCGCTGCTGGACCTGCAGATCCCGGAGGGCGAGCTGCCCGAGCTGGCCCGGGCCTGGCAGCGCGGCGCCGACGAGCTCAGCGAGGAGGACCCCGAGGTCGCGGAGTACGTGCACTCCCTCGAGGAGCAGCGCGACACCGCCGACCTGCCGGAAGCCTCCGGCGACGCGATCGCCGCCGAGTTCGAGCGCTACCTGAAGCGCCGCAACAAAAACCACCCCGACTGACCCAGGCACGGCCTTTGGTCACTCTACCGTGGCGTAACTTCACGGATCGTCCTATTGTCATCGGACGATGGTGGGCGGAAGCCACGGGGAGCGGGGATCTTTGCGTAGGTCGCGGGCGGACGAACGGGGCGGTGGCTCGGCCAGTTCATCGACACACACCACGATCACAGGCTGACGGAGGTCACAGCTCCCGGGCGGCGGCCGAGATCACCTCGTCGAGGACTGCGCGGGATCTCGCCAGGTCGGCGATCATGTGGTCGATGCGGTCGCGCTCGGCGGTCAGCGAGGTGACGAGCTCGGGGGTGGCGCGCTCGTTCGGGCCGCCGTCGGGGTCGCGCATGCACGGGAGGAGCTCGCCGATCTTCTTGCTGTGCAGCCCGGCCGCGTACAGCTCCTGGATCAGAATCACCCGGTCGACGGCGCGCTCGGCGTACTCCCGTTGGCCGCCCGGTGTCCGCTCCGACACGAGCAGGCCCTGCTCCTCGTAGTACCGCAACGACCGCTCGCTCACCCCGGTCCGCCGGGCCAGCTCCCCGATCCGCACGCTCCATCCTCCAGGGCTTGAACCTGACATTGATGTCAGATTTTACCGTGCCGGTATGACGCTCTTCGACTACAGCCCGATCACCGAACGCCCGTCCCTCTCCTGGCCCGACGGCAAGCGGGTCGCCTTCTACGTCGGCCTCAACGTCGAGCACTTCGTGCCCGACCGGCCGTCCACCAGCATCTGGCCGCTCGAGCTCACCCCGGACCCGCTCAACCACGGCTGGCGCGACTACGGCGCGCGGGTCGGGATCTGGCGGACCATGGACATCCTCGACCGGTACGGCGTCCGCGCCAGCGTGCTGCTGAACTCGGACGTCGCCGAGCACAACCCGCAGATCATCAAGGCCGGTGTCGAACGCGACTGGGCCTGGCTCGCGCACGGCAAGACCAACTCGACCCTGCACACCGGCCTGGAACCGGACGAGGAACGCAAGGTCCTCGCCGAGATCGTCGGCGCCATCGAGACCGCGACCGGCCGCCGGCCGCAGGGCTGGATGGGCCCGGGCCTGACCGAGACCCACAACACCCCGGCGCTGCTCGCCGAGCTCGGCCTGAGCTACGTGCTCGACTGGACGAACGACGACCAGCCGTACCGGCTCAACGTCCCCGGCATGCTCAGCGTCCCGTACACGGTCGAGCTGAACGACCTGCTGATCTTCCCGCGCGGCATCACCGGCCCCGAGTTCGTCCAGATGATCAAGGACCAGTACGACGTACTCCGGACCGAGGGTGGACGAGTCCTCCCGCTCGCTCTGCACCCGTTCGTGATCGGGCAGGCGTTCCGGGCGAAGTACCTCGACCGAGCGCTCGAGTTCCTCGCGTCACAGCCCGACGTCTGGCTGACCACGAGCGACGAGATCGCCGCCCACTACACCGCCAGCTTGACCCCGAGCAGCGCGTCGACGGCCTGAGCGACCAGCGCCGGCGCCTCTGTGTCGTCGCCGTTCGTCTCGGCCCAGGTGTCGATCGCGGACAGCGCGGCGACGGTGTCGAGGTCGTTCGTGAGCGCGGCCCGTACGGCGTCGACCGCGGCGGCACCGTCCGGGCCCGAGCCGCGGGTGATGGCGCCGCGCCAGACGTCCAGGCGCTCCTGTGCGTCGAGCAGCTCCGACGACGTCCAGAACCAGTCCGTGCGGTAGTGGTGCGCGAGCAGCGCCAGCCGGATCGCCATCGGGTCGGACCCGGCCAGGCGTTCCTTCGACACCAGCACCAGATTGCCCTTGGACTTTGACATCTTCTCGCCGTCCAGGCCGACCATCGCCTGGTGGACGTACGCGCGGGCGAACGGGTACTCCCCGGTCGCCACCTGGGCGCCGCTGGCCGACATCTCGTGGTGCGGGAAGATCAGGTCCGACCCGCCGCCCTGGACGTCGAACGTCATCCCGAGGTGCTCCAGCGCGATCGCCGAACACTCGACGTGCCAGCCCGGGCGGCCGCGGCCGAGCGGCGAGTCCCAGGCGGGTTCGCCCGGCCGCTCGTGCCGCCACAGCAGGCTGTCCAGCGGGTCCTGCTTGCCCTCGCGGTCCGGGTCCCCGCCGCGCTCGGCGAACAGGGCGTGCATGGTCTCCCGGTCGTAGTTCGACACGTTCCCGAAGGCCGGGTCCGCCTTCACCGCGAAGTACAGGTCGCCGTCGACCGAGTAGACCGCGCCGGCGCGCTGCAGGTCCTCGATCGCGCTCGCGACCAGGTCGATCGACTCGACCACGCCGACGTAGTTCTGCGGCGGGATCACCCGCAACGCGGTCATGTCGTCGCGGAATAGCTGGATCTCCTGCGCGGCCAGGTCGGTCCACTCGACGCCGGTCGCCGCGGCCCGCTCGAGCAGCGGGTCGTCGACGTCAGTGATGTTCTGCGTGTAGTGGACGTCGTACCCGGCGTCTCGCCAGAGCCGGTTGATCAGGTCGAACGTCACGTACGTCGCCGCGTGGCCCATGTGGGTCGCATCGTACGGCGTGATCCCGCACACATACATGCGCGCCGCGCCGCCGTCGGCCGGCGGCACCTCGACCGGCCCGCCGGACGCGGTGTCGTAGAGGCGCAGCCGCCGGGCCGGGCCCGGCACGACCGGGATGTCTGGTTTCGTCCACGCCTGCATGGGTTGGAGCTTATGCCAGCCCGGATTTCCCCGGCGCGACACGGTTCCAATCTCCGGTACCGCGGTCGTCGCGCCGGGTTGTCGCGGCTACTCTGCCCAGACCCTGTCGGCGTACGCCGCGAAGGTCGCCGGCGGGCGGCCGAGCAGGCGCTGGATGTCGCCGGTCGGCGTGGTCAGGTGGCCCTCGTGCATGATCTCGAACATCGCGTTCAGCTCGGTCGCGGCCTCCTCGGGCCAGTCGATGTCCAGCAGTTCGGCGCGGTACTGCGCCGGTGTCAGGGCGACGTACTCGATCGAGCGGCCGGAGACCTTCGCGATCACGTCCACCGCTTCGCCGAAGGTGAGCGACTCCGGGCCGGACAGCTCGTAGATCCGGGCGTCGTGGCCGGGTGAGGTCAGGATGGTCGCCGCGACCTCGGCCACATCGTCGACGTCCACGAACGGCTCCCGGACGTCCCCGGCCGGAAGGGCGAGCCGGCCTGCGAGCAGCGGCTCGTGCCAGAGGTCCTCGTCGAAGTTCTGGTCGAAGTTGTTCGACCGGAGGATCGTCCAGGCCACACCGGACGCCTGCACCGCGCGCTCGGCCTCGGCCATGCCCGCGCCGAAACGTCCGGCCGCCTTGTCCATGCCACGTCCCGAGAGCGCGACGAAGCGCCGAACCCCGGCATCCACAGCCTGGCGGACGAACGGCTCGATCAGCTTGGGATCCTCGGGCGCGATCAGGTAGACCGCGTCGATCTCCCGTACGGCGGCCGCCCACGTGCTCTGGTCCGCCCAGTCGAAGCGGGTCTCGCTCGACCGCGACGCGGCCCGTACCTCGGCGCCCTGCTCCCGCAGCCGGGCCACCACCCGGCGGCCGGTCTTACCTGTTGCCCCTAGCACCAAAATCGTCATGTCCCGAGTCAATCCGGTCTCGCCCGCAGACCCCATGGGCGACCGGACCGCGGGCATGTCCGTGCGGCCCACCTATCGTGGCTGGGTGGATCCTCTCGACGACCTGCTACGCGGCCTGCGTGCCGAGGGCGCCGTCCTCGGTACGTCGGTCCTCGCCCCGCCGTACGCGCTCCGCTTCGTCGACGGCGCGGCGCTGACCCTGTGTGCACCGCTGCTCGGCGACGGCTGGCTCGTCGTCGACGGCGCCGAACCACGCCTGATCCGGCCGGGCGAGACCGCGGTCGTCCGCGGGCCGGCCGAGTTCCTCTTCACCGACGATCCGGCGCGCCCAGGCCCGGCGATCGACGTGTACTGCGACGGCCGGGTCGACTCGCCCGGCCCGATCGACGCCGGCACAGTGCTGCTCGCCGGGGCGTACCACGTCCGGCAGGAGCTCCCACGGCGGCTCCTCGACGAGCTCCCGCCGCTGGTTGTCATCACCGAGGACCACGACTGCGCACCGCTGCGCGACTACCTGCAGGAGCGGATCGCCGCCGGTGCACTCGGCCGGCACGTCGGACTCGACCGGCTCCTCGACTGGCTGATGGTCTGCACACTGCGCGACTGGTTCGATGGCAATCCCCCGCCCTGGTACGACGCCCTCGGCGACGACGTGGTCGGCCCGGTCCTGCACGCGATGCACGGCTCGCCCGCAGCCGGCTGGACGCTCGCCGGGCTGGCTGAGGTCGCGACCGTCTCCCGGACGACCCTGGTACGACGCTTCACCGAACTGACCGGTCAGGCGCCACTCGCCTATCTCACCGAGCTTCGGATGACACTCGCGGCCGACCTCCTGACCGAGCCCGGCGCGACCGTCGCCACGGTCGCCCGCCGGGTCGGGTACGCCGATGCCTTCAGCTTCAGCGCCGCGTTCAAACGCGAACGCGGCGCGAACCCCAGCACCTATCTGCGCGGTCAGAAAGCGGGCCAGGGAATGGCCGGCCAGTCGTCGCTCGGGTAGGGGTAGACGCCGGTCTTGAGCAAAGTGGCGCACCGCTCGCGGGTCGCGGTCAGCTCGACCGCGGTGATCAGCTCGCACAGCTGCTGCCCGAGACCACCGGCAAGCCGGTCGGCCAGCTTGCGTACGTCGTCCAGCAACTCGGCAGGGATGGGTTCGCCGGCCCAGCCCCACAGCACCGTCCGCAGCTTGTCGTCCGCGTTGAACGTGACGCCGTGGTCGACGCCGTACACGCGGCCGTCGCCGGGGTTCAGCACGTGCCCGCCCTTGCGGTCGGCATTGTTGACCACGGCATCGAACACGGCCATCTTCCGCAGCGCGTCGGTGTCGGCGTGCACCAGCGTGACCGGGTTGTGCCGGCCGTCCAACGCGTCGAGGACGCCGAGCCATCCGGTCGGCACCCGGCCCTGCGGCACGATGTCGACCAGCTCGGTCTCCCCCGGGCCGAGCTCGGCCTCGTCGATCCACAGCTGCACCATGCCCTCGCCGAGCGGCCCGTCCCGCAGCAAGGTCGGCGGCACGACGGACCACCCGAGCGCCTCGGAGACGACGTACGACGCGTACTCGCGTTGCGCCAGCGTGCCGTCGGGGAAGTCCCACAGCGGCCGCTCGCCCTGGACCGGTTTGTAGACCACCGTCGCCGACTCCTCGCCCAGGCTCACCGAGCCCTGGAACGTGCCGTTCGACGCTGCCACCAGGCGGCCGTGCAACGACAGCTCCCCAGTGGCGAGCAGGTCCAGGTCGATCATTCCGGCAGGTGCCTGCGGTAGCCGTTGGCGCGCGGGCAGATGTGCCCGTCGGGATCGATCGGCCGCCCGCAGAACGGGCAGCTCGGCCGGCCGGACGCGACCAGCGCGACCGCCCGCCGGGCGAACGCGCGGGCCTGCTCCTCGCTGATCCGGACGATGAACACCTCGGCGTCCTCGGAGTCCATCGCGGCCTGCACCGGGTCGGTCTCCTCGAGCTCGGCCTGCTCGCCGGTGACCACCGAGAACACCTCGATCACCACCCGCTCGGCGTCGGCCTCCCAGGCCAGCGTCATGGTGCCGGCCCGGAACTCCTCCTCGATCGGCTGCTCCAGCGGGTCGGTGTCGTCGATCCCCGCCGGGGTCACCGGGTCCCGGTCGAACCGCCGGGCCACCTCGTCCAGCATCACGTCCAGCCGCTCCGCGAGCGCCATCACCTGCTCCTTCTCACAGGCCACCGACGTCAACCGGGTCCCGGCCCGGGCCTGCAGGAAGAACGTCCTCGCACCGGGTTCGCCCACGGTGCCCGCGACGAACCGGTCCGGGTCGTCGTAGGAATGCACAACTCGCGCCATACCTAGACCCTATTACCGTCCGCCGACGACCGCGTCCGAGGACTGCTTCCGGGTCCGCTTTCTGGCCGCCGGCTTCGGCACCAGGGACGCGAGCTCGCTGCCGGAGTCGTTCAGCCGGACCAGGAACGGGCGGGTCTTGGTGTAGGTGATGATCGTCGTCGTCGCGGTGTCCACGACGATCCGCTGGAACGTGTCGAGGTGCTGCGCGAGCGCGTCCGCGACGATCGCCTTGATCACGTCGCCGTGCGAGACCGCCACCCACAGCGCGCCGTCCCCGTGGCTCTGCGCCAGCGCTGCGTCATGCGCCCGTACGGCGTCCACCGCGCGCTGCTGCATCGCCCGCATCGACTCGCCGTTCGGGAACGTCACGGCCGACGGGTGCTGCTGCACGACCGGCCACAGCGGGTCCTTCATCAGCGTGGACAGCTTCTGCCCGGTCCAGTCGCCGTACCCGCACTCGGTCAGCCGGCGATCCGTTGCCGGACGCAACTCCGGATGGTGCTTCGCGATCGCCGCCGCGGTCTGCTTGCAGCGGTCCAGCGGCGAGGTGACGAGCGCCGCCAGCGGCAGCTCGGCCAGGCGCTGCGCGACCGCCTCGGCCTGCTGCAGCCCGGTCTCGTCCAGCTTCACCCCCGGCGTGCGGCCGGCCAGCGTGCCGGACGTGTTCGCGGCGCTACGACCGTGCCGAACCAGAATCACCGTGGGCATGGGTTGCACGTTATCCGGTCGAGCAAGTCGGGTCGCGCCAGGCGCGACCTCAGCTGACATGATGGGGGCGTGATCGTGGACTGCGGGGTGTATGCCGAGGGGGAACGGCAGGACCTGCCCAGGGATCCGGAGACCGTTGCCCAGGCCATCGACGACGACGGCCGGTGCTTCGGGTGGGTCGGGCTGCACGAGCCGTCGGACGCCGAGATGCGCCGGGTCCAGGGGCTCTTCGGCCTGCATGAGCTCGCCGTCGAGGACGCGCTCAAGGCCCACCAGCGGCCCAAGGTCGAGCGGTTCGGCGAGGCGATCGTCGTCGTACTGCGGACCCTCTGGTACGTCGACGAGGGCGACGCCGTGGAGACCGGCCAGCTGAGCGTCTTCATCGGCCCGCGGTACGTCGTCACCGTCCGGCACGGCGAAGGCGGAGAGCTGGCCACGGCGCGGCAGCAACTGGAGGAGCGCGCGTCCATGCTCGGTCACGGGCCGGCCGCCGTCCTGTGGGCGATCTGCGACTCGGTGGTTGACGACTACGAGGAGGTCGCCGAGCAGGTCGAGATCGACGTCGACGAGGTCGAGAGCTCGGTGTTCTCCCCCGAGCGCACCAGCGACGCCGAGCGGATCTACATGCTCAAGCGCGAGGTGCTCGAGATGCGCCGCGCCATCCAGCCGCTGCGCGACCCGATGGAGCAGTTCGCGCACGGCGTCCCCGGCGTCAGCCCGCAAGCCGCGCCGTTCTTCCGCGACGTCGCCGACCATGTCAACCGAGTCTCCGACCAGACCGAGGCCCTCGACGTCCTGCTCAGCTCGGCCCTCAACGCCCACCTCGCCCGAGTCTCGGTCCAGCAGAACGACGATATGCGCCGCATCTCTGCGTGGGTTGCCATCGCGGCGGTCCCGACCATGGTGGCCGGCATCTACGGCATGAACTTCGACAACATGCCCGAACTCCGCTGGCACTACGGCTACTACGCCGTACTCCTCCTGATGGCCACCGTCTGCTTCACCATGTACCGCTTCTTCCGCAAGGTCGGCTGGTTGTAGTCCCACCCACGCGTGCTCCCACCCCGCGGCTCGTCGCCGGTGCATCCCGTTGGGCTCCCGCCCGTCGGCCGCGGACCGCCAGGCCATCGCAATCACCCCACGGCCCGCGCACCGAGCGGGGCACCGCGGTGCGCCGCGGATTGTGATGGCCTGGCGGTCCGGTCCCCACTCACCCGGCGCCCCCCGCGTCAGGTGGCCGTGATCGTGCTCGTGGCCAGGAGGATGACGATCACGATGCCTACCAGGAGGCGGTAGAACGCGAAGATCTCCGTCGTGTGCTTGGCGACGAACTTCAGCAGCCACGCCACGGACGCATAGGCGACGACGAAGCTCACCACGGTTCCGACCAGGACCGGCACGATGCCGACGCTGCCGTCGAGGGCGTGTGGGAGCTCGAAGACGGCGGCTCCGACCAGGGCCGGGATGCCAAGCAAAAACGCCATCTTCGTCGCGGCGACCCGGTCCAGGCCGCAGAACAGGCCGGCGGCGATGGTCGCACCCGAGCGGGACACACCGGGGATCAGGGCCAGGCACTGGATGATGCCCATGATGACCGCGTCGATCAGGGTGATGCGGGTGAGCGGCCGGGACTTGCTGCTCAGCCGCTCGGCGGCGACCATCACGAAGGACCAGCCGATCAGCGACGCCGCGACCCACCACATGCTGCGCAGCGGACCGGAGATGATCTCCCGGCCAAGGTACCCGACGATGCAGATCGGGAGGGAGCCGACGATGACGAACCAGCCCATCCGGTGGTCGAACTCGCCGCGGTACTCGGGGTGCCGCAGGCCCTTGAACCAGGCGACGGCGTACGTCCGGATGTCCTTCCACATGAACAGCACCACGGCCGCGATCGCGCCGAACTGGATCACCGCGGTGAACGCGGTGATCGCCGGGTCGTCGATCTGCTGGCCGAGCATCTTCGAGGCGATGGTGAGGTGCCCGGTGCTTGACACCGGGAGGAACTCGGTGAGCCCCTCGACGATGCCCAGGATGATGGCTTCCCAGATGGACACCTACTCACCGACCCCGGCGAGCTCGAGGGCCTCGGCTACCGTGCGCAGGTCGGCGATCCGCTGCTCGACGGTCGGCGCGAACGGGGTCAGCGCGACCGTGGTCGCCCCGGCCTCGGCGTACGCGGTGAGCTTCTCGGCCATCCGCTCCTTGCCGCCGAGCAGCGAGATCGAGTCGATGAAGCCGTGCGGTACGGCGGCCATCGCGTCGCGGTGCTGCTTGGCCAGGTACAGGTCCTGGATCCGCTTGGCCTCCTCGGCGTACCCCATCCGGATCGCCAGGGCGTTGTAGAAGTTCTTCTCCCGGCTGCCCATGCCGCCGATGTAGAGAGCGGCGTACCCACGGATCGGGTCGGCCGCGACCTGCAGATCGTCACCGGTCATCACCGGCACGGACGCGACGACGTCGAACCCGTCGAGCCCTTCCGAACGAGCCTCGCGGCCCGTCGCGATGTGCTTCAACTGCTCTCCCAGATAGGCGGGGTCGTTCAGGATGCCGAGCCAGCCGTCGGCGATCTCGCCGGCCAGCTCGAGGTTCTTCGGGCCGACCGCGGCAAGGTACACCGGAACGTGGTCGCGGAGCGGGTGGATGGACAGCTTGAGCGGCTTGCCCGGGCCGCCGGGCAACGGCAGGGTGAAGTGCTCGCCCTCGAACGCCACGGTCTCACGTCGCATCGCCGCGTTCACAATCGCCACGTACTCCCGGGTGCGGGCCAGCGGCTTGTCGAACCGGACGCCGTGCCAGCCCTCGGACACCTGCGGGCCGGACACGCCGAGGCCGAGCCGGAACCGGCCGCCGGACAGCCGGTCCAGGGTGGCGGCGGTCATCGCGGTCATCGCCGGGGTCCGGGCCGGGATCTGGAAGACCGCGGCGCCGACGTCGATGGTCGAGGTCTGGGCGGCGATCCAGGTCAGCAGCGTGGCGGCGTCCGAGCCGTACGCCTCCGCGGCCCAGGTGACCGAGAAACCGAGCCGTTCGGCCTCCTTCACCAGCCTCAGATGATCCAGATGGTCGTCGCCACCGAAGACGAAGCCGATGTTGAGTCCGAGTCGCATGACAGGCGAGCCTAACGAGCCGTTGTCGGTGGCGGCCAATAGGCTCGGCACATGCAGCAGCGCTATCTCGGTCACAGTGGACTGGCGGTGAGCCGGCTCGGCCTCGGCACCATGTCCTGGGGGCGGGACACCGACGAGCACGAGGCGCGCGAGGAGCTCGCCGCGTTCGTGGCCGCCGGTGGCACCCTGATCGACACCGCGGCGGCGTACGGAGACGGTGACAGCGAGCGACTGATCGGCTCGCTGCTCGGCGACGTGGTGGACCGCGACGACCTGGTGATCGCGACCAAGGCCGGGTTCAGCGTCCGCCGCGGCGAGCGGATCACCGACACCTCCCGCGGCGCCCTGCTGCGCGACCTGGAGGGCTCGCTGCGCCGGCTGAACGTCGACCACATCGACCTCTGGCAGCTGCACACCTGGTCGGACGACGTGCCGCTGGAGGAGACGCTGTCGGCGCTCGACCACGCGGTGAGCTCGGGCAAGGTCCGGTACGTCGGCGTCTCGAACTACGCAGGCTGGAAGTCGGCCCGCGCCGTCACCTGGCAGCAGGCGTGGCCCGGTCGCGCGGTCCCGGTGTCGAACCAGGTGGAGTACTCACTGCTCGCCCGCGACGCCGAGGCGGACGCGATCCGGGCGGCCGGCGGGCTCGGGATCGGTGTCCTGGCCTGGTCGCCGCTTGGCCGTGGTGTGTTGACTGGGAAGTACCGCACCGGGATCCCGGCGGACTCGCGGGCGGCGTCTCAGCATCTGTCCAGATTCGTCGACCCCTACCTCGACGGCCGCGGTTCGGGCATCGTGGAGGCAGTCGCACGAGCCGCCGACGGGCTCGGCTGGACACCGCTCGAGGTGGCGCTCACCTGGGTGCGGGACCGGCCGGGCGTGTCGGCGGCGATCGTCGGGGCCCGGACGGCGATGCAACTCAAGTCGATCCTGGGTGTGGAGGAGCTCACCCTCCCACCCGCGATCGTCGCAGCGCTGGAGGACGTGTCGTAGCAGGTGGAGGTGCGGATGGCCGAATACGAACTGCAACAGTTCGAGGTGTCCAGGACGGAGTCGCGAGGCGCCGTCCGCCGGTTGCTGACCGAGCACGCCGAGTACGGCGGCTGGGAGCTGGCCCGCCTCCGCCGCTACCCCGACGGCACCCGCCGAGTCTGGCTCCGCCGCCGCATCATCCGCGTCATGCGGACCCTCTGAGCAAGACCGTCACCAGCTCACGGCGGCTGCCGACACCGACCTTGTCGAGGGCTGCCCGGACGTGCTCCTGCACGGTGTACTGCGACAGACACAGCCGGTCGACGATCTGCCGGGTCGAGTAGCCCTTGAGCAGGAGCTCAGTGACCCGTTGCTGAGCCGGGGTCAGCCCGTAGAGGTCGAGCAGGAACGACCCGAGCTGCGCCGCCGTGGCCGGCTCGATCACGACTGCCGTCCGCTGCCCATCCGCGCCGCGCAGCGTCGACGCGTGCAGCGCGAGCCAGCGGCCGCTCGTGGTCCGCACCTTCAGCACCGGAGCCTGCGGCAACTCGTGCACCCGTTCCAGCTGCACCGCCGCAGCCCGCACCGCCATCGGCAACTCGGTACGGCGCTCCGGCTCCAGCTCAGCCATCCAGTGCTCGGCCTCCGCGCTGACCGACACGATCTCGTGCTTCGAATTCAGAACCACCACCCCGGGACCGACCTCGGCGCTCCCGACGGCCGCGGTGAGCAGGCTCCGTCGCAGACCCTCGGCGAGATGCGGTCCAAGGCGTCGTACCAGCTGGATCTCCTGCTCCGAGAAGCCGGTGTCGGCGTCTTCCCGGTGCAGGCAGATCACGCCCCAGCAGCGCCCGTTCGAGACCAGCGCCGCCCGGAGCTCGTCGCCGAGACCGATCGGCCGCATCACCTCGCCGTACCGGGCGCTGCTCGGCCACTCCCCGTTCGTGGCGTGACCGAGCGAGCTCACCGGGTCGGGCCCGGCGGCGAGCGCGGCGAACTTGTTGACGTCGTCCTGCCCGAACTCGTTCGCCAGGAACTGCTCGGTCACGCTGGTCAGCGGCTCGTCCGCACTCGCGGACGTGAACAGCACAGTTGCCGGGTCCACCGTCGCGAAGAACGCGGCGTCGATCGTCATCAGCGTCCGCAGCCGGATCAGCGTCTCGGACCGCAACTGATCCGCGTCCAGCCCCGCATAACACCGCTGGATCAGCACTTCCAGGCGATCCGCCGCCCCCATGCTCGCGATGCTACGGCTGATCCGGTACGACGCCCAGGTCGTGCCTGATGGTCCAGCGCCGTAGCGAGCAGGTGCTCGGTGCGGTAGCTCGGCGTGCTGGAGTGAAGGCCTCGATGTGGTTCATCGTGGTCTTTGCTCCAGTGCGGCGAGATGCCGTGCCGAGTGCCGCGCAGTAGGCGATGGACCATCAGGCACGGCCTAATTGCCGGAGGAAACCGAGTTCGTCGAGCCGCCCCCAGCGTTCGACGACCAGGTCGTCGCGCAGCCGGAAGATGTTGATCCCGCGCAGACTGACCTCCTGGCCGGTCGGTGCGACGCCCATCACCTCACCCCGATGCGTCCCGCTCGCTGTGAACCGCTCCACCACGATGTCGCCCTCGGCAACGAGTTGGTGCAGTTCGCTGTGCCAGTCGGGGAAGGCGTCCCGCATTATGGCGCCGGCGACCCGCATCCCGTCGCGGTCCGGCGTGACCCCGAACGGCGGGTCGTGGTTGACGAAGTCCTCGGCGAGGTAGGTGTCGACCGCGCCGAGGTCGCCTTTGCTGAACAGTCCGTCGATCAGGTCGCGGACGATGGTCTTGTTGCGTTCCGTCGTACTCATGCCTCTGATGCTGCGGCGCGCCGAGCGGCCTGGGCACCCCAACTAGTTGGGGTTTCAGAGGTCGTGCTGGACCCAGACGTTGGGTTCTACATAGACGGCGTAGTCGTGCTCCACGTCGGCCAGGACTGGGACGAGTGCCTTGGGGACGATCACCTCGCCGGGCTGGTCGAACGGCAGGCCGGTCCACTCGCGCCACTCCGCCAGGGAGCCGGCGATGAGCATCGAGGTCGAGGCGACCTTGACGATCTTGCCGCCGGCCTTCACGTGGACCCGCAGCCACGGGTCGACGGGGAGGCCGTCGTCCCGAGTCTGGTCGACGTACTCGCTCATCGGCATCCGGGCGTCGGTCTTGCCGTTCGGGCGGACCGGCGCGTACAGCGTGGTGTGGCCCTTCGCCTTCACCGCGTCGCGCATCGCCGCCAGCATCCGGTAGGACAGCCCGCGGCCGAGGTGGCTCGGCCTGATCACGATCTCCAGCGCGCTCGACACGGTGGTCTCGCGGCCGCGGCGGAGGTCCTCGAAGCCCCACGTCAGCACCTGGTCCCACCCCCGCGACGGCAGCTCCGGGCGGTCCTCGAGCGGGAATGCGAACGGGATGCTGCGCGAGTGCGCGACGAGTTCGCCGTCCTCGGTCGCGATCAGGCACTGGTCGGCGAACTCCTCAGGCACCCCACCGAGCAGCGCGTCGGCGACCAGGTCCTGCAGCATGAACTGCGGCCAGACGTTCCAGAAGTCGCCCAGCCAGCTGGTGACCTCAGGCCGCTCGGCCAGAGTGGTGATGACGATCTCGGACATGCTCGGCAGTGTCGCACCGCGACCGCCTCGCTTTCACCAGGATTATCAGCGCGACCAGGGTGGTCAGCAGGCCCGCGCCGATCAGCGTGTGCTCGGCGCCGGCCGCGGCGATGATCGGCCCGCCGGCGAGCAACCCGGCCGAGCTCCCCGCGTTCACGACGACCGACTGCCCCGACAACAACGCCCGCCGCTCGGCGCCGACCGAGGTTCGCGTGATCAGGACCGAGATGGCGGCGATCCCGAGGACCACGCTGATGCCCGCAAGTGCGCCCGTCACGGCAATGACCGGCGGATGCGTCCACAGTCCCATCCCGGCCCAGCACAACCCCATGAAGGCCCACGCCCCGGTCGCGAGCGGTACTGGCGGCACTCGACGTACGACGGCCAGTGAGATCGTCGTGCCGATCACCGAGCCAACGCCGTACCCGGTCATGCCGGCCGCGAGGTAGACACCGGGCTCGCCGCGCTGCGCACCGATCACCGACAGCCCCAGCGTGAACGCGAACCACGTCACGCAGCCGGTCCCCCGAACAATCCAGCCGTAGAGAACGTCCGGACGCGTCTTGAGACTGGCCCGGATAGACGGAGCCTCAATGCCCTCAGGAGCACGCTCTGCCTTCACTGTGCACGCCAGGAGCCCTGCTGCGAGTACACCGACGGCCTCCACCCACAGCAGCCCGTTGGTGAGGCCTGTCGACACCGCAAAGGCGCCGATGACCGGGCCGACCATCATGCCGATCCTGCGCAGACCGTCCTGCCAGGTCAGCAGTACGACGGCCTTGCCCTCACCCCACCGGTCTCCGGTGTCAGCCAGCAGCGCTGACCGCCCCGGATTGGACAGCGCCTCGCCGCAGCCGAGCAACAGACCACTGACGACCAGCAACCCGGGTGTGAGGAGTCCTAGCATGGCGGCAGTCGGCACACTCGCCAGAGCCACCGCCTGGATGGCAGCAACCACCGCAAGCCGTGGACCCGAGTCCACCCACTGCCGTGCCTTCCTCGCCCACCATGGCGACAGCAACACAGGTACGCCGGACGCGCCGCCGACCAGCCCAGTCGCAGCGACCGAGCCCGTCTCATGGAGAACCACCAGCGGCAACGCCACTTGCGTGAACCGAAGCGCAAGGTCCGCCGCGCCGCCGCCGGCCAGCAACGCGAGCGCTTCGCTTCGGGCTCTCACACCTTTGATTCTTGGGGTTTTCGGGTGCTCCGAGTAGTCGGCAAGCGCTTGGCGGTTGCCATAGGCTGTCCCTATGGCTTCATTACCATCGGTCGACGACCTGCGATTGGTGCAGGCGATCGGACGAACCGGCGCGGTCGGCACAGCGGCCCGCGAGCTGCGCATCTCGCAGCCCTCCGCGTCCCAGCGGCTGGCCCGGCTCGAGCGCATGTGCGGCACCAAGCTGTTCGAGCGCGACACCCGCGGTGCTCGGCCGACGCCCGCGGGAGCGGAGCTCGGGCGCCGGGCCGACCACATCCTCGGCCACCTCGAGGAGGCCTACACCGCCACCCGCGCGGCCGCCGCCGGACATCGGCTCGTGATCGGCACCTTCGCCAGCATCGCGCCGATCCTGTTCCCGGTGCTCGACGCGGACCTGCCCGACCTGGACATCGAGCAGCAGGTCGACCACGGCCACTTCCTGGTCGAACGGATCGCGGAGGGAACCATGGACGCCGCATTCATCGCGATCGCCGACCAGATGACACTGCCCCGCGGCACCGTCGCCCGCCGCGTCGGCCGCGACGAGCTCGTCCTGTTCGTCCCACCCGGCGCCGGCCCACCCGGCCGCGGCAAGCAACCGCTGAAGGACCGCCCGATCGCCTTCTCGACGTACGACCGCGGCGCCGAAGACATCCACAGCCGGCTGGTCGCCCTCGGCGCGATCCCCCGCCGGGGCGTCACGCTCAGCACCACGGTCGCCATGGCGCGTCGCCGTACCCAGCTTGCCCTCGTCCCCCGCAGCGCACTCGCCACCGAGCTCCGCTCCGGCGAGCGCCTGGTCCCCGCCCCGTTCCGCTACCGCCTCACCCTGTCCCTCGTCACGACGCCCACTCCGCCGCAGACCCTGATCCGGTACCTCCCGAGCCTCCGGACCACGCTCAACCTCTTGTGAGCTGCGGCCTGCGGGACGACGCTAGAAACGCGAGGTGGGTGCCATGACGAAGCGGCAGTGGACGGTTGACATCGTGATCGACGAGGTCGAGGGCGAGCGGACGACGCACGCCGAGGCCAAGCTCCGGACCGACGGGGAACAGCTGGCCGGGCGCGGTACGGCGTACCGGCACCCGAACGACGTCGAGGTGCCGCAGATCGGCGACGAACTGGCGGCCGCGCGGGCGCTGTCCGAGCTGTCCCACCGCCTGGTGCTCGCGGCGGCGCAGGACATCGAGGAGATCACCCACCGGCCGTCGCGGCTGCGCGGCTGACGCTCAGGCCTGATCGAGGAAGCGGTCGAGCACCCGGGAGCCGAACTCCAGGGCGCTGGTCGGGACGCGCTCGTCGATGCCGTGGAACATGCCCATGAAGTCCAGGTCCGGCGGCAGCTGCAACGGCACGAACCCGAAGCACCGGACGCCGAGCCGGCTCCACGACTTGGCGTCCGTGCCACCCGACATCAGCAGCGGCGCGGTCCGGCTCTGCGGGTCCTCGGCCGCCAGGCACGCCTTCATCGCCTCGACCAGGCCGCCGCTGAACTCGGTCTCCAGCGCGATGTCCTCGACCACCGCCTCCCGCCGCACCTTGTCTCCGATGAGCTCGTCCATGGTGGCGAAGAACTCGTCCTCGAACCCGGGCAGGAACCGGCCGTCGATGTGCGCCTCGGCGTCGCCGGGGATCACGTTCACCTTGTAGCCGGCGTTCAGCATCGTCGGGTTCGCGGTGTTGCGGATGGTGGCGCCGAACATCCGGCTGAAGCTGCCCAGCTTCGCCAGCGTCTCGGTCATGTCGTCCGGGTCGAGCTCGACCTCGAGCACGTCCTCCAGCGTCTTCAGGAACTCCCGGACCGTCGGCGTGACCCGCAGCGGCCACTCGTGCGCGCCGATCCGGGTCACCGCCTCGACCAGGTGGGTGACCGCGTTGTCGTTGTTCACCATCGACCCGTGTCCCGCCGTACCGCGGGCCTTGAGCCGCATCCAGCTCATGCCCTTCTCCGCGGTCTCGATCAGGTACAGCCGCAGGTCGTCCTTCACGGTGACCGAGAACCCGCCGACCTCGCCGATCCCCTCGGTGCAGTCCGCGACGGTGTCCGGGTGGTTGTTGATCAGCCACTGGGCGCCGTACACGCCGCCGGCCTCCTCGTCGGCGGTGAACACCAGCCGGACCGGCCGCCGCGGCTTCGCCCCGACCCGCTGCCGGGCCCGGACCACGGACAGCACCATCGCGTCGAAGTCCTTCATGTCGACCGCGCCGCGGCCCCACACGCACCCGTCGAAGATCTCCCCGGCGAACGGGTCCACCTTCCAGTCCTTCGCGTCCGCCGGTACGACGTCCAGGTGTCCGTGCACGAGCAGCGGGTCGGCCGAGGAGTCCTCGCCCTCCCAGTGCGCGACCAGGGTCGCGCGGCCCGGCTCCGACTCGTAGATCGTGGACTCGATCCCGACCTCGTCCAGCTTCGCCGCGACGTACTCCGCCGCGACCCGCTCACCGTTGCTCTTCCCGTTGCCGTAGTTCGTGGTGTCGATCCGGATCAGCTCACTGCAGAGCTCCACCACTTCGGCGTCAGGTGTGTACGACGTACGCTCGCTGGTCCCCGGAGAAGTCATGGGCCCATCCTCCCCCACGCGGGCATGACAGCCGACGTCCCGGGTATCTGAACTGTGTGAAGGGTGACTGGGTGGAAGTCGTCATCGACACCGGCAACGGGGTGTCGACGTACGAGATCGCCGCCACCAAGGCCGGTCGCCGGGTCGAGATCAACACCACCCGCAACCTCACCGAGGTCGTCGAGGTCACCCGCACCGGCAAACCGATCCGCACCGCCCGCTTCATCACGAGCCGCGTGATCGCGCTCGTCGAACACCCGGCGCCGGACTCGCAATGACCACCGCACCGGTGACCATCGAGTCGTCGGGCGCCGCCCTCCCCGGCGACCTCGCCGAGCCTGCGCGGTCGAGCGGCCTGGTGATCTTCGCCCACGGCAGCGACAGCAGCCGGCTGAGCCCGCGCAACCAGTACGTCGCCCACGTCCTCAACCGAGCCGGTCTCACCACCCTCCTCTTCGACCTGCTGACGACCGCGGAGGCGGCCGACCGCCGGAACGTCTTCGACATCCCGCTCCTGGCCGACCGCTTGAGCGGCGCCAACGACTGGGCGGGCGACCGCTTCGGCCCGATCGCCTACTTCGGCGCCAGCACCGGCGGAGCCGCCGCCCTGTGGTCCGCCGCCGGCACCACCTCGGTCGCCGCAGTGGTGTCCCGCGGCGGCCGAGTCGACCTGGCCGGCCCACGTTTGGCCGCCGTGACGGCACCCACCCTGCTGATCGTCGGCGAGCTCGACACCGTGGTCCTCGACTACAACCGCACCGCCCAACGCCAACTCCAGTGCGCCAACGACCTCCAGGTAGTAGCCGGCGCCACCCACCTCTTCACCGAACCGGGCACCCTCGAACAGGTCGCCGTACTCGCTCGGGACTGGTTCCTCGATGCCCTGGCCGACTGACGAGCCAGGGCTGATCTCGGCCCAGGAGACCCTCGCCCGAGCTACGCCTCCACCATGGACACCCGAGCGCTCGTGCCTGGTCGGCGGAGCGTGGGTCTGCTTCGCTCGCGGCCTGTCCGGCACTGGGTCAGCGGGCGACCGGGCTTGGGGTGCTGCGGTCGTCATGGACCAGGGCAGCGTTGTCGGACGATGCCTGGTTCCGGGGCACGCCTCGGCGTCCTACGTGCCTGGTTTGCTGGCTCTCCGCCTCGGTCCTCTGCTGGAGGACGTCGTACGACGCCTGGCGCCGCAACCCGACGTACTCCTGCTGGACGCGACCGGGCGTGATCACCCGCGCCGGTGCGGGCTGGCGGTGCAGTTGGGCGCCGTACTGGATCTGCCGACGGTGGGCGTGACTCACCGCCCGCTAACCGCCTCCGGCGACCTGCCGGACGACGAGCCGGCCGCGACGGCGCCGCTGTTCATCGGTCCGGACCATGTCGCGACGTGGCTGCGCACCCGGCGCGGCACTCGGCCGCTCGTCGTGCACTCCGGCTGGCGGACCGACCTCACCACCGCGGTCGAGGTGGTGAGTCGGTTCATCGCCGGACGCCGTACTCCTGAGCCGTTGCGGAGGGCCCGGCAGGCCGCGCGGTTGCTCAGAGGACCTTGAGTCCGTACATCTCCCCCAGGGGATCGGCGATCAGTTCGACGCGCGCGCCGTCGGGGTCGCGGAAGTAGATCGACGTACCGCTCTCCTCGAGGTACTCGACGCCGGCCTCGTCCAGGTTCTTCTTCAGCCGCGCCCACTGGTCCGGCTCCACCGAGATGGCCAGGTGGTGCAGTCCGCCAAGCACCTCGGCGTACGGACCGAGGTCCAGGCCCGGGAAGTCGAAGAACGCCAGCAGGTTGCCGTTGCCGATGTCGAAGAAGAAGTGGTTCGAGCCCTCGTAGTCCCGGTTGCCGACGATCTCGGTGAGCGGGAACTCGAGCACGCCCTGGTAGAACTGCACCGTCCGCTCGACGTCCGCGCACAGCAGCGCCACGTGGTGCAGCCCGCGCGCGGAACTCGTCCCGTCTTCGGTCAGGTACGTCGTTCTGATCCGGTCGCGCTCGGCCTCGATCGCCGGCAGGTCGATGTCCGTCATACTCCCCCTCAGATCCGGAAGAACAGGTTGAGATAGCGGTCGGCGATCGCCCGCTCACCGCGGATCGTGCCGGAGTTGCTCCGCCCGAACGCGGTCAGCACGAAACTACCCGGGTCGAACTCGATGACGGTGGACAAGTCACCGACGTCCGCCGGTTGCTCGTAGGTCATCCCGTCCGGGCCTACGCGGACCCGGGTGTCGCCGGCATTCGGGCCGCTGGTGATCCGGATGCCGAGCTCGCCCGGTTCCGTCGTACCCGCGGTCCCCTGCCACACCACGAACATGAACGGCACCAGCAGGTCGGCCGCCTCACCCGTCAGCCCGTGCGCCCGGCCGGTCCCCTGCCGCACGTCCCACGAATGGACCCCGTAGTCCATCAACTGGAAGGCCGGGTAGAAGAACGCCGGCACCGGGCCCATGTAGAAGTGCGGCACGTTGAACCCGCCCCACTCGTCCGGCCCGAGCGCGTCGAAGATCTCCATCATCTTGTCGAAGTCACCCCGGAGCCGCTCGACCAGCTCGGCCCGCGGTACGTCGCGCAGCGCCAGCGCCTGCTTGTCGACCCGCTCGGCCATCCCCGGCAGCCCGTACGCCGCCGGCACCTCGGTGTGCGACCGGGCCGCGTCGAAGGCGACGAAGTACGCCTCGGTGGTGTCTGCGATGTGCGCCACCACGTCCCGCACCTGCCAATGCCCGGCCCCGGTCGGCGCCTCCCACACCGCGTCGCTGTCGACCAGCTCGAAGAACTCCCCCGCCTCCCGGCGAACCACCCCCAGGATGGTGTCCTTGCCCTCGAACGTCATCGCGTTCCACGCGTTCATCCGACCCTCCTCCCGGCCGACCCTTGAATTTCAAACTACCCCTCGAACGCCCCCAAGTCAGCCCGCTGAGCCCCGATGTGAATTCCACCCGTGGACTTTGCTACTGTTCTCCGGTCAGCGTCGCTACGGCGGCAAGACCACTCGTCCGGGTGGCGGAATAGGCAGACGCGCTAGCTTGAGGTGCTAGTGCCCTTCGCGGGGCGTGGGGGTTCAAGTCCCCCCTCGGACACCAACGCTAAAGCCACGCAGAGCGGGGCTCATAGCGACTTCGGCCGATCTGGTCTCGTGGTTGTAGCTCACTTGCAGACCCAGCGCTTCATAGAGCGCTCGCATGTCGCTCGCGTCGGCCTCGTCGAGTGCCGCCGTCATGTCGCCCAGCTCTTGGACCATCTTCCGGATGTCTTGGGCCGATACCGACTCCGGCACCTTCACCGCGCTGAGCTCGGCCTCCGCGGACCGCTTCTCCGCCACCGCCGCGTTGTACTGCTCCGTCAACGCCGCCGGATCCCAGCCGGCCTCGAGCGCCCGCCGCAACCGCGCCATCGCCGCCTCGGCTGTCGCGACCCTCTGCGCCAGCCTGGTCGCAACTGATGCCAACTCGTGATCATCGTCGGCAGCCGCCAGCGCTTCCGCAGTCTCGTCGAGATGCTCCGGGTCGAACAGCGTCGCGATCCAGGCGTTCACCTTCCGGGTCAGGAGGTCCTCGCGGAGGTACACGCTGGCGGGATGGAGATCTGCCACCGGCGAACCCGGGACCAAAGTCCGCGCGCTGCACCGGTAGAAGACTGCGTGCTTCCGCGCCGCCCCCTGCATCTTCCGTCCGCACAACTCACACCTCACACGAGCGCGGAGCCGGTATACGCGCGCTGCCGTCACCCGTGTCCGCTCACGCTTCGCCTGATCCGCCGGCCCGCTTCCTCGACGTACACGCAACTCCAGCTGGACCCGCGTGAAAGTTTCGACAGACACGATCGCCTGGTGAGCAGGCTCCCGCGAACGCACGATCTTCGACTGCGGCGATCGCCGGAAGCGCACCACATGGCCCGCAGCCACGTCCTCCGGATCCAGCAGTTCCTCGACCTTCTGCCACCGCCCGTAGATCGCGAAGCCGGTGTACCGCGGATTCTCGAGGATCGCCTTGACAGTGGTGTGCTGCCATCCGTCGCCTCTGCGATGTCGGTTCTGCTGAGGCGTATGCGCCGAAGGACACGGGATGGCTTCGACGTTCAGCGTCTCGGCGATCGATTTCAGCCCCAGACCGTCGAGGTAGAGCTGGAAGATGCGCTCGACAACTGCTGCCGCCTCGTTGTCGATGGCAAGCACTCGGAGCCGGTAGCCCTCTTGCGCCTTCCGGGGATTCGGATGCGGACCGGCGTCGACAACGACATATCCGTACGGGGCTCTGCCGCCTTGGTACCGCCCATCGGTCACGACCTGCGCCGCCATCGCCGCCCGGACCCGCCGCTGGACATGCTGACGCTCTGACTTCGACAACCCACCCGTGATGGTCATCGCCATGTCGTGCACGGTGTTCTCAGGATCGAACTGCCCACCGAGACTCGGGATCCACAGCGACACGCCATACCGATGGAACTTCGGCCAGGTCAAGCTGAACTGGTTGCCGTACCAGCACCTCGTCGCCTCCCCCACCACGAGTCCGTCCCAGCCGCGTCGGGGATTCTTCAGCTCCTGGAGCACCCGGCTCGACTCGTCACGCCGCTCCCAAGGCAACGACCGCGACTGTCCAATATCGAAGAACTCCTCCACGATCTCGCCACCGAGCGGCTCGACGAACCGCGCGGCTTCACCCAACTGCCACGCCAGCGATGACCTCGGATCCTGGTTGTCCTCTGTGGAGCAACGCCCGTAGAACGCCAGCTGACCGATCCCGCCCCCACCCCCGGGCCGATCCGCCAACGCCTCCATCCCAAGCAGGTCATCCAAGGTCGCCCACTCGTCCGCCCCACTCACGATGCGTCCTCCTCCCGTCGAGACCTCTGGTCGGTTCCACGCCGCGACCTTGCCAGCCGAATGATGACCCGCCGAAGCACACGCGCAGCCTGTGGATAAAGCACAGGCGCCCGAGCCGGTGTCTTCACTCCGACCCACGACTCACGCCGTTCCCGCTGAACCTCTCGACCATCCGCCATGCACGTTCAATGCTCGCTGGCACCAAAGAACTGGCAATCGGGAAGCGCTGCGAAACGTTGCGAGTGTTTGCGCACCGATTCGGTTGGCGCTGAGAGGTGTCAGCACCAACCGAACCGGGCTCAGACCCTCGACCGTGATCCGTGAGGAGATCCAGCGGCGAGGCTCTGATGGAGGGCGGAACGGGCGCGGAGTGAAGGGGCCATTGAGGAGGGAACCCCTCTCAGCACACCCGCCCCGCCTGCTTGGGAACCTCCGACAGAACGACTTCGACGTCGCTGGCGAGGAGGTGCTGGCGAATCGCGATCGGGTTTCCCACCGACGCGAGGTGATGCAGGTTCGGGAGGATCAGAACGCCGTCGTCGACCTCCATCACGGCAGCGAACGCCTTGAGCAGCGCTTCTGGCGCACCGTCCAGCTCATCGATGAACATGGCAATGAGCACGTACTCGTTCGATCCTGCGCAGTCGACGATCGCTTGCCGACGCGCGGCGATCTCGGGATCGCTCATCAGGAAGTGCTTCTTGAAGTACCCGAAGGCCACTCGCATCTGTCTCTAACTCCGTTGGTGTTCAGTGCCCGGTCTGGCTGTTGCTCGACACGGACAAGCGTCGAGCGGACCGCACAGCACGCACCATGGACTGGCACTGACGCAGCACTGAACTTCCGCCGAACCTGCACGGCGAGGCTCAGGTAGATGCGTAGATCGGACGATGGGAGACTGAGGGCGTGATGGTCCAGGCCTGGTCCGGCCGCGAGGTAAGGGCGCTGCGCGAGTCGCAGCGCCTGAGCATTCGCGAGTTCGCCCAACGGATCGGCGTGAGCGAGCGCATGGTCTCCCGCTGGGAAGCCGGCGGAACCAACATCCGCCCGAGACCGATCAACCAGGAAGGTCTCGACACGCTCCTCGCGGAAGCGACCGAGGACGCGAGGTCACGCTTCGCGGCACGACTGGAAGCCCTCGAAACCCCGGGACCGATTTCTGAGCCAGAGGCCATTCGAACCGGGCCGACTCCCCCGCCTTCCGCCGAGCAGCGCCCGCAAGGACACGCGCCTACCGCCACATTGTCGAAGCGCAGTGAAGGATCCGACGTACTCGCAATGCAGGCCTTCCGGTCCGCTGACCGGCAAGTCGGTGGCGGCCACCTGTACGCCGCCGTGGTCAAGTACCTGCACACTCAGGTGGGCCCGCGGCTGTTCGGCGGCGACCTAGTGGTCGAAGACCCAGCCGTCTTCACGGCGGCTGCGGGGTTGACCGAGATGGCCGGCTGGATGGCTCACGACGCGGGCCGCGACGACCGCGCGTACAGCCACTTCCTGCGCGCCTTCCACCTCTCCAAGGCCGGCCAGGACCGCCAGCTCGGCGTCCACGTACTCGCCAGTCTCAGCCACCTCGCGCACCATCGAGCCGACCCGCACGGCGCCATCCACTTCGCCCAAGCCGGCCAAGACGCACTCGCCGAAGGACCCCGGAATCCCGAGTTAGCTGCTCGCCTTCTGGCAATGAAAGCCAGAGGACGAGCCGCCCTCGGCGACGATCAGGAGACCCGTACGCTCCTGGGACAAGCCGCAGCCGCACTGGATGGAACCCACGCAGAACCGCCGTCCGATTGGGTCAGCCACTTCGACCGCGCAAGCCTCGCAAGTGAGGCAGCGCGCTGCATGCGGCAACTCGGAAACCCGGTATCAGCCCAAGAACAGGCACAAATCGTCCTCGAACTCCGACCGTCCAGCCACACCCGCAGCCACGCGTTCGGACAGCTCTTCCTGATCGCTTCTCTGATCGAACAAGGTGAGACTGAGGAGGCGTGTCGCATCACGCGGGACGTCATCGAGTCGACCCAATCACTCGGATCCCAGCTTGTTGTCCACCAACTCAATGAGATCCGCGACCAACTCGCGACCTACGCCTACTCGCCCACGGTCAGCGAAACCAGAGAGCTCGTCTCGGACACCGTGCGCCAGCGAACCTGGCTCCAGCAATGGATCGCCTCGGACGTCGTCGAATCAGAGGTGCAAGCGCGATGAGCGCAGACGAACCGCTGTACCGACGCGACCCCGAAGCCTGGCAAGAACACCTCGCCGAAGGGAACGCGAAACAGGCAAGAAAGCGGGTTGGAGCAGACGCAATCCTCCGCGACAACAACGGCCGCATCCTCCTCGTCGATCCCGACTACAAGCCCGACTGGGATCTGCCCGGAGGCATGGTCGAGGCGAACGAGCCACCCGTGGCTGGTCTCGTCCGAGAGCTGAACGAAGAGCTGAACCTCGAGTTGCCGACAAGCCAACTGACGCTGCTTTGCATCGACTGGGTATCACCTCACGGCCCCTGGGACGACTCCTTGATGTTCATCTTCGACGCCGGCCACCTCACTCCCGAACAGATCTCCCACCTCAGACCGAACCGCGACGAACTGGCACGATACGAGTTCCTCACGCCGCACGGCGCGCAACAACGCCTCCGGCCCTACGTATGGCTCCGTCTCCAAGCGGCCCTACTGGCAGACGAGTCCAAGACAGTCGCCTACCTCCACGACGGCCAGAGAGCCTGAGGTCGGATTCTGACTGCGGTGGAGACGCCGCCGCAGCGCTCGCGGACGTAGTGGCGCGCGGTCATATCATGCCCGAGCGGACTGGGTGGTCGTCCAAAATCGTTCATAGTCCGGCCACCGAACACGCCGACATACTCGTTGCAGATCGCCGAAACGCCTCGAATGCAAGAAGTGTGCCCGGATCGGGGACGTCATTCTGCGGGATCGCGAGCGTTGCGCCGTGTGGAGAGTCAGACGTGCAGTTGAGTCTTCATCGATCGACTCAGCACCTCAACCCGTGCAGCTTCCCGCGATCGAACTCCGGCAACGCCTCAGCCCGCCCCTTGACGTTGGCTGAGATCTACATGATCTCGGCGTCAACCTGCAGACCGGGATGCTGGACGAGTTGGCCGGAGCATGGCAGTCAGGACGGGGCCGTCGACCGACGGCTGCTGGGTACTGATCGCCTCGTAGCCCCACGACTCGTAGAGCGCCTTCACCTTCCCGTCGCCGTTCAGCGCGTTGACGAGCAACGAGACCTGCCCCTCCGGACGCTCACGGAGCAGCTCATCGTGAATCAGCCGGGCGATCCCCTGGCCCCGCCACGGCTTGCGAAGCATGATCTCTTTCACCGCCACGGTCGGGGTTTGAGAGCAGCCGTCGGGAAGCGGAGTGGTCATGCGGCGCCACCAGCGGTCGTCAGGCGTGAGCGTGTTCGCGTACGCGAACCCCACCGGTTCGGCCGCGTCGTAGCCGATGACAACTTCCCAGCCGGGATCGGATCCGTGCCGGGCAAGCTGTTCTCCGAATCGCTCGACCGAGTAGTTCGGAAGGTGAAGTTGATCCGCACGTACGTCGGCATACACCTCGATCAACGTGCTCCACACGTCGTCGATCACGGTGGAGTGGCGCAGCGCAATACCGTCAGGGGTCACAGATGCTTCCTCAGTGAGTCGTGTTCGTAATGGTCCCAGGCGGTTGCCGGGTGGCTGGATGGTGCAGCGATCCGCAGTGTGCTGCCGAAGTCTTGGAGCATCGAGTTGATCCGCGGATGCAACCCGGTCGGCTCGATCGGAATCGACATGGCAGTGGCAACCGCCTCCTCCACATCGCCTTGCCCGAGCTGAGCCTTGGCCAGTCGTGCAGTCGTTATCGATCGCGTACGCCGCATACCAGGCCGCAGAAGAGCGAGGCTCCGATGAGCATGGCCCTCAGCCACCTCGTAGTCGCCGAGTGCCAGGTAGCCGGCCAGAGCGAGGTTCTCCAACTCGGCCTGGTCGTAGAAGGCGTTCAGCCACAGTGGCCGCTCTTCGTCCGGTTCGGATCTGGCGAGGGCGTCTTCGGCGTGCGCGACGGCCTGACGTACGGCGCGATGGTCGCCGGTCTGCCCAAGGATCGCGGCATGTCTTGCATGGCCAAGGGAAGCGAACATCGGATCTCGTCTCGCGATCGGCAACCGACGCGCGACATCGTTGGCGGCCAACGCATCAACAGGCCTCGCCATATGGCGGTAGAGGCTGCCAGCGTGGGACCAGATCCTGAATTGGATCGCCGGATCGCCTGACATAGTGGCGAGGCCTGCTGCGCGATCGAAATGTCGTTGCGCGGTATCGAACCGGCGCCCGTCGATGGCGGCCCACATCGCACTCGACGTGAACGAGGCTGCGCAGCCGTAGAGGGCGCTTCGGATGCGCTGACTCGCGGTCCCCCGTGCCTGCAGGGCGAGGGCTTCGCCGGCGAGCGCGGAGGCCTGGGTTTCGATGGTGAGCTTGCCGCCGTACTGATGGTCACTCGCGACGATCAGCGCGAACTTGGAGAGCAGCCGCTCGACGTCACCAGCACCGACCCGTGACTGGGCAGCGCGCGGGCTTGATGCTCCGGCGGCGACCATGACCGTTGCCGCGGATGTACCGATGAACCGGCGCCTTGGAACTGCCTCCGACTCGGCCGGAGCGACGAATCCGAGATCCGTGATCGGACGACCGAAGACTGCGGCGAGTGCGTCGCGCTGGCGGTGATGTGGCCAGCGAGTCTTCCCGGTCAGCCAGTTCCGGACTGTTCGATCGCTGACAGTGCCTCCATATCCCGCACGCCTCAGGTCGGCGTTGACCGCCTCGGCCAGCTCGGCCTGGGTCAAGCCGACGTCGGCCATGCGCGCCTTCAGGATCTGGTTGCCCTCCACAGCCCCACGATATGTACGGCCAGTCACCGGCCGACAGCGTTCTGCCCGGAAATTTCCGGTTCGCGCCCATCGACAGGTAGTCACTCTTTCCTTACGTTCCGCAGCCAGAGGGCCTTCGATGGAGACCAAGGACCTCGAAGGGAATTCGAATGGACGTCGATGCACAGCTCGACCGCTCGGCCAGAAGCATCGCGAGCCCACGCCGGTTCGTCCTACGTCGCAGGGTCGACGTCACCGGCGTCAGCGGCACCGGAGATGTTGCAGAAGGCGTGGAGTGGTCCGACGGGACCGTGGCGCTGCGGTGGCGCGGAAAGTGGGCCACCACCGTCGTCTGGGACTACGGCCTCGATGCCCTCCTCGCGGTACACGGTCACAACGGTTCGACCGTCGTGGCGTGGCTCGACTCCGACTGCCCAGCCTGAGCGACCCATAAGTTCGATGACCGAGCAGGAACTGTGGCGCGTGCAGCTGTGGCTGGGCGATCACCTGATCGAGGAGCACATCGCCCCGACGGCACTCGCAGAGCAGTACGCGCACGTCATCACCCTTCGGATCCGTGGCCTACCAGGCCGACACCTGCAGTGTCAGCGGATCGCCGACGCTGCAACCCACCAAGCCGGCCGGCGCGGGACGAGATAGAGAGTCCGTCCTGGGCCGGCCGTTCCAAACCCCTACTGGCAATGGAGACAGACCATGAGCAACGACGTGACCGCAGTTCCCTTCGGTGTCCGTCACCTGGCATCTGGGCCGGACCAGGCACCGATGGAACTACCGATGACCTACAGCGCCAACCTTCAGCTCAACGTGTCCGCGACCGGTAACCCGTACCACGCGATCGCCGCCGCGCTGCCGGAGACCAACACCGAAACGCCGATCCCCGACGGCCAACGGCCAGGATCGGACACTTCGACCGACTACTACTGACCATGGGCATCGTCTTGGTGCTGACCGGTCGTGACGACCTCACCGCGGACGCCGTCGTCGATGAACTGGCCCGGCGCAAGGCGTCAGTCGTCCGGTACGACACCTCCGACTTCCCCCAGGCGTCCCGTGTAGCGGTCGCCCTCGGGCGGCACGGCTGGGAAGGGCACCTGTCCGCTGAGCGATCGATCGACCTCCAGACGATCAGTGCCGTGTGGTGGCGACGGCCGGCCGAGTTCAACGTTCCGGTCGACTGGCCGGACGAGGCGCGGGCGTTCGCCGTGTCCGAGGCGCGCGTCGGTGTCCTGGGCGTACTGGGGTCGCTTCCAGTGCGATGGATCAATCACCCGGCGAGGGATTCGGCGGCCAACTACAAGCCTGTTCAGCTAGCCGTGGCCGCACGTGTCGGCCTCGACGTACCGCGGACGATCATCACCTCGGATCCTGATCATGCCCGCGAGTTCATCGGCGCCGACGAGGTCATCTACAAAGGCCTCAGCGGCGGCGTACTCACGGCGCAACGGCGTCATCGATACCTACCGACCACCGTGCTCCGCGCCGACGAGATCGACGCGGGCGTCACCGGCACTGCCCATCTGTTTCAGGAGCGAGTGCCCAAGCAATGCGAGGTACGCCTCACCGTGATCGGGCAGCGGATGTTCCCGGTCGCAATCCACGCTGGAAGCGCGGCTGCCAGACTGGACTGGCGAACGGACTACCCATCCCTCACCTACGGTCCGATCGAACTTCCGGTTGACGTCGAGAAGAGTGTCCGGCTGCTCATGGACGAGCTCGGCCTGTTCTTCGGAGCGCTCGACTTCGCCGTGACCCCGGACGGTCGATGGGTGTTCTTCGAAGTGAACCCGAACGGCCAATGGCACTGGCTCGCGGTCAAGGCCGGCGTCCCGATGATCGAAGCAATGGCCGATGCCCTCCAAGGAAAGGACAACTGACTCCGTGACCGACTGGACCGACGCCGCTCGCAAGCTCGCCGACGAGGTAACGGCCGCCGCACCGGAGTGGCACGACTCGGTCAGCTCCACACCTCGGCACCAACTGGTGCCGAGGTGGTGGGAGCCGATCCCCGACAGCTACCCATTCGCCTGGGGACTCCACACACCCCACCCAGATCACCCATGGGCGGAGGTCTACGCCGACGAGACGCTGGTGACCCGCGTGGGCTCACTCCACGCGGACGGCGCCGACCTATCCGATCGCCCGACGGGTCTCCCGACATCGTCCTCGACCTTGCCCGGGTTGATCGTGCGCATGCTCCACCTGCTCGACCCCGACGAGCAAGACCGGGTGCTCGACGTCGGCACCGGCTCCGGCTACTCCGCCGCCCTCCTCGCACACCGCCTCAGCGACAAGCAGGTGACCAGCATCGACGTGGACCCGTACCTCGTCGACGCTGCCCGCTCACGCCTCGCCGCCTTCGGCCGAACACCCCGCATCGAGGTCGCAGACGCCACCGGCTCACTGCCGGACACCGACTACGACCGCATCATGGCTACCGTCTCCGTGCGTCCAATCCCGTCGGCATGGCTCGAGGCCCTCCGCCCCGGCGGCAAGATTGTCACCACCATCACCGGCACCTCACTCCTGATCAGCGCCGAGAAGCACACCGACGGAGTAGTCCGCGGGCGCGTCCAGCCAGATCCCGCCACCTTCATGCGCACCCGCCGCGAAACCGACTACGCAGCACGCCTTGACCACGTGTACGACGCCGCCCGCGACCAGCCAGGCGACGAGACCCGTCAACTGACTGGCCCACTGCCCGATCTCTGGGACGACTGGCAGCTGCGTTGCCTGTACGAACTCGACAGCCCCGACATCGAGAACCGCTCCGCAACCCGCGACGACGGCAGCCAGCTCGTGTGGCTCCTAGCAGCCGACGGATCCTGGGCACGCGCCGACAGCGAAACCAACACCGTCCACCAAAGCGGACCACGACGGCTTTGGGACGACCTGGAACGCGTCCTAGCCAGGTGGACCGCCGCCGGTCAGTTCCCACTCCACACCCTGACCGTCGAACTCGCCCCAGACCGCAACGCCCTCACCAGCCCCGACTGCAACTGGACAATCGACCTCTGATCAGTCGGAGACCCCCGAGATGCACGAATCATGTAGCTCCGCGTCCGAACCAGCGCCGCCAATGGACAGGCTCCAGATTCCGAGCTGCCCTGGAAGATGGTGTAGATCTCTTCCAGCCTCACGGCACCTGGTCGCGGAGGCCCGAAGTGGGCCTCTGACCTGTGACTTTATGACTCAACGGTGTTCGACGCTGATCAGCGCTTGCCGATGTCTCACGGAGCTGTGACGGAGCTGAATCCAGCATCGCGGTGCGACGGCTGGCATGCAGCCGCACGTGGCAAGCGTGGGCCCGACTGCTCATACCGATCTCCGCGCGGCAGCGACCGCGGTCTCGACAGTGAACGCGACGGAGCGGGATCATCCGCTGCTCGCGACGAGTCAACTGCCACATTCGGCGCTGCGAGCGGCAAGACCTGGCGGCCCGGGACGCAGCGCCATGTCCGGGGCAAGCTGGTTGCCCGCATCTCGCTGATCAACAAAGGTCTCGCCGAGGACGAGCTCGCCGAGGCCACGATTATGACCTGTTTGTTGGCGACCTAAACGGAATATCGGTAGTGACCAGGTAACCGTCGATACGCGAAGCAACGGCTACCTTCTCAAACGCTTTACTGGCGGATGAATGGTCCCGACCTCGAAGGTCGAGTCAGTTGCGTGGCTCACTGACGCGCAACGGCCCTGGACTACTCGTTTTGTGTGGACTACGGTCATTGGCCGGGAACTCGTCTGCGTAGTAGCACAGGGCATGCGGGCGAGAGGAGCCACGCCGGCGTCCCTCCGTGAGGACACTCACTGCACACGTTCGTGGATGACTTCGGTGGCGGCGGCGCGGAAGACCGACATGTCGAAGTCGTCCAGCGCGGCGACGCTGCCTCGACCCAGCTCGATTTCGGGGTCCACGCTTATCTTCGGCTTTCTCGAGCGCACCAATCGCCCGATTGAGCGCGGACCGTGCGACGCGCAGCTCCGCGAGAACGTCGACCCAGCCGTACCGCTGGCAGCAAGTGGATAATGAAGATCGGTACGCGAACGCCCCATAGATCAGTGTTCACCCGGCCGCTGCCGCGCGGAGCCGGCACGGCTCGTGCCTGCTTTCGCCACCTTTGTGGGAGTCGGCTGCTTCTCCACCGAGGCCTCCGTCGCGCTATTCTTCGGGGCTGGTGCCCGACCATCGGCGTTCGCAGACCGACGTCTGGCCGGAGCTTTGGCGGGCGGCGCGGCCGTCGGCCCGGATACGTCTACAACCGGAGTGGATGCGGGCAAGTCGTCCTCGAGCTCCACCCACAAGGTCACGTCGAGGGTGAGGGGCTTTCCCCCGACCGCGTGGATGGGCTGGTGGTAGATGAGTCCAGGCAGGAAGACCGACGGCATCAACGCCACACGCAGGAGGACGTCGGCGTTCGCGCCGGGCGCGAGCTCGAGGCGTGTCGGCTGAACCGTGATCGGGGCGTGGAATGATTCACCGTGCGGGGCTCGGCACAGCTCGAAGTTGAACTCCACCGTCGTCGGCGTCGGATCGGTGTTCTCGACCGTGAAGCGAGCGACGATCTCGTGGCCTGATCGACCGTGCAGCTCGATGGCCACACGCTCGACCGCGCCGTCCCCGGACGGTTCTGCGCGGGCAGGCGGATGTGCGCGAGGGGGCTGCGGATCGTCGTCGGCTCCACTGGCCAAGACCTCCCGATAGAAGTCGTGGCTGTATCGGGCGCCAAGCTCGGACAGCTCCTCGTAGTAGCGAATCGTGAGGTCGGCTGCAGCCTTGCGGTACGCGCTGGCATTCTCCCGCGCGTATCTGCTGTACGCCTCGTTGACCTCGCGTTCGGACAGCTCACCATCAGCAATGCGACGACGCAGCTGGCCATGGGACCGCACGTTGCGCAGGTGGCTGTTGAGCGCCTCGCCGGCCAACTCTTCGATCAGTCGGCCGAGCCCGCCTTGCAGCGGCATGTCAACAGCATTCGTGCTGACAGGCGACCTCGTACGCGTCGCACCGACGCGGCAGGATCGCCACGGCGATCCGCACCGGTCGCATGTCGCATCCGACGATTCGCAGGTCGGCGACAGCAACGACGCAATCATCGACGTCAGGCACGCGATCGGTAGCATCGCGCTCGAGAACGTCGACATCACGCTGGTCGACGGGCCCAACGCGAGTCACAATGATCAGTTCGTGCGTCGCGCATGGCCCGAGCACCACCTTGCCGGCTCCGCTGACCTGAGCGGTGACTCCCGCGGGCTTGCCACCGCGCGTCGTGAACTCGCTCAGCTCCACCTCCACTTCGCGCTCTCTCCGGCGCGGATTGTGGATCTCAACCGGGACAACGCGGGTCTCCCCGAAGCGGGTGTAGACCACGAGGTCGACATCGCCGAGGCAACAGAGACAGTCACACGAGGACGGCCCACAATTGGGGCACGGATCTGATTCACCGCGGCAGCCGCAATCCGTCCGCCCGCAGCCATGGTCTCGCCCGCGACCAGCGTGTCCAATGCCGGACCAGTCGCGCTGCCACCATGAGCGTCCCGCTCGGCCCTCCGATGGCGTCACGTCATACAGGAAGTCCTCGACGGCTGTCAACGGCAGCTGAAAACTGACCCCCTGGCGGCGTCCGAAGGTTGACCCCTTGGTGGTCATGGTTCCTCGGTGTTGGCGGCTGGGACGCGGCC
>NZ_JBFAHB010000079.1:0-40650 GCF_040653975.1 Kribbella sp. NPDC050820
TGCCACTTGCCGCTCTACAGGTGGTCCGGCCCGGACGAGGACGAGCGCCAGGCCGCCGTCCGGTACTGGAAGCGGGCGATCCAGCTGACCGTCGACCTGGACTGCCGGGTGATGAACTCGGAGTTCAACGGCCGCCCCGAACAGGCGAGTCGCAGCGAAGGCATGTTCTGGAAGTCACTCGAAGAACTCCTCCCGGTCTTCGAACGCGAGGGAGTCGAGCTCAGGCTGGAGCCGCACCCGGACGACTTCGTCGAGGACGGCCTGGTCGCCATCGACATGATCCGCGGCATCAACTCACCGCTGGTCAGCTTCCTGTACTGCGCCCCGCACACCTTCCACATGGGCGGCAACATGGTCGAGATCCTGACCTACGCCGGCCCACTGCTGACGCACCTGCATCTGGCGGACTCGTTCGACCACACCGCGTCGTCCGGACTGCGCTACATCGTCAACCCACCCGGCTCGACCGCCCGCGTCCACCAGCACCTCGACATCGGCCAGGGCGAGGTCGACTGGGACACCTTCTTCACCACCCTCGGCCGGCTCGGCTTCGGCGACCGCGACGACACGATCATGACCTCGTGCGTGTTCGCCTGGGAGGACCGCGCCCGCGACTCGGCGACGTTCATGCGCGAGACCATCGGCAAGTACGTGAGCCAATGGTGAGTACAGTCCCGTGACATGGAGCTGGAGGCGCGGGTCAGGGACAGTTTCGAGCGCCAGGGACTGATGCACCACCTCGGCGCCCAACTCTCGGAGATCGCGCCCGGCCGGGTGCACATCATCCTTCCCAGCCGTCCCGAGGTGACCCAGCAACACGGATACTTCCACGCCGGAGCCACGAGCGCGATCGCCGACAGCGCTGGTGGCTACGCCGCCTACACCCTGTTCCCCGAAGACAGCTCCGTGCTCACCGTCGAGTACAAGATCAACCTCCTGGCCCCTGCCGAAGGCAACCACCTCGAGGCCGTCGGCACCGTGCTCAAGTCAGGCCGCACCCTCACTGTCTGCCGCCTCGAAGTCTTCGCCGTCCAAAGCACCGAGCGGTCCCTGATCGCGACCGGCCAGCAAACCCTCATCCGCATCGACAAACGCCCAGAACGCTAGCTCGGACCGCGTCGCAGACCGCCTGCTTCCCCCGGCCGGAAGGGTCAGGGTTCGATCAGGCCGGCCCGGATGGCGTAGCGGGTCAGCTCAGTGCGGTCGCGCATCCCGAGCTTCTGCAGGATGTTCGCCCGGTGCCGTTCGACCGTCTTCGGGCTGATGGTCAGCGCGGCCGCGATCTCCTTGCTGGAATGCCCTTCGGCGATCAGCTTCACCACCTCGTCCTCGCGCGCCGTGAGGACCTGCCCGGGCACGCGCTCGCCCCGCCTGACCCGATCGAGGTAGTCCCGCACCAGCGTGCTCATCACGCCCGGGTAGAGGAACGACTCGCCCCGCCCGGCCGCGCGGCAGGCGTCGACGTGATCGCCATCAGCATCACCATCAGCCGGTACGGCTCACCCCGGGACCGCTTGGCCGCCCAGATACCGAGGTAGTCGAACACCCCGGTCTGCTTGATGATGCCGATCACGATCATCATCCCGAGCAGCAGGAAGATGACGTTCCAGTCGATCCCCTCGTGCTCGGAGTAGAACACCTCGGTGCCCGGCGGGTCGCGTACGGTGACGGTGGGCAAGCTGACCGCGATATCCCGTGCACGCATCACACCGTCCTGTCCGGTCCGGCTGACCGCTTCGACACCGCTCACAAGGACCTCCCTGGCGCGCCGGCTCGGGGCGGCTCGATCTGTGCCTTCATCCTTTCGGCGCGCGTTCGCCCGTTCCATGGGGTCCATCACCCATCTGTTCGGGCGCGGGCTCCGAAGAACTGCCATGCGCGAGAGGTGGAGTCAGCACGCAGCGGCGGCCGCCGGCGGTGTCATAGCAGCCGGTACGGCGTTGGCCGTCGGCTACCTGGTGGCGGCGATCACCGGTGGCCCCTGGCCGGTCGACGCCGTCGGAGTCCAGGTGATCGACTGGGCACCGGGACCGCTGAAGGACTTCGCCGTCCGGGAACTGGGCACAGCCGACCGCCCGCTCCTACGGCTCGGCATCGGCGTGGTCCTCGCGGCCGCGGCCGCAACCGCCAGCGTGCTCGGACGCCGTCGGCCGCGGGTTGCGGTCGGGATTGCGTTCTTGCTCGGCCTGGTTGGGGTGGGGTTTGCCGGGTTCAGCCGTTCGGCGGCTACGGGGGTCGCCGAACGGTTGCTCCCGGCAATCGTCACGCTCGTCGTCGCGGTCGTCGCGATGGCCCTCGTCGTCCGCAGACCGCGACCTCGCGCGGAACAGCCGGCCGGGTTCGACCGCCGGCAGTTCCTGCTGACCGTCTCCGCCCTGGCCGTGGTCGGCGCCGGCTCCTTCGCGACCACCCGAGTCGTGTCCTTCGGAACCAGCGAGAGCGCACGCACCAAGGTGCGCATCCCCCGACCGGCGGATCCCGCGCGACCACTCCCAGCTGGTGTGCAGGCCGACGTACCCGGAGTCAGCAGTTTCGTCACGCCGAACAACAAGTTCTACCGCGTCGACACCCTGCTCCAGGTCCCCCGGATCGACCCTGACCAGTGGGAGTTGCGCGTTCACGGCATGGTCGACAAGGAGCTCCGGCTGTCGTTCCGGGACCTGCTGGACCGGCGGCTGGTCGAGCGAGACGTCACCCTGACCTGCGTGTCGAACGAGGTCGGCGGCCCGTACGTCGGCAACGCCCGCTGGATCGGTGTCCCGATCGCCGACATCCTCGCGGAGGCCGGCGTACGGAACGGCGCGGACGCGGTGAAGTCGACCAGCATCGACGGACTCACGATCGGCACCCCGCTCGCCGCGCTCACCGACGGGCGGGACGCACTGTTCGCGGTCGCGATGAACGGCGAGCCGCTGCCGTTCGAGCACGGCTTCCCGGTCCGGATGGTGGTGCCCGGACTGTACGGCTACGTGTCGGCGACGAAGTGGGTCGTCGACGTCGAGGTGACCCGGTTCCAGGACTTCAGCGCGTACTGGACCGACCGGGGCTGGGCGGCCGAGGCGCCGATCAAGACGGCGGCGCGGATCGACGTACCAAAAGGTTTCGCCAGCATCAAGCCCGGCCCCGCAGTCGCCGCGGGTGTCGCCTGGGCCCAGCATCGCGGCATCCGGAAGGTCGAGGTGCAGGTCGACGACGGGCCCTGGCAGGAGGCGGAGCTGGCCGCCGAGGACACCGTCGACACCTGGCGGCACTGGACCTTCCGCTGGACCGCGACGCCTGGCAACCACAAGCTCACCGTCCGCGCGACCGACGCCGACGGCACCACCCAGACCGATCAGCGCACTCCGCCGCGCCCGAACGGCTCGAGCGGCCTGCACAACACGGTCGTGATGGTCGAGTGACCCATCCGCCGGGCCGGCCGCTCCGAAGTACCCACAACGGCAACCCCTTCGAGAGAGAGAACCCTCATGCGTAAGCACATCGGTATCGCCCTGTCCGCCCTGGCCCTCGCGTTCGCGACGACCGCCTGCGGCAGCGACGACGACTCCGGAGCCGGGAGCGCGCCGGCCCAGACTCCGAGCTCGGCGCCGAGCACGACGCCGTCGATGAGCGGCGCGGCGGGCCTCGTCGGCCCGGGCTGCGCCGACTACGCGAAGGCCAACCCGAGCGGCGCCGGCTCGATCGACGGTATGGCGGCCGCGCCGCTGGCCACCGCCGCCTCCGGCAACCCGCTGCTGACCACCCTGGTCTCGGCCGTGTCCGGCAAGCTGAACCCGAAGGTCGACCTGGTCTCCACCCTGAACGGCGGCGAGTTCACCGTCTTCGCGCCGGTCGACACGGCCTTCGCGAAGATTCCCGCGGCCACCGTGAACACGCTCAAGACCAACGACGCCCTGCTGACCAAGATCCTGACCTACCACGTGGTGCCCGGACAGCTCGACCCCGCGGCCGTCGTAGGCAAGCATGTGACTGTGGAGAAGCAGGAGGTCACCATCACCGGCTCCGGCGACAACCTCAAGGTCAACGGCGCCAACGTCATCTGCGGCGGCGTGAAGACCGCGAACGCCACCGTCTACCTGATCGACTCGGTCCTGATGCCGCCGGCTGCGTGATCATGCCCGAACCCATCCCACTGCCCTGGCCGGGCGGGTCCAGCACCCGCCCGGGCGAGGTCAGCGACAGCGACCTGCTGGTCCGGACCGGCCGCGGGGACAAGGCGGCGTTCAGCACGCTGTACGACCGGGTCGCGCCGTCGGTCTTCGGCCTGGTCCGGCGGATCCTGCGCAACCCGGCGCAGTCGGAGGAGGTGACCCAGGAGGTCATGCTCGACGTCTGGCGCACCGCGACCCGGTACGACGCCGGCCGCGGCTCGGCGCGCTCCTGGATCCTCACCATCGCGCACCGCCGGGCCGTCGACCGGGTCCGCTCCGAGCAGGCCGCCGCGGACCGGACCGAGCTCGCCGGCGTCCGGTCCGTGGAGGTCGACTTCGACCAGGTCGCCGACACGGTCACCACCCGGCTCGAGGTCGAGCAGGTACGGCGTTGCCTCGACAACCTGACCGATCTGCAGCGCGAGTCGATCGCCCTGGCCTACTACGAGGGCTACACCTACCCCGAGGTCGCCCAGCGTCTCGACGCGAAGTTGCCTACCATCAAGGCGAGAATGCGGGACGGCCTGATCCGGCTGCGCGACTGCCTCGGAACCACGAAGGGGGTCACGCCATGAGCGAACCCGACGTGCACACCCTCACCGGCCCCTACGTCCTCGACGCGCTGCCCGACGACGAGCGCGCCCGCTTCGAGGAGCACCTCGCCGAGTGCGCCTACTGCACCACCGAGGTCTTCGAGCTGCGCGAGGCGGCCGTCAAACTCGCCACCCAGGTCGCCACGCCACCACCGCCCACCTTGAAGGCCAGCGTGATGTCCGCGATCGACGAGATCCGCCAGCTGCCGCCGCTCGTGCCCGGCGCAACCGACGAGCTCGCCCGCCGCCGGGTCAGCCGTCGATCCGTGCTCGCGCTCGCGGCCGCCGCGCTGGCCGTGGCCGCGACCGGTGGGATCGCGATCGACCAGTACCGCGACAAGCAGGAGGTCATCCAGGCCAACGACCGCGTGGCCGAGGTACTCGCCGAACCCGATGCCCGCACGCTGCACAGCCCGGTCACCGGCGGCGGTCAGGCGACCATCGTCGCGTCCGAGCAGGCCAATGCCGCGGTCGTCGTACTGCGGGATCTTCCGCAACTCCCCGCCGACCGGACCTGGCAGCTGTGGCTGATCGACCCGAACCGGACCGCGCACTCCGTCGGTCTCGCGTCCGGCGATCTCACCACAGTCGTCGACGGCGCCTCCGGCAAGGCAGCCTTCGGCCTCACCGTCGAACCCGACGGCGGCTCCCCCGCACCGACCCTTCCCGCCGCAGCCCTGATCCCGATGGCCTAATTGACGCTGGTGTTGACTTTTCGTCGGATCCGTCGAATCCTGGACAGGACGAGAGGATTCCGATGAGTCATGTGCGGGTCGGGCTGGTCGTGCCCAGTTCGAATGTCACCGTCGAGACCGAGCTGCCGGCGCTGCTGGGCCGGCACCCGGCGGCGACGTTCTCCTTCCACAGCAGCCGGATGCGGATGGCCAAGGTGTCACCCGCGCAGCTCGCCGCGATGAACGCGCAGCGGGAGCGGTGCGTGCTGGAGCTCGGCGACGCGGATCCCGACGTGCTGCTGTACGCGTGCCTGGTCGCGCTGATGTCCGCCGGCCCCGGTGAGCATCAGCGCGTCGAAGGACTCATCGCGGAGCAGCTCGCCGCCGGCGGATCCGGGACCAAGGTCAGGTCGAGTGCCGGGGCGCTGGTGGAGGCACTGCGGGCTGTCCCGGCGCGGCGGATCGCGCTGGTCACGCCGTACCTGAAGCCGCTCGCCGAGCAGGTGGTCGGCTACCTCGAGGCCGAGGGTTTCGAGGTGGTGGACTGGCGGGCGCTGGAGGTCGAGGACAACCGTGCGGTCGGCTGCATCCCGGGTGACCAGGTGATGGCGGCCGCCCGCTCGTTGGAGCTGAGCCGGGCCGACGCGCTGGTCATCTCGGCCTGCGTGCAGATGCCGTCGTTGCCGCTGGTCGACTCGGCTGAGCAGGAGTTCGGGCTTCCGGTGCTCTCGGCCGCGACGGCCGGCGCCTACAGCATCCTCAGGGCCGCCGGACTGCCACTCGACATCCCCGGAGCAGGCGCACTGCTTCGCCGCGAAAGAGGACTTTCCCGATGAACGAGCTCGCCGGACGGCACCTGGCTCGCGGCGTCGACCACGCCGCCTTCCCCACCTTCGACCCGGTCGGGACGGTCCGCTTCTACCGCGACGTCCTCGGCTTCCCGGTCGTGCACTCGATCTGCGCGGCCGGCTGGGGCCCGGACGACCACCCGGACTTCATCCACTTCTTCTTCGACATCGGCAACGACGACCGGATCGCGTTCTTCTACTACTTCGGGCACCCGCGGCCGGCGCCGGCCGGCAAGGGCGACGTGTACGCGCGGTTCGACGACAGCACGCCGGAGTGGTTCGTCCGGTCGCGGCACCTGGCGATCCATGTCGACTCCGAGGACGCCCTGCTGGAGTACCGTCGCCGGCTCGACGAGAGCGAGTGGCCGGTCGAGATGCAGATCCAGCACGAGACGATCGAGTCGATCTACACCCACGACCCGAACGGCTACATGGTCGAGGTCACCCGCGCGCTGCGACCGGTCACGCCCCAGGAGGACTTGGACGCCAACCTCACCATCGACGCGCTGGTGGACATCGCGCAGCGCGAGGGGCACACGATGGACGACCTGCTGACCCGCAAGGCCGAGCTGATCGTGGAACGCGCCCCCTCCTGGGAGGTGCCGGTATGAGCCGGCTGTTCGTCCTCGACGTACCGGAGAACACGTCCGTCGCCAAGGTCGCGGCGCAGTCCGACGGCGTCCAGGTGGACAAGCTCGGCCCGTACTTCGTCATCGAGTACGACGGCCCGATCGTCATCGACCGCCGGGCCACCGGCTGCCGGCACGCCGTCTGGTACAGCTGTGTCGCCGGGCTGGCCGGCGGCCGGATCGTCCAGTGGGACAAGGACGCGCTGCGAGTGGATCCGCGATGACGGCAACCCGGCTCGGCGCCGGCCGCTACGCGACCACCATCGACGCGCCGACGGGCGTCGCGACGAGCGTGCACGAGCTCGGCACCAGCGACGGCGCCAAGGTCACCGGCGTCCTGCGGATACCGCGCGGCGCGACCGCGGTCGTCACGATCATGCACCCCCGCCAGGACGTCACCCATCACCCACTGGTCCCCTACCTGCTGACGATGGGGTACGGCGTCTGGACCCAAGGCACCCGCTCCCCGAACAACGACCTCAACCTGCTGCACGAACAGGCCATCATCGACTTCGCCGCCGGTCACGCCTTCCTGCGTGAGCGAGGCTTCGACGTCTGCTCGCTGGGCCACTCCGGCGGCGGCACCCTGGCCGCCTTCTACTGCCAACAGGCATCCCTGGCTCCTGATGAACGCCTGACCACGACGCCCTCCGGCCGACCGGTCCCCTTGGCCGACACTGCGATGCCGCTGCCGGACGGCTGCATCTTCCTGGCCCCACATCCCGGCCAAGGCGCCCTCCTGCAACGACTCATCGACCCGTCCGTGGCCGACGAGTCCGATCCACTCTTGGTGGACCCGGAGCTCGACCCGTTCAACCCCGCCAACGGATTCCGCCCGGCGCCGGAGTCGAGCAGCTACGACGACGAGTTCATCACCCGCTACCGCGCCGCCCAGGAGGACCGCGTACGACGTCTCGACGCCAAAGCTCGTGTCTACGTGTCGGAGGCGCGGCAGGCCAAGCGCACCTTCGAGTCCGGCGGTGACGCGGCTGATCGCCGGCGAGCACTCGCACCCCGTGTGCTGACCGTCTTCCGTACGGATGCCGACCTGCGCAACGTCGACCTCTCGCTGGATCCGAACGATCGTCCCTACGGTTCCTTGTTCGGCCGCAGACCCGATCTGACCAACTACGGCCTCGTCGGTTTCGCTCGCCTGTCGACGGCCGAGGCCTGGCTGTCCACGTGGTCCGCCCTGTCCACCAACGCCACGTTCCTCGGCTGCGCGCCGGGCGTCGCCGTGCCGACGCTGCTCGTGGAGTTCACCGGCGACCAGGCGTCGTACCCGATCGACATCACGGCGATGAGCAGTGCGCTGGGCGCCTCAGACTTGACCGTGCAGTCCGTGCCCGGCACCCACTTCGGCGGGCCGATCACGAAGGGCGCGCCCACCGGCACTTCCCTGGCCGCGGCCACGATCGAGAGCTGGCTGCGCGATCACTGCTGATCGGTGCTCAGGATCTTCTCGAGGTGCTGGACGTCCTGCTTGAGGCGTTCGATCGCCCGGGTCCGCGGGTCCACTCCGGGGTCGGCGTCATCGGAGGAGAGCACCGACGCGACGGCGAGGTCGGCGATGGTGGTGGCGACCCGGGAGTTCTCCTCCGGCGTGCCGGGATGGTGCCACCAGGCGACCCAGTTGCACTGGCCGATGACGGCCAGCGCGGCGATCCGGGGATCGACCGGCCGGAACTCTCCGGAGGCGACCCCGGCCTCGATCACCGCGACGATCTCGTTGAGGACGTCGCGGCGGCTCTTGTTGTACGGCCCGACGAGCTCCTCGGGCAGGTCCGCCTCGGAGCGGATCAGCAGCTGGAACTTGGCCGGCTCACTCGCCTGCTGCAGCGCGATGGCGTGCGCGATCTCGCGCAACTTCTGCGCCGCGCCGAGCCCGCTCTGCCGGCGGATGGCCCGCAGGGCGCGGGCCGGTCCCTCGGCGAGCTCGCTGACCAGCTTGGCCAGGATCTCGTCCTTGTTCTTGACGTAGTGGTAGAGCGCCGGGCGGGTCAGCCCGGTCGCGTCCGCGATGTCCTTCAGGCTCGTCCCGGAGAAGCCGCGCTCGGCGAACAGCCTGGTCGCCTCGGCGATGATCTGGCTCTCGACCAGATCGCGACGAGTGCTGCTCCGGCCACGTTCCTCGGCGTTGCCTGACGTCATGGGCAGACTCTAACCGGCAGCGCCGGCGCGCACGGCCGCGGCGACGCGGCTGCGGAGCGCCGCCTTGTCGATCTTGCCGACGTTCGTCCGCGGCAGGTCGTCCACCTGCTCGATCCGCTCCGGCCACTTGAACTTCGCGACCCCGAGCGCGGCCAGGTGCCGCTGGACCGCCGGCAGATCGACGTCCGGCCCGGCCACGACGTACGCGCAGGACCGCTCGCCCAGCCTGGCATCGGGCATCGCCACCACGGCCGCCTGCCGGATACCGGCGTGCCGGAGCAGGAGGAGCTCGACCTCCTCGGCGTTGATCTTCTCGCCGCCGCGGTTGATCACGTCCTTGATCCGGCCTTCGATCAGCAGCTGCGGAACGCCGCCGTACGTCTCCCACCGGGCCAGGTCGCCGGTGCGGTAGAACCCGTCCGATGTGAACGCGAGGGCGTTCCGCTCGGCGGCTGCGTAGTACCCGGGGATCGTGTACGGCCCGCGACAGCACAGCTCGCCGATCTCGCCGTACGGCGCCTCGGTCTCGGTGCCCGGGAGCAGGATGCGGACCTCGTCGTACTCGCTCAGTGGGGTGCCGACCGTCCAGAGCCGTGCCTCCCGCGGATCGTCCAGCCGGCTCATCACGAACAAGCCCTCGCCCATGCCGAACAGCTGTCCCGACCAGATCCCGCGCCGCTCGAGCTCGTCGAACAGGGCCTCGGGGACCTTCGTCCCGGACAGCACCACCTGGCGCAGGGCCGGCAGCTGATCGAGGAACCCGGGCTGGCGGAGCGCACCGAAGTGACCGTGGCCGATCAGCGCGGAATCGACGCCCGCCCGGTGCAGCAAGGCCGCCGACGCGGCGGCGTCCGGGGTGCCGAGGACGAGAGTGGCGCCGCAGCTGTGCGCGGCATGGACCGCGCAGGCGATGCCGGCGTTGTGGACGACCGGGATCAGATGACCGACGTTCGTCTCCGTGGTCCAGCCCAGGCGACGCGCGTACGACGCTGCGTTGTACCAGTACTCCGCGTGCCGGCGAGGGATCAGCTTGGGCACTCCCGTCGTACCGCCGGACAGTTGCAGGGCGGCCAGGTCCTCCGGCCCGACGCTGCGTTGAGCCTCGTCGATGCGGGTGCGAATCGTCTCCGCACTCAGCGCGGCGCCAGGTGTGGGCTCGTCCGCGCCGATGGTGATCAGGTGGCGAAGGGTCGGATGGCCGGCGGCGATCTCTCGGGCGAAGGCGACCAGGTCGAACGGCAAGCCGGCCTCGACCAGGTGTGCCGCAGCCGAGCACTGCCGGCTGATCTCGCCGATCTCATGGGCTCGATGGGCGGCGAGCGCTGCCACCGGCACCAGTCCCGCTTTGAGGCACGCGTACCAGGCAACGACGGTCTCGAGCCGGTTGGTGACCTGAAAGATCACCCGGTCCCCGGGCCGCAGACCGAGCTCGAGCAGGCCCGCGCCGAACCGATCGGTGCGCTCGTCCAGCTCGGCGTACGTCAGGCTCCCCTGCTCGACGACGACAGCGACCGCGTCCGGGTACCGCTGCGCGACGGCGGTGAACTCCCGGGCGATCGTGCGCGAACCCCACAGCCCCGCCGCGCGATAGCGCTCGGCCAGCTCGGTCCGGAACGGCGGCACCAGCTCGTCGGTGATCATGCGGCGCCGCCCAGGTCGACGAGGTCGACGCGCTCGGTGACGAGAGCGCCGACGGCGAGCTCGATCGCGGCCGGATCGAGGCGCGCCACCACCAGCGTGCCCACCTCACGCCGGATCCGTTCCGCCACGTCGAACATCGTCAGCACCGATCCAGTATCTGCTGCAGCGCTCACCAGCACGCCGGAGATCGCCTCATCGGACGCAAGCTCCTTCACGAGGGTGTCCGCTCCCGATCCCCACGGATCGTCCACCGTCACGTGCACAGGTCGCAGCCCGGGGATCTCCGAGGCACGCACGCGACGCGATCCGAAGGCCGCGCCGAGCGGTTGCCGCAACACCCACTCGGTGAGGTTGCCCTCGTCGACCTGCGAGACGTCGCAGTGCGCGTACTGCGCGAGCGCCGTGCGTACGACGTCACCCGCCGACCCGGCGAACCGGTCGACAGACACCTTGCCGGCCCGCGTCATGTACGAGACGAGCAACTGCTCCACCGGCAGATCCAGCCGGGTCGGGAACGAGTCCCACCAGCTCATACTGCGCGTCGCCGTCTCCTGGAGATGCTCGACGGCCGGCCGCCGCACCTGTTCGTACTGAACGAGCGCCGCCTCGAGATCGTCCGCGTCGGCCAAAGCGGCGGCGAGCGCGATACCGCCTTCCATCGCGAGCTTGGTGCCGGACCCGATCGAGTAGTGCGCGGTGTGTGCCGCGTCGCCCAGCAGTACGACGTTGCCATCATGCCAGCGCTCACAGCTGACGGTACGGAACCGCAGCCAGCGCGTGCGGTTCCCGATCAATCGGTGGCCGTGCAGGTGTTCGGCGAAGGCATCACCAAGGTAGTCGAGCGAGTCCGTGTCACTCTCGTCGAGCGGCAGGCGCTCAGTAGTCGCATCAAAGCCGGCCCGGCGCCACGTCTCCTCGTCGGTCTCGATCAGGAACGTGCTCCGATCGCTCGCATAGGGATAGGCATGCGCGACGAAGGTGCCGTACTCGGTCCGCACCGGCGCGAACACCGCCCTCGGCAGCGCCACGTCCGTCCCTGCCCACAAATACAGCCCTTTGTGTACGTCGACCCGCGCGCCGAACACCTCCGCCCGCGCCTCTCGCGTGCCACTGCTGACACCGTCGGCGGCGATGACGAGGCCGGCGTCGAGCTCGTCCGCGGTGACGCGTGCGTTGTAGCGGAACTCGACGCCGGCCTCGGCCGCGTGCGCGCGCAGCACGTCCAGCAACGTCGAGCGGCCGATCGCGATCAGGTTGTCGAGCGCCAGGCTCACCTGCCGACCGCCGACCGCCATCGACATCTCGTGCGACCAGGCGTTGGCGACGATCGCCGCGAACGTCTCCGGGTCCGCGGCGTCGAGGTTCCGCTGCGTCCGGGTGGCCAGACCGACGCCGAACCCGAAGGTGCTCGTAGGCTCCGACTGCTCGAAGACGCGGACCCGGGTGTGCGGATGGCGGAGCTTGAGGAGCCGGGCGACGTACAGACCGCCCGGTCCCCCACCCAGCACATCCACGGACCGAAGCCTCACTGCGGCCCGCCTGCAAGCGCGAAGCGGCCGACGTCCGACACGTGATCTGCGTGATCCTTCGGCACAACCGCGGAGTACACCGCCGTCCAGCACCCTGGGCAGCACAGTTGCCGGAACACGACCTCGTCGTCCACGTACGTCGACGGCTCGGAGGTGATCTGCGGCCCCGCCTCGGTCGACGGGCCCTCGAAGAGCGCGAGCTGGAGCTGCGTTTCGGTCGACAGGTCCGCGAGCTGATGGCCGCAATGCGCACAGCCAACCTGGTTGCCTGCGACAACGAGGTTGTCGTCGAGCCGCCGTGCGTTCGCCACATCCACCCGCGGTGCATCGGCTGCCTGCGACGCACCTGCGCGTTGCCGTCGCTGATCTCGCAGCCGCTCACGCAGTACGGCGGTCTCGTCATCGTCGACCACACCGTCTTGCAGGACGACGCCGTACACGTCGACGGCGGCTGCAGGTGACACCTTCTGCTCCCGTACGTCGCCCGCTACGGCAGCCGGATCTCGACGCAGCGGATCGCCGTACCCGCCACCGCCCTGCCAGCTCAGGTACAGCACCTCACCGGGAGCCAAGTAGGACTGTGCGTAGCAGTCGCCGAGCTCGACACCGGCACCCAACTCGTCCAGCGACTGCGGCACCTTGCCTTGCCCGAGCAGCGCGTGTACGTCGATGCCCCGGGCAACCGCATCGAGCCCGGTGTTGCCGGGATAGCCACCGGCGAGCCCGTTGTTCTGCGAGACCGCCTTGCCGGCCGAGGCCAGGACGAGCCCGGCAGGATTGTTCGAGCCGTACAACGTCACCGCGACCGACGCGCTCACGCCACCGCGCTGCCGCCCCGGACCGCCTGAGTCGGGCTCCTCGCGCCGCCACAGCGTGAGCAGCGGGTAGAGAAACTCCGTCATCTCCACGTCCGGGATGCGACCCATCGGAATGCAGAACAGCCCACCGGTGTCCATGCCGTCCGTCTGTGGCCGGGCGCCGAAGCCACCGGCCATCGGTTCCATCATCACGTTGAGGAACGGCATCGGGACCTCGCCCCGTTCGTCGAGGCCGGCCACGACCGCGGTGTCCCAGGTGCCACAGCACGCGGCCTGGACGCTCTTGCCCAGATCCACCGACTGGTCGAGCAGCTGCGACAGACATTCCGCGACCAAGGTGCCGGTGAGCCAGGCCGGGCCGATCGGGCCGCGGCTGACGGCTGCCGGGAAGGTCGCGTTGTTGATCGTGCCCTCCTCCGCCACCAGGTCGAAGCAGCGCATCAGTCCACCCGCAGACCAGGGAATGTCGTGCGCCAGGATCGGCAGCAGGGCGAGCATCACGCCGCCGCGCATCCCGGCGAAGGTGCAGTTGATGACGCCGCTCTGCGGGTCGGTGCCGTGGAAGTCGAAGGTCAGGTGGTCGCTTGTCTTGGTCATCGCGACGGTGATCTTGTGCACGCCCCGGTCGCCCTCGTGCGACTGGTCCTGGTAGCCGGTCGCCCGCCAGGTGCCGTCCGGCAGCGCGGTCAGCTTGCGCCGGAGCCGGCTCTCGGCGTCGGACATCATCCGCTTCATCACCGCCTTGACCGTGTCGGCGCCGTACTGGTCGATGACCTCGGTGAGGCGCTTGCGGCCGACGGAGTTCGAGCCGATCTTGGCGCGCAGGTCGAGGTTGACCAGCATCGGCACCCGCGACCGCCGTACCCACGCGTCGGCCACGTCGTCCTGGAGCTCGAAGTCGCGCACCACCTTGATCGGCGGAGTGGGCAACGCCTCGGCGAACACATCCTGCGCCGCCGGGGAGAACGAGCCCAGCCCGACCCCGCCCAGGTCCGGCTCGTGGCAGATCGCGCTGGTCCAGGCGAACAGCTTGCCCTCGTGGAAGACCGGCTGGAAGACGATCACGTCGCTCTGGTGCAGCCCGCCGCCGACCCACGGGTCGTTGCAGAGGAACATGTCGCCTTCGCGGATGCCGGGGTTGCCGGCCCGGTGCTGCAGCGTCCAGTAGATCGCCAGATCGACCGCGCCGACCAGCATCGTGTTGTAGAGGCCGACCTGCACCTCCTGGCCGAGCTCGTCGCAGATCGCGAAGTCGAAGTCGTTCGCGTCGGTGACGATCGGGGAGCCGGACATCCGCTTCAGCGCCTCGCCCATCTCCTCGGTCACCGACCAGAGCCGGTGCCGGATGACCTCGTAGGTCAGCGGGTCGAGGCTGTCGGTCTGCTCCTGCGTGACCGTGTGCACCGGGAGCGACGCCGGCAGCCCGGCGGCGAGTACGGCGGGGTCGACGGGACGGCTGGAGAAGTGCTCCGAGCCGGGGATCTGCATCGCCATGGTCAGGGCCTCCGCTGGGTGTCGATCGTCAGGTTGCCGAGGTTGTCGACCTCACCGGTCATGCCCGGCGGTACGACGACAGTCGTGGTGGGCACTTCGATCACGGCGGGACCGGTGATCACGTGGCCGGCCTTCAGCGCGCGATAGTCGTAGATCGGCGTCTCGACGTACCCGACCCGGGCGTCCAGACAGACCTTCCGGGTGGAGCGCAGGGCCGCGGACGGATCCGGCCCGGCGGCATCGGCGAGCTTCGGCAACGTGGGCGAGAACGGCAGCACGCCGGTCCCGCGGACGCGGAAGGTGATCGCCTGGATCCCGGCCGCGCTGAAGCCGGTGCCCTCGCCGTACAACTCGGCGTACCGCTTCTCGAAGGCCGCGACCGTGTCGGCCACCGTGGTCGCGTCGAGCACTCCGTTCGGAACCTCGACCGAGACCTCGGCCAGCTGTGCGGTGTAGCGCAGGTCCAGCGACCGGACGCACTCGATCCGCTCGAAGCTCAGGCCTTGACGGTCCAGTGCGGACCGGACCTGCTCCTCGAGTAAGGCGAAGTTCTCCTGCGCCCGCACCGGATCGAACGGCATCGGACCGGGATCGGACAGCTCAGCGGCCAGCACGACGTCCGAGGACGCCAGACCGTAGGCAGAGAACGCCGACGCGACCGGACCGAGCGGTACGACGACCTCACGGACACCGACCTCGGCGGCGTACGACGCACAGTACGCCGGACCCGCGCCGCCGAACGCGTAGAGCACGAACGACCGCGGATCGTGGCCGGCCTCGACCACCGTCTTGCGCAGCAGGTCACCGGTCTGGGCGTTCTGGATCGCCCAGATCGCGGCCGCGGCATCCTCGACGCTGAGGCCCAGCGGACCGGCGATCCGGTCCCGGATCGCCCGCTGGGCCGCCTCCACGTTGAGCGCCTTGCGGCCACCGAGCAGCCCGGACTCCGGGAGGATGCCGAGCACCAGGTTGGCGTCGGTGTTGGTGGGTTCGGTGCCGCCGGTGTCGTAGCAGGCCGGGCCTGGGACGGACTGCGCACTGCGCGGTCCGACCTGGAGGTTGCCTCCGGCATCGATCCACGCGATCGCGCCGCCGCCGGAGCCGATCGCATGCACCTCGAGCGTCGGCACGTTGACCGGGTGGTGGTTGATGATCGTGGTGCTGGCCCGGACCGGTTCGCCGTCCACGATCAGGCCGACGAGGAACGTCGTACCGCCGACGTCCGTGGTGATGATGTTGCGGTGGGACAGTTGTCGGCCGAGGGAGACGGCGCCGACGACGCCACCGGTGAGCACCGAGCCGACCGTGCTGATCGCCGCGGAGGGTGCCGCACTCGCGGCGATCGCGCCACCGTTGCTCTGCATCACCAGCAGCGGGCCGGCCAGCCCCTGCGCGCGGAGCCGGCCTTCGAGCACGCCCAGGTAGTCGCGCAGACCAGGCCCGATCTGCGAGCTCATGATCGTCGTCGCGTTCCGGGCGAACTCACGGATCCGCGGACTGACCTCCGAGGACAGCGCGACGAACACGTCCGGATCGGCCTCGTGGATCAGCTCCCGGATCCGCCGCTCGTGCACGGGGTTCTTGAACGACCACAGCAGCGACACCGCGATCGAGCGGATCCCTTCGGCGAGCAGACCGGCCACCGCGGTCCGCACCGAGTCCTCGTCGAGCGGTACCACGACCTGGCCGTCCCGGTCGATCCGCTCGACCACCTCCAGCGCGTGCCGCTTGGGGATCAGGCCGTGGTTCTTCCCTTGGCCGAGCACGTTCTGCAGCTCGTCCGGCGACGAACCGAGGTACCGGCCCTCGACGTTCATGATGAAGATCGAGTCGCGGTGCCCGACCGTGGTCAGGAAGCCGACCGGCGGCACGTTGCCCGTCACCAGCGCGTTCAGTGACGAGGTGGTGCCGTGCGCGATGTGGTGCGTGCCGGCGAGCATCCGCCCGACCGGCTCGCCGAGCTGCTCGGCCAGGCCGGCGAGCGCGTCCATCACGCCCTGGGAGTAGTCCACGGGCGTCGACGGCGCCTTCGCCGCGACGATCGTGCCCGCGTCGTCGTCCAGCACCGCGTCCGTGAACGTCCCGCCGACGTCCACTCCGATGACATAAGCCATGGCGTCCTCGCTTCCTGTGAGGACACCAAACTAGACAGCTGCTTACGCAGGCGTCAATACTTCGACACTCTTGTCAGATACTGGACAGCAGGCGGACTGGGTTCCGACCAAGCGCGGTCCTGAGCCAAGGTCTTGACATGTTTGCGCAACTTGCCGCAAAGTTGCGGAAACCTTGGAGACCACCCGGGAGCCGATCCGTGAACCCAACCCTGACCGACGTCGCGCAGCGTGCCGGCGTCTCGTTGTCGACCGCGTCCCGGGCGTTCAGCGACCCGGACCGGATCGGCCGGGACACCCTGCGCCGGATCATCACCGCCGCGGAGGAGATCGGGTACGTCGCCTCGGCCGGCCGCCGGTCGCGGTCCGCGAGCCTGCCGACCCGCTCGGCCACGGTCGCGGTGATCGTGCCGGACATCGGCAACCCGGTGTTCGCCGGTTTCGTGAAGGCGGCCCAGGCGCACGGGTGGAACCGGCGGCAGACGATCGTGCTGACCGACACCGACGGCAGCCCGGACCGGGAGCGGGAGATCCTCGGCGAGCTGCACGAGCGGGTCGACGGGTTCATCGTCTGCTCGCCCCGCCTGCCCGCCCACGACATCGTCGAGCTGTGCGGTGACACGCCGCTCGTCCTGGTCAACCGCACCTCGGACGAGACCAACAGCGTGGTCCCGGACGCGGCCGACGGCCTGCGGCAGGCGCTCGAGTACCTGCGCGTGCTCGGCCATGACCACGTCGCCTATGCACAGGGCTCGCCGCTGTCCTGGTCGAACCAGAACCGGGTCGGCGCGCTCCAGCACCTCGCGGACGAGGCTGACATCGAGCTCGAACTGATCGGCTGGCAGGCGGAGACGGTGGCCGGCGGCCAAGCCGCGGCGGCGAGCGTCGTCGCCTCCGGTGCCACCGCCGTGATCGCACACAACGACCTGATGGCACTCGGCATCATCACCGGCGCCGCGAACCTCGGCGTCGAGGTGCCCGGCGACCTCAGCGTGATCGGCATCGACGACACCCCGCTCGCGGAGGTCGGCCGGCCGACGTTGACCAGCATCCAGGTCCCGATGTCGCGCGCCGGCGTGATGAGCGTCGACATGCTCCACCAGCAGCTCAGCGCAGAGCCGACCCAGGCGCCGTCGGTTCCGCGCACGGTCACGCTCCCGACGCAACTCGTCGTACGGCAGAGCACCGGGCCGGTCTCCGGCTGGACACCGGCGCGCGGACGGAGCAACGCATGAGAGTCGTCGTCACCGACCCCAACCTGCTCCCCCTGCGCGCCGACCTCGAGGCCCTGCTGCCACCCGGCACCGAAACCGTCTGGGCCACCCCGGACACGGTCCTCGACGCGCTCCCCGACGCCGATGTCTTGGTCGGACCGGCGTTCAGCAAGGAGATGGCCGACGCAGCGCCCGGCCTCCGGCTCGTGCAGGTCGCCGGCGCCGGCACCGACCGCGTCGACCGGCAAGCCATCGACGGCAGGACGCTCGCGAACACCTACCACCACGAGGACGCGATCGCCGAGTACATCGTCTGGGCGACGATCGCGCTCCGCCGCGGCCTCCCCCAAGCCGACGCGGCACTCCGCGAAGGACGCTGGCTCTCCCCGGTGTACGACGCCACGCTGCCCCAACCGCACACGCTGGCCAGCGCCTCGATCGGCTTCGTCGGCCTCGGCCACATCGGCCGCGCCGCCTGGCGAGTGCTGCAAGCCTTCGGTGCCCCAAGGCCAAGCGGTCACCGGGTCCGGCCGAGCCGACGCCGAGGGCCTCAACTGGGCCGGCGACACCGCGCAACTCCCGCGTCTGCTGGACGAGTCCGACGTACTTGTCGTCTCCGCACCGTTGACCGACGCCACCCACGGCCTCATCGGCGCTGCCGAACTCAAACGGCTCGGGCGCGACGGCGTCCTCGTGAACGTTGCCCGCGGACCGCTCGTCCAGGAGCAGGCCCTGTACGACGCCTTGCGCGACCGGACCATCCGCGGCGCCGCCCTGGACGTCTGGTACTCGTACCCCGGCCCCGACGGCGTGGGTAAGCCTGCCGACGCGCCGTTCGGCGAGCTCGACAACGTCCTGCTGACTCCGCACGTGTCCGGGATCACCCGGCAGACCTTCCTCGGCCGCGTCCAGGACATCGCGGCCAACATCACAGCTCTTGCCGCGGGCAACGAGCTGCGCAACGTCGTCCGACTCTGAAAGCACCCTTATGACCGATCGCATCGTCGCCGCCGAGGTCATCGTCACCAGCCCCGGCCGCAACTACGTCACGCTCAAGCTCCGGACCGCCGACGGCCTCGTCGGGTACGGAGACGCCACCGTCAACGGCCGCGAGCTCGCCGTCGCGTCGTACCTGCGCGACCACGTGAACCCGCTGCTGGCCGGGATCGATCCGGCGCGGATCGAGGACACCTGGCAGTTCCTGTACCGCGGGGCGTACTGGCGCCGCGGCCCGATCACGATGGCCGCCATCAGCGCCGTCGACCTCGCCCTGTGGGACATCAAGGGCAAGACCGCCGGCCTGCCGGTGTACCAGCTGCTCGGCGGCGCCGTCCGCGACCGCGTGCTCGCCTACACCCACGCCTCGGCTTGGGAGCTTCCCGCCTTGCTCGACGCCGTCGACGCCCGGCGCGAGGAGGGATTCCGCGCCGTCCGAGCGCAGTCCGGCGTACCAGGACTGGAGACCGTGTACGGCGTGCATCGCGACGCCCACGGCTATGAGCCCGCGACCCGCGGCGCCGCTCCGGTCGTGGAGTCGTGGAACACCGACGCTTACCTGCGGCACGCGCCGTCCGTGCTGACCGCAGTCCGCGAGCACGTCGGCTCGGACCTGGCCTTGCTGCACGACGCGCACCACCGGCTCACCCCGCAGCAGGCGGCACGACTCGGAAAGGAGCTCGAGCCGGCGGACCTGTTCTGGCTCGAGGACGTCACACCGGCGGAGAACCAGGAGGCCCTGCGTCTCGTCCGTCAGCACACGACGACACCGCTGGCGATCGGTGAGGTGTTCAACACCATCTACGACTGCAAGGACCTGATCACCGAGCAGTTGATCGACTTCATCCGCGTCGCGGTCGCCCACGCAGGCGGAATCAGCCACCTGCGCAAGATCTTCGCGCTGGCCGACGTCTACCAGGTCCGGGCCGCGCCGCACGGGCCCTCGGATGTCTCGCCGGTGTCCTTCGGGGCCAGCGTCCACCTCGGACTGTCGACGCACAACTTCGGCATCCAGGAGTACATGGGCTACGACCCGCTGGCACACGAGGTGTTCCCGCACTCGTGGTCGTTCGCCGACGGCTACCTGCACCCGGGTGAAGCGCCGGGTCTCGGTGTCGAGGTCGACGAAGCACTGGCCGCGAAGTTCCCGTACGAGCCCGCCTACCTGCCCGTCGCGCGCACCCTCGACGGCGCGATGACCGACTGGTGATCGATTTGTCTCCGACTCTGAGCCGCGGGTCCGTCCCCCGGCAGCTGCTCACCCACGACCACCGGCCGTCCACCGCAGGCATCGTCCACCTCGGGCTCGGCAACTTCCACCGCGCGCACCAGGCGGTCTACACCGCACAAGCCGGCGACTGGGGCATCCTCGGCGTCGCCAGCCGCTCGGCCACCGTCGCCGATGCGCTCAACGCCCAGGACGGCCTCTACTCCGTGCTGGAGTTGTCGCCCGCGGGTTCCGCGATCAGCGTGCCCGGCGTGCACACCGGCGCGATCGTCGCCGCCCGCGACCCCGCTGCCGTGGTCGCCGCGATCGCGGCCGAGGACACCCGGATCGTGTCGATGACCGTGACCGAACACGGCTACTGCATGGACCCGAGCACCCATCGGCTCGCCCTCGACCACCCCGGCATCGTTGCCGACCTCAACAGTCCCGCACCCATGACCGTCATCGGGCAGCTCGCCCGTGCGCTCGAAGTCCGTGCCGCCACGCACGGCCGCCCGATCACCGTCCTCAACTGCGACAACATGCAGTCGAACGGCGCCCAGACCCGCAGCCTGATCCTCGAGTTCCTAAAGGCCGCGAACAGCAACGCCGCGGACTGGGTCGCCGCCAACGTGACCTTCCCGAACTCGATGGTCGACCGGATCGTTCCCGCGACCACAGACGCCTACCGCGCGTCGGCGTACCGGCTGCTCGGCGTGCAGGATCCCATCACGGTTCCGGCCGAGCCGTTCACGATGTGGGTGATGGAGGACCGGTTCGCCGCCGGGCGGCCGGCGTGGGAGCGGGCCGGTGCGGTGTTCTCCGACGACGTCGAGGAGTACGAGCTGATCAAGCTGCGGCTGCTCAACGGCACCCACTCGCTGATCGCGTACCTCGGCGCTCTCGACGGCCGCGCGACCATCCCCGAGGCGCGCGCCCAGGACTTCATCGAGTCGGCGGCCCGCGCCGTACTCGAGGACGAGTATTTGCCGAGCATCGACCTGCCCGACGGCTTCGACGTCGAGGCGTACGTCGACTCACTGTTCCAAAGGTGGTCGAACGACGCCCTCGGTCACCGTACGCAGCAGGTCGGCACCGACGGATCCGTCAAGCTCCCGCAACGCGTACCCGCGCCCGCCCTGCGACTCCTTGCCAAGGGCATCATGCCCGAACACCTGGCGCTGACCATCGCGGCTTGGCTGTGCTGCATCGCGCCACCGAACGGCTTCGACCCAGGACCGCACGCGCGCGCCATGGTCGACCCCGCCCGCGACCGCCTCGTCGCCGGCAGTCCAGAGACCCTCGCCCAGGAAGCCACCACGCGCTTCTTCCCCGCTGAGCTTGCTCAGAGCAACGAATTCGTCCGGCGCATCGCCGAGTACGTCGCCGTCATCCGCACCGACGGCGTCCGAGCCGCGGCCCGCGAGGCCGCACGCTCCCGCACCCCTCACCAGCCGCAGGCATCGCCCGCGGCCTGACGTCCCCAGAGGATCCGCCATGGAAGCAACCTCGACAACAACGGTCACCAAGGAACCACCCCGCCAGGAGGTCCGCCGGGCCGCGCTCGCCGGCCTGATCGGCACCGCCCTCGAGCAGTACGACTTCGTCATCTACGGCACCGCCTCGGCGCTCGTCTTCAGCAGCCTGTTCTTCCCGAACGTCTCCGCGACCGCCGGTCTGCTGGCCAGCTTCAGCGCCTACGCAGTGGGCTTCTGCGCCCGCCCGCTCGGCGGCTTCTTCTTCTCGCGGTACGGCGATCGCCTCGGGCGCAAGTGGATCCTGGTGGCCACCTTGACCCTGATGGGCGTGTCGACGATGGCAATCGGCGTCCTGCCGACGTACGAGAGCGTCGGGGTCTGGGCGCCGATCCTGCTGGTGCTCAGCCGCTTCCTGCAGGGCTTCGGCGCGGGCGCCGAGCAGTCCGGTGGCGCGACCCTGCTGACCGAGACGGCAGCCGTCGGTCGCCGTGGCCGGCTGGCAGCGCTGATCATGACCGGCGCCGCCGCGGGTACGGCGCTCGGCGCCGGTGCGTGGGCACTCGTGCAGCTGCTGCCCGAGGAGCAACTGATGGCGTGGGGCTGGCGGCTGGTCTTCCTGAGCAGTGCGTTCGTCACCGTGGCGGCGTACATCCTGCGGCGGAAGCTGAAGGAGACGCCGGTGTTCACCGAGATCAAGGCCGAGCGCGCAGCCGCCGCGGCTCCGGTGCGCGAGGTGTTCCGCAACGGCAAGAAGGCGGTCGCGCTGGTCACGTTGATGACGGTCGGGCTGAGCGTGCAGTCGTACACCTACCAGGTGTTCATGGCGTCGTACCTCAAGGGTGAGGTGAAGATCGACGCACAGACCGTGCCGGAGATCCTGCTGGTCGGTGCGATCTTCGGCGGCCTCGGGGCGATCGTGCTCGGGTACCTGTCGGACCTGTTCGGCCGCCGGACCGTGTTCCTCGGGATCGCCGGACTGCTGCTGGTGCTGCCGTTCCCGACGTTCCTTGCCCTGAGCACCGGAAATCTCACGCTCATCTACGGCGCCATGATCGTCGGCTTCATCTTCGCCTGCCAGGGCGGAGTGGCAGTCACGATGAGCTACTTCCCGGAGATGTTCGGCAGCCGGTACCGGTACGCCGGGGTCACCCTGGGCCGCGAGTTCGCCGCCGTCCTCGGCGGTGGTTTCGCACCGCTGATCGCGGTCGCGCTGCTCGGCGCCTTCGACTCGTGGGTGCCGGTCGCGATCTACATGACGGTGGCGATGGCGGTCACGTTCGCCGCCGGCCTGCTGGCGCCGGAGACCAGGGACCGGGACCTGCTCGCACCCGAGAACGCCACCGATCGCACACTGGCCCCAACCGCCGCCTGAGCAACCCGAAGTCGGAGGAGCGCCATGAAGGCCATCGTCATCCAGGGCAAGCTCGACCTCGTCGAGACCGAGCTGCCGACCCCGGAACCGCAGCCCGGGCAGGTGCGCCTCCGGATGGCGTACGGCGGGATCTGCGGCTCCGACCTGCACTACTACAACGAGGGCGCGAACGGCGAGTACGTCGTCCGCGAACCCCTCGTCCCCGGGCACGAGCTCTCCGGCACGGTCGACCTCGACCCGTCGGGTGAGCTCGCGCCCGGGACACCGGTCACCATCCACCCCGCCACGTTCGGCACGTCCGAGCCGGGGATCGAGGACCGCCCGCACCTGTGGCCGAACGGCTCCTACCTCGGCAGCGCGTCCACCTGGCCGCACACCCAGGGCGGGATGAGCGAGTTCCTGGTGGTGGGCAGGAGCATGCTCCGGGTCCTGCCCGCCACCCTGCCGCTACGCCGCGCCGCCCTGGCCGAACCGCTCGCCGTCGGCTTGCACGGCATCACCATCGCCGGCGGCGTCAAGGACAAGCGCGTGCTGGTCTCCGGCTCCGGCGCGATCGGCCTGCTGACCGCCGCGGCCGCACTGGCCCTCGGCGCCGCCGAAGTAGTCACGACCGACGTCCTCCCGGGTCCGCTGCAGCGCGCCCGCGACCTCGGCGTCCACGACACCATCCAGATCGGCACGCAGGACGTCCCGTCCGGACACTTCGACGTCGTACTGGAGTGCACGGGTATCCCGGTCGCCATCACAGGTGCCCTCGACGCCGCCCGGCGCGCCGGCATCGTCGTACTCGTGGGCATCCCGCTCAACGAGGCCCGTCCGGTGAACCTGTCGCCCCTGGTCTCCCGGGAGCTCCAGCTACGCGGCACCATGCGCTTCAACGACGAGATCGACCAGGCCATCGACCTCCTCGACGCCAACCCCCACCTCGAGCAGGTCGTCACCCACGAGTTCGCGGCTCCCCAGGCCGTCGAAGCCTTCACCGTCGCCAAGAACTCCGACGCCTCCGGCAAGGTCCTCGTCTCCCTCTGGTGATCGCACCGATGAGTTCTGTCGGTGGGCGCGGTCTATACAGGTGGAGGGAGGTGGCATGGACCTCGAGGACGAGTTCGCCGTACACCGGGCAGGCCTGGTCACACACTGCTACCGCATGCTCGGTTCGCTGCACGACGCCGAGGATGCGGTGCAGGAGACCTATCTGCGCGCCTGGCGCGGGCAGTCACGGTTCGAAGGGCGCTCGTCGGTGCAGACCTGGCTCTACCGGATCGCCACCAACGTGTGCCTCAACTCGCTGCAGCACAGCAGCCGTCGCGTCGTCCCATCCGCCATCGGCGCACCCAGCCACGACCCGGACAACCTGCAACCGGACGCCCTCGAGGTGACCTGGCTGGAGCCCTTCCCGGACCGGATACTCAACGCGGACCCGGCCGCCGTGGTCGGGAAGCGGCAAAGCCTCCGCTTGGCGATGGTCGCCGCTCTACAACACCTCGCACCGCGGCAACGCGCCGTACTCATCCTGCGCGAGGTGCTCAACTGGCCGGCGGCCGAGGTAGCGGTGATGCTGGAGACCACCACGGCGGCGGTCAACAGCGCACTGCAGCGGGCCCGGGCCGAACTGGCCAGGGTTCACCCGGCCGAAGACGAGCTCAGCGAACCGGCCGAGCCGGTCCGGCGGGCGCTGCTCGACGACTTCGCCGCCGCCTTCGAGCGCAAGGACCTGGTCGCGCTCGAAGGGCTGCTGACCGCGGACACCCGGTGGGAGATGCCGCCCGTTCCGTCCTGGTTCCGCGGGCGGACCGACGTACTGCGGCTGCTGGACGCGAAGCTCGATCCCGGCCGCGGGTTCCTCGTCGAGACCTCCGCCAACGGCCAGCCCGCCTTCGCGCTCTACAACCGGGGCAGTGACGGCCTGTACCACGCGCACTCGATCAAAGTCCTGACCCTGACCGCCGGCGGAATCGCCGCCGTGACGGCCTTCCACACCCCCGCCATCTTCCCGGCCTTCGGTCTCCCGATCGGCCGGTCGTCCAAGGAGGAACCATGACCCCGGCTGACACCCTGCGCGCTCTGCACGTCCCCGGCACCCCCGTCGTCATCCCCAACGCCTGGGACGCGGCCTCGGCCCGGGCCGTCGAGGACGCCGGCTTCCCGGCCGTCGCGACCAGCAGCTTCGCCACCGCGACGATCCTCGGGTACGACGACGGCGAAGCGGCCCCCGTCGACGACGTCCTGGCCGCGGCCGCACGGATCGCGCGAGCGGTCTCCGTCCCCGTCACCGTCGACTTCGAACGCGGCTACCGGCTCCGGCCGGCCGAGCTCGCCGAGCGGTTCGCCGGCACCGGCGCCGTCGGCCTCAACCTGGAGGACTCCGATCCCGCGACGGGTGAACTGGTCGACGCCGACGAGCAGGCCGCCTTCCTCGCCGAGGTCCGTGCCGCCGCCGGACCAGACCTGGTGATCAACGCCCGGGTCGACGTCTTCATCCGCGGCGCCGGCGCGCCCGAGGACCGGCCGCGTGCCGCGATCGACCGGGCCGTCCGCTACCTCGCAGCCGGCGCCGACTGCGTCTACCCGATCGCCACCGACGACCCCGAAACCATCCGCACCCTCACGAAGGAGATCCCCGGCCCGGTCAACATCAGCTACGGCACCGGCAACAACTCCCTCGCCGACCTGGCCGCCCTGGGCGCTGCCCGCATCACCTTCGGTCCCATGCTCCAGCGGCACCTGTACAGCCGGTTGAACTCCACGATCCTTCCCGCCCTGGCCGCGGGCCGGAATCCTTTCGCCGACTGACGAGTTGGCAAGCGTTCTCCGGTGAACGGGGGGCCAACACCCCGGCGGAAGCCTTGTGTGGGATCGGTTCGATGGGGTACAGACGGACAGGTAGCCCAAGGCAACCATCGACAGAACGGGGAAACACGATGGGTATGTTCGACAACCTGAAGGACAAGGCGACGGATGCCGTCGACGAGCACGGTGACAAGGTGAGCGAGGGCGTCGACAAGGCCGGCGAGTTCGCCGACGAGAAGACCGGTGGCGAGCACGGCGACAAGATCGACCAGGGCACCGACCTCGCCAAGGACCGGCTGGACGGTCTCGACGGGCAGGACGACGACATCCAGTAGCGGTTTCCCGAGCAGAGACGCCGAGCGGCCGCGGGTTCGCCCGCGGCCGCTCGCCCTTCTACACCGGCACCTTCCACTTCTGCGGGTCGAGACCGTTGCAGTCGTAGATCTGCAGGTCGGTGCCGTCTGCCGTGGCGCCGTTGGGTGCGTCCAGGCATCTACCTGACTGCGGATTCAGCAGCGAGCCGTTCGGTTGCGGCTGCCAGATCTGGCCGCCGGCCGTTCCGCAGTCCCACAGCTGGACCTTGGTCAGGTTCGCCGTACCGTTGCCGACGATGTCCAGGCACTTGCCGAAGGCGCGAATGGTGCCGTCGGCCATCATCGTCCACTGCTGACCCGGTACGGCGCCACACGTCCACAGCTGCACGGCTCGTCCGTTGACCGCGGTGTTGGTGTCCACGTCAAGGCACTTCCCGGCCGCGGCCGGGCCGGTGATCGCTCCGGTCGGTCCACCGACGACACCGGTCCCGAACCGCACCTGGCACTGGTTGCCCGTGCCCAACCACGTCGCCGCTAGGTAGAGGAACGACGTACCGTTCGCCGACGGGACGATCGGCGAGCTGTACCCAGGGCAGGCCGGGACGCCGGCCGCGTAGCCGCCGGTCGGGTTGACGTTGACCGGTGCTTCGAGCTCGGTCCAGCTGCCGCTGCCGAGCGAGGTGTTCGCGAAGAGGACCGAGCCCGACTCCGCCATCACCGCCTTGTTGCCGGTCGGTCCGGTGACGACGCGCTGCCCGGACAGCAGCAGCGTGCCGTTCGGTCCGCCGCCTGGCACCCAGGCGAGGTACGGCGTGTGCAGCAACTGGCGGCCGTCACTCGTCTGGACCAGCGTGCCGGGGTTGTTCGTCGGCGCCCAGTTGAGGCCGTCCGGGCTGGTCTTGATGTAGACCTCGCAGGCGTGGTCCGCGTTCGTCGCGTCCCGGCACATCTCGTAGGTCATCATGAACTGCCCGTTCGGCAGCGCGGTGATGATCGACATCCCCGGGCGGGCGAGGCTGTCGGCCGGGAACGCGATGTCCGTGGTGATGCTGCCGCTCCAGCTCACGCCGCCGTTGGTCGAGGTGTAGTGGCCGATGATCTGGTTGTTGGTCGGCGACCCGGCCGGGCGTTCGTCGGAGATGAAGCAGGCGAGGGTGTTGTTCGGCGCCAGCAGGAACCAGGGCTCCCAGATGCCGTGGCCGATCGTGTTCGGCTGGCCGCTGGTCTGGGTGCAGATCGACAGGTACTGCCAGGTCGCGCCGTGGTCGGTGCTCTTGAACACCTCGACCTTCTGCGCGGTGAAGTTGCCTTCGTCCCACGCCGTACCGGCGGCGAGCAGGTCACCTTGGTTGAGCCCGTTCGCGGTCCGCGGCACCTCGTAGATCACCGGAGCGCCGAGATCCCAGCCGGCCGTGTTGGAAGTGATCGTGCTGATCGGGTTGGCGCCGAACGTTGCGCCGCCGTCGGTACTGCGGAAGACCGGGAAGGCGCTGGGGCCGGATTCGTTGCGGCGGGCAAACGTCGCCAGGACGGTCCGGCCGGCGCTCCCGTCGTGGTCGAGCCGGATCGCCCGCGGGTAGCTGGCGTCGGCGTTCGGATAGGTGGAGAGGTTGGGACTGTAGAGCACGTTCCCCGGCGGCGCGGCGGCCGCCGGGGTGGTCACCAGGGCGGCGGCGACCACAGCCAAGGCGACCAGCAACCTGCGAACGGACATGAGACCTCCTCGGATAGGGGCGGATTCCCGAGATCAGTGCAGGACGATGTCTACGAAGGTGCGCGCGACGACGGCGCCGGACGCGTCGGTGACCCAGAACTGGAGCCGTCCTGGAGTCGCCACGACATCGGTCGGGTCCGTCACGACGAACGGCTTCGCGTCGACCGGCGCGGACCCAGTTGCCCACTGCAACGACCCCACCAACGGATCCCGCCCGTGATGCGAAACCCGAACCGGCACCGTCACCTCGCCGGCACTGACCAGGTCCCGTCCAGGAGCCTCGGGGGTCACGTCGACGATCAGGGTGGTTTCGGCGTGGACGTCGGCGGGAACTGTGCCGCCTAGGTCCTTGGGGCGGCGGTCGTAGGTGTAGATGCCTACCGTTTCGTGCTCGATGTCGTAGAGCTCGGTGAAGATGTAGCCGGCGTTGCGGGCGTGCCGGCGGAGTTCCTGGGTCTGCCAGCGCAGGTGCCAACCACGCTCCACACTGGTCGACCCACCGCCGTACTCGCCGTTCAGCTGGATCCGGTCCGACGGGTCGAACCCGGGCGCCGCGATCGTCTTGGTGGCCACGAAGTCCGGGCCGAGCCGGACCGGGAAGCTCCCGTCCGCGGTGTTGACCAGCCGGTCCACGACCGCCGCCCAGGACCCGATGTTCTCGTCGTAGTAGTGCCAGTCCACGAGATCGGTCTCGACATGCGCCCACCCGGAGTTGTCGACAATCGGACGACTCGGGTCCGCGTCCCGGATGATCCGGTAGACCCGCCGTACGGCGTCCTGTTTCGCTGGATCACCGGGGACGTCCCAGTCGAGTCCCCACTCCTCGTTGTACGCACCCCAGATCACGATGCTCGGGTGGTTGCCGTCGCGCTCGACCATCCCGGCGGTGACCGCTTCGAAAGCAGCAACGGCTTCCGGCGTGAAGCGGCCGGTCGACGGCGGCTCGGCCCAGACCAGCATGCCGACCTTGTCAGCCCAGTACAGCCAGCGCGGATCCTCGAGCTTCAAGTGCTTCCGGACCAGGTTGAACCCGGCCTCCCGCGCCAGCTCGAGGTCCCGCTTGAGCGCGTCGTCGGTCGGCGCGGTGTGACCGCCGGTGGGCCAGAAGCCCTGATCCAGCACGCCACGGACGTACGTCGGCACGCCGTTCAGCAGCAGGTTGTTGCCTTGCCACTCGATCCGCCGCAACCCTGTGTAGCCGCGGACCGTGTCCTCGCCGGCGGTGACGACGACGTCGTACAGGTGGGGATCTTCAGGGCTCCACAACCGCGGCTCGGAGATCGGCAGGGTGACCGGGCCGGTCAGGTCGTCGAACTCGTGGACGGCGACGCCGGGGATCTCGATCCGGACCGGCGACGGGCCGGTCACGGTCACCTCGATGCCGTCGAGCTCCGGGGTCGGGCGGAGGGTGAGCTGGGAGATGTACTCCGCCGGTCGCGGCTCGAGCCACACGGCCTGCCAGATCCCGCTGGACGGGGAGAACGCACAGCCGTCGTAGTCGTCGGCCGGCATGCTCCGCTGCTTCCCGTGCGGGATGAACCGCTTGTCCAGCGGCGCGTCCACGCGCACCACCAGCGTGCCGGTCCCGTCGTCCAGCAGGTCGGTGATGTCGGCCTCGAACGGCAGATACCCACCCTCATGCTCGACTGCCGGCTGACCGTTGACCCACACGGTGGCGTGATGGTGCACGGCACCGAAGTGCAGGATGGTCCGCTGCCCGGCCCACTCCGCAGGCCGCTCGATCCGCCGCCGATACCAGGCGACAGGCAACCAATGCGCGACCACACCCGACGCAGGATGCTCCCAGGGGAACGGGACGACGATGGTTGCCGGGAACTCGTCATCCGGCTGCACGGTGCCGGCTGGGTCGGGTGCGAAGTCCCACTCGCCGTTGAGGTTCAGCCACTGGGTCGAGCGGTCGAAGTGTGGGCGGGGGTAGTCGGGGCGTGGTGTGTTCACAGGGTTCTCCAGTCAGCCTTTGAGGCTTCCGGCCATGACGCCTTTGATGAGGTGGCGTTGCAGGGCGATGAAGACGATGAGGACGGGGATCGCGGCGATCGTGCTGGCGGCCAGCAGCTGACCCCAGACACTGGTCCAGTCGGCGCCGAGCTGGCCGGAGCGGATGTTCTGCGCCAGCGCGGACAGCATCACCTGGAGGGTCTGGTGCTGCTCGTCGTTCACCGCCACGACCGGCCAGACGAAGTCGTTGTAGATGTTGATGAAGGTCAGCACGCCGAGCGCCGCCAGCCCCGGCCGGATCACCGGGACCACGATGCTCGCGAAGATCCGCAGCTCGCCGGCGCCGTCCACCCGGGCGGCGTCGAGCAGCTCGTCCGGGATCGACATGATCACCTGCCGCATCCAGAACACCCCGAACGCGTCGATCGCCCCCGGCAGGATCAGCGCCTGGAACGTGCTGACCCAACCGAGCTGACTCATCTCCAGCAGCAGCGGGATGAGCAGCACGAGCGTCGGCAGCATCAACGTGGTCAGCACCGTGCCGAACAGCAGCCGCTTGCCGGGGAAGTCGTACTTCGCGAAGGCGAACCCGGCCATCGGGCAGAACACCATCGTCAACGCGCCCTTGACGAGTACGACGATCGCGGTGTTCCGGAACCCGGTCTCGATCGGGATCGTGTCCAGCATCGCCCGGAAGTTGCCCAGCGTGAGCTGCCCCAGGTCGAAGCTGAACGGCCGCGCGATGATGTCGCCACCGGGCTTCAGCGACGAAGCCATCATCCACAGCAACGGCGCCAGGCTGATGACAGCGGCGATGGTGAGCAACCCGTAGCGACCGACAGCAGAGAGCTTCATCCGTCCTCCCGGGAACGCAGCAGCCGGATCGAGGCGAGCGACAGCGCGAGCACCATCACCACGAGCAGCATCGAGTTCGCCGCGCCGAGACCGAGGTCGGAGTTGGTGATGTGCTTGTACAGGTAGAGTCCGGCGGTGCGGGTCCCGTTGAACGGTCCGCCGCCGGTGACGACGTACGGCTCGGCGAAGAGCTGGAACACGGTCAGCGTCCCGATCACGACGACGAAGCTCAACGTGCGGGTAACCAGCGGGACCGTGATCGACCAGAACTGGTGCCACGCGTTCGCGCCGTCGATCCGGGCGGCCTCGTAGACGTCCGAGGGGATTGTCGACAATCCCGCCATCAACAAGATGACGGCGTACCCGGTGGTCCGCCACAAGACCAGGAGCGCGACGGTCACCTTGGCCCAGATCGACGTTGTCAGCCAGCCGACCGCCGGCAGGCCGAGCGAGGTCAGGCCGTGGTTGACCGCTCCGAAGTCCTGGTCGAACAAGATGATCCAGACCTGCGCCATCGCCACCAGCGGCGTGACGAACGGCGCGATCAGCGCCGCACTGAACAACGCCCGAAACCTTGCCTTGCGCAACGCCACCGCGATCGTCAGCGCGATCAGCACCTGCGCCGGTACAACGAGCAGCCAAAGCCCACCGGACACGGCCATCGACTGCCAGAAGTCCGGACTGGCCAGCAGGAACCGGTAGTTCGCCAGCCCGATGAACTCCAGCACCCCGGCCCCGTGCCAGTTGGTGAAGCTCAACTGCAGCGCGAAGAAGATCGGATACGCGCTGAACGCCGCGAACACCAGCACGAACGGCGCGACGAACAGGTACGGCGCAGCCTTGACCCGGCGGCGGTGTCGTACCGGATGCGCCTCCCGCCGAGTCTGGGCCGCCTCGGTGACGGTCACCATCAACTGGGCCCCATCAGGTTCTTCTGGATCTGGGTGGCCGAGGTCTTCAGCACCTCGTCCGGACTCATCTGCCCGGCGAGCAACTTCTGCACGTTGACGCCGAAGTAGTCGACCGCCTTGCCCCACCAGGTCGGGATCGAGTACCCACCCGGGACCTGCCTGCCCGCCTCGACCGCGACCTTCCACAGGTCCTGCCCGCCGAGCGCGTCGATCGGCTTGAACAGCGGCGCGTTCGGGTCGAGCGCCGGCAGGTACGACGGGATCGACGTGTTCAGGCCACCCGGGTACACGTCGTTCGGCCCGTAGACCGCGGTGTACCCCTCCTTGCTGAACACCAGGTGCTCGTACAGCCGCCAGGCCAGCTCCGGGTTCTTCGACTTCGCCGGGATGACGAACGACGAACCGCCCATCACCCCGGACCGGGCGCCACCCTCCTGCCAGGCCGGCAGCGCGGTCGCCCGCCACTTGCCCTTGCTTGCCTTGAGCAACTGCTGCGGCGCGAACACGAACCACTGCGCCCACGGCACGAACACCTGCGTCCCGTTGTCCTGGGTCTGCAGGTCGGTCGGCTGGGTGTACTTCGCCAGCGTCCCCAGCCCGTCGGCCCGCACCTGGTCGAGCCAGGTCAGCGCGTTTCGGTACGGATCGGAGTCGATCGTGAGCTTGCCCGCCGCGTCGACCATCGCGCCGCCCTGCTGGTTGGCGAACATGTCGATCCACAGCTGGGCCAGGAACTGGTCGTTCTCCAGGTGGATCGGCTTCGCCTTCGGGAACTTCTCCCGGACCGACTTGGCCGCGCCGAGCAGTGCGTCGTACGTCGTCAGGCTCGCCGGATCGACACCCGCCTGGGTGACGATGTCCTCGCGGTAGAACAGCAGGCCGGGGTCGAGGTCCCACGGCACCGCGACGACCTTGCCGTCGACGGTCACCACCCCGAGCTTGTACGGCGCGATGTCCGCCTTGTACTGCTCGATCAGCTGACTGAGGTCGTGCAGGTGCGGCGCGACCCCGGTCAGCAGCGCGTCGTCGTAGAACGCGCCGTCGGGCACGCCGGCGCCGCTGATCAGCGTGGCCGGGAGCTTGGCGTTGATGTCGACGGCGACGTGGTTGACCTTCACCTGCGGGTACTTCGCGGTGAAGCTCGCGATCGCCTTGTCGAAGACCTTGAACAGGTCGCCGGTGCGGTCCCAGATGGTGAGCTCACCGGACGGGGGCGTAGTCGCGCTGCTCGGCAGCGGAGTGCTGCCGGTGGTGTTCCCCGGCGCGCAGGCGCCGAGTCCGCCGGCGATCAGGGCGGCACCAGCGCCCCGGAGCACGGTGCGGCGGGAGACAGGGGACGAGAACGAAGTGGTCATGGCGCTTCCTCATGACTTCGGCAGAGCTGATGACTTCTGCGGGGCTTGCAACGTTGCAAGGAACGCTCGGAACGCTATGCTTGCAACGTTGCAAGTGTCAAGAGCTCGCCGACCGGGAAGAGGTACCCAGTGCCCGCCACACTGCGTGAAGTCGCCGAACGGGCCGGTGTCTCGGTCCGGACGGTGTCGAACGTCGTCAACGACTTCCCCCAGGTCGCCGCGGAGACCCGGGCCCGGGTGCAGCGAGCGCTGGACGAGCTCGGCTACCAGCCCAACGCGGTCGCCCGCACGCTGCGGCGCGGCCGGTCCGGGCTGATCGCGCTGGTGCTGCCGGAGCTCGACGTACCGTACTTCGCCGAGCTGACCCGGGCCGTGATCGAGCAGGCAGCATCCGCCGGCTACACGGTCGTGGTCGACCAGACCGACGGCGACCCGGTGCGCGAGCGGGAGCTGGTGATGCGCGGCAACCGCGCGGCGATGTTCGACGGGCTGATCTTCAGCCCGCTCGCCCTGGGCGACGCGGATCTCCGCGATCGCCCGTCCTCCACCCCGGTGGTGCTGCTCGGTGAGCGCGTCGTGCAGGGCGGGCTCGACCACATCATGATCGACAACGTCGCCGCCGCCGGGCTCGCGACCCGGCACCTGATCGATCTCGGCCGGCAGCGGATCGCCGCCATCGGCGACCAGTCCGACGAGAGCCGCAAGACCGGCCAGTTGCGGACCCAGGGCTATCGCAGCGCCTTGCACGCGGCCGGCCTCGAGGTGGTGCCGGAGCTGATCCGTCCGACCGAGTTCTTCCACCGATCCGACGGCGCGGCCGCGATGGCCGAGCTGCTCGCGTTGCCCGATCCCCCGGACGCGGTCTTCTGCTACAACGACCTGCTGGCGCTGGGCGCGCTGCGCACGATCCTCAGCCGCGGCCTCCGTGTTCCCGAGGACATCGCGCTGGTCGGCTTCGACGACATCGAGGACGGCCGCTACAGCACGCCGAGCCTGACCACGATCCGCCCCGACAAGACCCAGATCGCGAAGCACGCCGTCCAGCTGCTGCTGAGCCGCCTCGACGGTGACCAGTCGCCACCGGCCGAGCTCCCGGCCGACTACGACCTCGTCATACGGGAGAGCACGACCGGCCCTGCGACGCACTGAGCACGCGGAATCCGGTGGTGGGTGGCCTGGGGCGGCGGGTAGCGTCCGGGCATGGAGCTCGGGTTGTTGCGGCAGGCGATCGAGTTGGCGCGGGTGAACGGCTCCGAGGGGCAGTTGCCGTTCGGGGCGGTGATCGCCAACGGGGACGAGGTGGTGGCGACCGGGGTGAACACCGCGCTGCGGGACAACGACCCGACGGCGCACGGCGAGGTCGTGGCCGTCCGGGCCGCCTGTCGTGAGCTCGGCACGATCACCCTGACCGGTACGACGCTCTACACGAGCTGCGAACCGTGCCCGATCTGCCACACGACCGCGATCGCCACCGAGATCGACCGCATCGTCTACGCAGCCCCGAAGGAGTGGGTGCCTGATCTCGGTACGCCGTTCGCCCCTGTGCTGATCGACATCCAGGCGGCCGCCCGGCAGCTCGACCCGGATCGCATCGTGCAGATCGAGCTCGCCGAGGCGCGCGAACCGTTCGCCGCCTTCCTGGAGGCGCGACGGTGAAGCTCGGGCTGAACCTGCTCAACTACGGCCCGGGCACCACACCCGAGTCGTTGCTGGGCTGGGCCCGGTTCGCCGAGGACTCCGGGTTCGCGCTCGCGACGATCTCGGACCACATCGCTCTGACCCCCGAGGTGCAGGCGCTGTACCCGGTCCCGTTCTACGACCCGTTCACCACGATCACCTGGCTCGCCGCGCACACCACCCGGCTGGAGCTCGGCACGTCGGTCGCGGTCCTCCCCTACCGCCATCCGTTGCAGACCGCCCGGGTCGGAGCCAACCTCGCGCACTTCAGCGGCGGGCGGTTCATCCTAGGGGTCGGATCCGGCTGGTCCGAGGAGGAGTACGCCGCCCTCGGTGTGCCGTTCGACCGTCGTGGTCCGATCACCGACGAGTACCTGGCCGCGATCGTGGATGCCTGGAGCAACGACATCACCACGTCACCCGGGCCGCACGCGCCGTACGGCGAGATCCACACCGGACCGCGGCCGGCGCCGCGCCCGCCGGTGTGGGTCGGCGGGGCTGGCCGGGCGGCGGTCCGGCGGGCAGTTCAGTACGGCGATGCCTGGCACCCGATCAACCCGCATCCACACTGGCTGCGCGACACGGGGATGCCGATGCTGCGCCGGGCCGCGACCGAGGCGGGCGCGGACCTGCCGGCCCTTTGCCCGCGGATCCGGGCCCACCCGACGACCGAGCTCGCCGACGACGACCGCGTGCTCGGCGAGGGCTCCCTCGACCAGATCAAGGCCGACCTGGCCGGGCTCGCCGAGCTCGGCGCGGAGTACGTCGTACTCGACACCTACATCAGCCCGGACGTCCGCCGTACCGCCGAAGAGGACTGGCGGATCCTCGAGACGGTGGCCTCCCTCCAGCCCTAGCCGTTGCTGGTTCCCCGAGCGCACAATCGAAGGTGGGGGACGGAGGTTGGGACATGTGGCAGCCGGATGGGTGGGATGTGCGGGTACGGCTCGGGGTGCTGACGCCGCATGGGGATGTCGGGCCGGAGTCGGAGTTGCAGGCGATGGCGCCGGAGGGTGTGCGGGTGCATGCGGCGCGGGTTCCGTTCGGGGCGATGACGACCGGCGGGTTGATGGATCCGACGATCGCGCTGGCGCCGGTGCAGATGTTCGTCCAGCCGCCGTACATCGACGACGCGGTCGCGCTGCTCGCCGCGGCCCCATTAGGTGCCATCGGCATCGGTTTCACGAGCTCGTCGTACCTGAACGGCGCCGACGGTGAGCACAAGGTCGTCGAGCGGCTGGAAGGGCACAGCGCCGGCATCCCGGTGGTCGCGACCTGCGCCTCGGCGGTGGCGGGTCTGCGCCGGCTGAACGCGCGGACGCTCGCGATCTTCGACCCGCCATGGTTCGACGCCGAGCTCAACCGGCTGGGCGGCGAGTACTTCGCGTCGCAGGAGTTCGACGTCGTGCTGCGCAAACCCTGTGGGCTGCCGAGCAACCAGCGCAGCGTCAACCCGTCCGAGCTCTACGCCTGGGTCCGCAAGTACACGCCCGACGAGGCCGAGGCCGTGTTCATCGGCGGCAACGGTTTCCGTGCCGTCGGCATCGTCTCGGCGCTCGAGGAGGACCTCGGCCGTCCGGTGCTGACGGCCAACTCGGCACTGCTCTGGGGGCTTCTGCACGCTGCCGGCTGCGCCGCGCGTCCAACTGGTTACGGAAAGCTCTTCACCACCTGACCGGACCTCTGACAGACTGGCGATCCGCGTCGAGGCCGGAGGTGCTGGGGTGGTTGCGGATCTGCCGGGACAGCTTGCCCGGACCAAGCGTTTCCGGGCCGGTGCGCCGGGCAACCATGGGATCGCCGGCGCCGGACGGTTCGTGGTCTACCTGCGCGACGACGCGCTCTGGGCGTACGACGTCGCCGAGCAGCACGAGCGACGCGTCGGCCCGGCATCGTCGTACGACGGTCATGGCGCCACCCTGCTCGTGATCCGCGAGCACGACCTGTTCCTGGCCGACCTGATCGGCCGGCACTTCGACCAACTACCGGTCGAGAACGTCGATGTGGCGCGCCTCGACCCGAGTGGGAAGACGATCGCGTTCGGCCGCGACCGCGCGCTGCACCTCATCGACGTGGACGGCAAGAACGAACGCTCGCTCGCCAAGGCCGACGGCGGGAACGTCTTCTGGGGAAGGCCGGAGTTCACGGCCTGGATGTCGATGGGACGTGGCGACGGGATGTGGTGGTCGCCCGACGGCCAACGCCTGCTGGCAACCCGCGTCGACGAGAGCCGGGTCCAGGTCCGATTCATCGCGGATCCAACCGACCCGACCGCGGAGCCGAAGCCGTTCCGCTATCCAGCCGCGGGTACGGCGAACGCCGACGTCCGGCTGTTCGTGTTCGACCTCAACGGCGAGCGGCGCGAGGTGCAGTGGGACCGGGAGCGGTTCGAGTACGTCGTTCGCGGCCTGTGGACGGCCGAGCGGCCGCTGATCGCCGTCCAGACAAGGGATCAGCGGTGTCTGCAGGTGCTCGAGGTTGATCCCGGATCGGGCGCGACCACGCTGGTTCGCGAGGTGACGGATCCGCAGTTCGTCGGCGTACCCGAGGGTGTGCCGCGGCAGACGGCGTCCGGCCGGTTGGTGTGGATCGAGCGGGACGAGGCGGTCGACACGTACCGGCTGATGATCGGCGACGAGGCCGTGACACCGCCCGGGTTGCAGGTCGCCGATGTCTCCTGGGTCATCGGTGAGACCGTGACCTTCACGGCCCAGCCGGATCCGACCGAGGTCCACATGTATGTCTGGGATGGCGACGTACGGCGGTTGACCGACGAGCCCGGTGTCCACGACGGATTGGTGGCCGACGGCACCGTAGTGCTGGACTCACGAACGCCGGCCGGACGGCGGATCACAGTCAACGGGGAAGAGTTGCCATCCGTCGAGGAGGAGCCGGTGCTCGACCTGCGGGTCGAGTTCGTCAGCTCCGGGCCACGTGAGCTGCGGACCGCGGTGTTCCGGCCGTCATGGCATGAGCCCGGGTCTTCGAAGCTTCCGGTGCTGCTGACGCCGTACGGAGGTCCCGGGCAGCAGCTCGTACAGCGTTACCGGTCGCCGTTCTTCCTGACCTCGCAATGGTTTGCCGAGCACGGGTTCATCGTGCTCACCACGGACGGTCGCGGCACGCCGGGACGCGGGCCGGCGTTCGACCGCGCGACGGTCGGCGACATCCTCGAGCCGGTGCTCGACGACCAGATCGACGCCCTGCACGCGATTGCCGAGCAGTACGGCGACCTCGACCTCGACCGGGTCGCGATTCGCGGCTGGAGCTACGGCGGCTACCTGGCCATCGGAGCACTGCTGCACTGGCCGGACGTGTTCCATGCAGCGATCGGCGGGGCCGCGGTCACGGATCAGCGCTGGTACGACTCGTACTGGAAGGAACGCTTCCTCGGTCATCCGGACGAGCAGGCGGAGGCATACCGCCGTACCTCACTGCTGCCGTACGCCGCCAACCTCAGCCGACCGCTGTTGCTGATTCAGGGGCTGGCCGACACGAACGTCTGGCCGGGCAACGCCTTCCGCTTCGCCGGCGCCCTCAACGCGCTCGGCACACCGCACGAGTTCGTCATGCTCCCCGGGGAAGGCCATGCGGTGAAGGATCCGCAGACGGTCGAGAACCTCCTGCACCGGCAGCTCAACTTCCTGCGGCAGAGCCTTCCTGCCTGAGCAGGTCCGTAATCATCTGGTCCGGGTCGGTCATCCAGCGCGGGGCAGACATGATGCCCAGGGCAACCTGCACATGCTCGAAGAGACTGTGCAGGTCCTTGCGAGCCACGCTCAGGAACAGGTCGTCCCCCGCCCAGGAGACGTCCCCACCGGCTTCGGCATAAGCAGCCAGGACCCGCTGGATGCCTTCCGGCGCACCGGCCGCGAAGATGTGCGCGACCCGGCCGGCCTCGAGGGCTGCGCTGTCGACGCGCACGCTGTCCCAGTCGATCAGCACCGGGCCGTTCGGCGTCATCAGCAGGTTGTGCGTCTTGAAGTCGCCGTGGGTCATCACGCAGTCCGGGGCGTCGTCGCAGGCGGCCGTGATGCGGGCGGTCACGGCGGCGATGTCCGGCAGCCGTTCCCACGCGAGTGGCGCCCAGGTCTTGCCGAGACGGTCGGCTTCGGTGAACCACTGCTCCCAGTCGGCTCGCGGTTTGAGCGCCGTACGCCACCAGTCGGGGAGGCCGGCCCGCCCGAGCGGCTGGAGTTGATGCACCTGGGCCATCGTCCGGCCGAGCCACTCGGAGATGTCGTCGTCCGCGCTCAACGGGCGGCTCGCGATCCAGCGATAGACCCTGAACAGGCGATCCTCAACCCGCGTGACCCACCCGGCCACCGGGTCGACCGGAGCCACCGGCTCGGCGAGATCGATCCCTGCGGAGTGCGCGCGCTGCTCGAAGTCCATCGCCATCGTGAGCTGATCGAGCAGCCCACCCGAGGTGAACTGGCCGCCGGTGTCGGGCCAGTAGCCCTTCACGAAGTACTCCCCCGTCGCCGTCTCCAGCCGCCAGGTGTCGGTATCCCCACGGCGAACCAGGTCCAGCTCCCCCACCGGCTCCCCTAACTCAAAGGCGGCGGCGATCATCGGCGCGGTCGGCACGTACACGAACGGTCTCCTCTACGGCTGAGAACGACGACGCCTGCTACAACGCGCCATCCACTGCACTGGTTCCAGCGGACGCAAGCTGCATCTGGAGTACCAGATACCGCGATGGAGGCGTTCCGCCGGGTGCTGTGGTGGATCCCGGGCACCGGCCCCGCCACCACCACTGACCGCAAAACACGTCAAGCGGGTGGGCCGAGGGCGGGGCACGATGGGGTGATGGGGACCGACGCGTTCGACGAGTTTCTAGGGGTGCTGGCCGGGGCGCTGGAGGATGCGGTCGCGGACGGCGAGGAGCTGGCGCGGCGGGTGGGGTTGTCGCGGTTCCACCTGGATCGGATGGTGGCGGCCGCGGCCGGTGAGCCGCCGGGCCGGATGCGACGCCGGGTGCTGCTGGAGCGGGCGTCGTACCGGCTGCTCACGACGACCTGGTCGATCCTCGACGTCGCGGTCGAAGCCGGCTACAGCACGCACGAGTCGTTCACCCGGGCCTTCAGCCGGGCGTACGGCGTCGCGCCGGCGACCTGGCGCCGACAGCCGACGCGACTGCAGATCGGTTCGCCGCGTGGCGTGCACTTCCATCCGCCGGCCGGGATCCGGGTGCCGGCCAGAGAGAATGTGAGTTCGATGGACGTCCTGACGCGGATGGTCGAGCACCACGTGTGGCTCGCCGGCGAACTGATGACCCAGGCGGCGACCCTCCCGGACGACCGCCTCGACGCCCCGATCGAGCTGTCCATCTCATGCGTCGACGAGGATCCGACCGTACGGCGACTGCTCGCGCGACTCGTGATCCAGCTGGAGATGTGGACCGCCGCGATCGCCGGTCGCCCCTACGACTTCAGCACCGAGGAGCGGCCCTCGATCAGCCAGTTGCAGGAACGGCTGGCCGTCGCCGGCCCGGAGTTCCTCGACCAGGTACGCACGGTCTGCGCCGACGACCGCCTCGACGAGCTCATCGTCTGCCCGGGCGAGACGATCGAGATCTACACCATCGGCGCAGTAATCGCCCACGTCCTGACCTACGCCGCCCACCGCCGCACCCTCCTAACCGCCGCCCTCACCACCGAAGGCCTCCCCACCCTCCCCACCACCGACCCCATCCACTGGCTAACCCACCCCACCTAACCCACCCCCGCCCGACCCCGAACACCCCGCCCACCCCCGCGAGCCCGCCTCCCCGTCCCACGCCCGCGCCGACCGCCTCCCCGCCACACTCCTGCGCGACCGCATCCTCGCCTGCCGCCGCGACCCCCTCCGCGCCCCACCCCCACGAGACCACCTTCCCGTCCCACCCCTCGTAAGACCGCCTCCCGCCGCCGCACCCGCCGCCCCCGTGCCGCGCCCGCCGCGCCCGTAAGACCGCCTCCCCGTCCCACCCCGGCGAGACCGCCTCCCCCGCCCCTCCTCCACCCGTCCCCACCGGCAACTTCAGGGGATATCCCTCCGCGTTGTGGGTTCTCCGCTCGTAGACGAGTGGGGAACCCACAATGGCATGGGATATCCGGCTCTTGTGACTGATGTGTGGTTGGTATGGCGGGTGTGCTGGTCTGGCTGGGCCATGGGTGAGTCTGCG
>NZ_JBFAHB010000080.1:0-40208 GCF_040653975.1 Kribbella sp. NPDC050820
GTCGAACCCGGTCATGGGGCCTCCCGGCCTGGACTGAGGAGTGGAGGGAGCGAAGCGACTGGAGCGACGAGGGAAGGCCGGGAGTTCCAGCCCCATGACCCGCCGCGCGGCAGCGCGGCATTCAACAGAGTCATCAACCCTCCCGCGGCACAGGTCGGCCGGTGATCCCGGAGTAGAGCTCGTCGGCCACGCCGGGTCGCATGGGCGCGACTGCGGCGATGTGGCCGTCCGGCCGGACCAGGACGACGGTGTCCGGGCCCACGCCGTACCTGTCGGTGGCAATGCTTCCCGGGTCGAACAGCGCCCGGTCGCGCAGGCCGGAGTCGTGCGGTGCGTCCCACCGGGAGACGGCGTAGTGCTTCAACGCCGGCGAGTCGTTCGGCGGGATGTCCGGCCGACGCCGTACGTCGGTGAAGTAGAGCGCCACGAACGAGTGCCGGCACAGCTCGTGGATCGCCACCCGACCGGACGGGCCCTGCAACTGAAGATCCGGCGCCCGGTCACCGGCCCGTACGGCGGGTGGTTCGGGAGCGGTGGCCACCATCGACCAGTCCCCCTCGCCGGTCACGTCCAGCCGCACACTCAGCAGGGTCCGGGTGTACGCCGTCGCCCAGTCACTGCCGGACGCGGTCACCGCACCGTGCTGGTGGGACATGTACTTGCGGGCGGCCTCCGCCATCTCACCGGAGCCGTTGATCGCCACCGGCCGCTGCTCCTGCTCGTACCCGTCCAGCAGGGCTTCGTCCGCCCAGCCGCGCAGCACCCAAGCGAGCCGCCACGGCAGGTTGGACGCGTCCAGCGCACCCGTGTTGAGTCCCAGCGCCCACATCGGCGTGATCAGGTGGGCCGCGTCGCCCATCAGGAACACCCTTCGGTCCACGGACCACTGGTCCGCGACCCGGTGGTGCACGTTGTAGACCACTGAGCCGAGCAGCTCGATCCGATCCACCTCGCCGATGAACTGCTTGACCTTGACCAGCAGGTCCTCGTCCCCCGGCGGCTCGGCGCCCGGGCCGAGCGGGAACAGGAACCGCCAGTTGTCCGGCTGCCGGATCAGCACCATCCACTCGGACTTGTCCGCGAAGTACGCCAGGTAGGGGTAGTCACGGGCGTTGTCGACGTCCAGGTCGACCACGACGTCGATCAGCATGTACCGCTCGGGCAGAGTCTCCCCCACCACCGTCACACCGAGCGCGTCGCGGATCTTGCTCCGGCCGCCGTCGCACGCCAGCAGGTGCGAGGCCTCCAGCGTGCGCGGCCCCTCCGGCGTCTCCACCTGCAGTACGACGCGGTCGTCCCGCACCTCGAAGGACGTGAGCCGGTGCTGCGTGAGCACGGGCTGCGACAGCGCCGCCGCGAGGATCGGCTCCATCTTCTGCTGCGGCAGGTTGATCACGAACGGGAACTGGGTGTCGTTGACCAGCTCGGCCAGCCGCACCGAGGCCCGGGGCGTGTTGCTGGCCCGGTCGATGTCACCGATCTCGTCGATCCGCAGCGCCGCGGCCAGGATGCCGTCGACCGCGCCGTACCGGTTCCAGATCTCCAGGGTGCGGCTGAGCGTCGTACCGGCCTTGGTGTCCGAGGAGAGGACCGCGTCCTCCTCGAGCAGCACGAACGGTACGCCGTAGTGCGCCAGGCCGAGCGCCGTCGTCAGGCCGATCGGGCCTGCACCGACGATCGCGACGGGCAACTGATCAGCAGTCACTCATTCACTCCGCGAAGGTTGTGAGCTTGGGAAAGGCACGTTCCCGGGTCAGCACCGACCCGGTCATCGCGGCCGCGTCGGACAGCAGGAACAGCAGTGGACCGACCACGTCCTCGGGGTCGCCGATACCTATGGTGTCCTGCCAGTGCTCCCGGTCCGCACCGGCGTTCGCTCCTCGGAACTGCTCGGTGTCGATCACGCCCGGCGCGGCGATGTTCACCCGCACCCGGTGTTCGGCCACCTCGGCGGCCAGCGACTTCGCGAAGGCGATCAGCGCAGCCTTGCTCGACGCGTACGCCGCCGCACCGGCCCACCCGGTGACGGCCATACCCGACGTGAACACGACCACCGACCCGGACCGCCGCGCCACCATGTGCGGTACGACGGCCTGGCACACCCACACCACTCCGTCGAGGTTCACCTGCAGCGTCCTGGTCCACTCGGCCGGGTCCATCTCGACCACAGTTGACCGAGGCTGCACCGCAGCGCCCGCGACCAGCCCGTCGATCCGCCCGTAGCGAGCCATCACCATCGCGACGGCAGACTCCACTGACGCGCGATCTGCAACGTCCACCTCGACGTAGTCGACCCCCACATCAGGCTTCACCACGTCGAAGACCACCGCAGTGCCTCCGCAGGCCGTCACAGCCCGGGCCAGCGCCGCTCCGATGCCCTGAGCACCACCAGTGATCACCACGACCTCACCGGCCGCATCGAAGCTCACCTTCATGAGTTTGATGGCATGCGAACCCCGTCGTTCACGGCGAGGAGCGGCATCCATCTCCCTCCTTTCAGGTTTTGTCGGTAGGCGCAGGTAGTATTTTCGCCGGTTGCGATAGCCAAGCAACTGGCAGTAGGACCAGTAGTAACCGCGGCCGGGCGGGCCGTGGCAGCGCGGGGAGCCTTCTTGTGCAGTAAGGCACGGCTGTGAACCGCGAACCTCAGCCCGCAAGGGTTGGAATCCCCTGCCTTCGGGTGGTGGGAGGACGTCAAGACGTCTCCTTCTGCTTCGATGATGACGTCATCGTTTGGGTGATCCGCTGGAAGGCGCCGACCAGGTGGTTACGCAACGCCTGCTCGGCGGCTTCCGGGTTGCGGGCGACGCAGGCGTCCAGGATGGCCTGGTGCTCCACTCGGCTCCGCTCGATCAGGGCCGCGGTCGGCCGGCTGCCGAACCGGTACCGCTCACTGTTCTGCCACACCGGCTCGATCGCCCGAGCGAGCCACTGCGACCCACCGGCCCGGTAGATGGCGAAGTGGAAGTCCGCATGCGCCTGCCGCGCGCCCACCGAGTCCTCTGCACGAGACAGCCGGAGGTGCTCGGCCAGAGCGGCAGTCGCCTTCTGGAAGTCCTCGTCGGCGAAGTGCTCCGCAGCCGCACGTACGGCGAGACTCTCCAACGCCAGCCTGGTCTCGTGCGTGTCCCGCAGATCGGCCAGCGACAGGTCCCGGACCCAGGCGCCCCGGTGCGGGATGATCTCGACCAGTCCGAGCGCCTCCAGCCGGCGGAGTCCCTCCCGGACCGGCATCTGGCTCATCTCCAGGCGACTCGCCAGCTCGACCAGCCGCAACGGCGTACCGCTGGGCAGTTCGCCGGACAGGATGAGCTGGTGCAACTCGGCCGCAGCATGCTCGGCGAGCGTACGGCGCCCGCCGCGACCCCCACCTGGTAGCAACTCCAACGGACCGCTCATGCCCACGTCACCTTGTTGCGGAGCTCACCGATCTTGTCGGCGCGGGTGACGACCAGATCGCCCTCCTGCAGGAAGACCTGCGGCTCGCGGGCGTTGCCGATGCCTGCAGGCGTCCCGGTCAGCAGGAGGTCGCCAGGGCGCAGCGTCATACCGAATGACAGCTCGCTGATCAGCGTCGCAACGTTGAAAGCCATCTGCTTCGTCGACGCGTCCTGCCGCACCTCACCGTTGACCAGGCACTGCAGCCGCACGTCCTGCGGGTCACCGAGCTCGTCGGCCGTCACGATCCAGGGGCCGAGCGGCATGGTGTTGTCGATGCTCTTGCCCTTCAGCCACTGGCCGCCGTGCGCCCGCTGCAGGTCCCGCTGCGACACGTCGTTGGCCAGCGTGTAGCCCCACACGTAGTCGAGCGCGTCTGCGGCCGGGATGTTGCGGCCGGTCTTCCCGATCACCAGCGCCAACTCGGCCTCGTAGTCCCACTTGGCCGAGATCGCGGGGTCCCAGGCGATGTCGTCGTACGGGCCGATGACGGTGTCCGGGCCCTTGGTGAAGAAGGTCGGGTGCTCGGGCCGGTCGACGTCCTGGCCCTCCCGCTTGCCGCGGCTCTCCTCGAAGTGGTCCCAGTAGTTCCACCCGGTGCACAGAATGTCCCGGCGGAACCGTCGCAGCGGCGGCCGCAGAATCTCTTCACTGTAAGGGATGCGCTCGTCACCGACGGCGTCGGCGCCCGAGATGATCGCAGCGAGATCCGTTGCTGAGAGCAACAAGACCGAGTCCCCGTCGACCACTCCCGGCCGTTCCCGGCCGCCGTGCTCCACCATCACGTACCGCATCTCAGGTCCACTCGACGCCACGCATGCTAACCCCCCAACTCATCCGCGTCCTCGCTTCGCTCCGGGCGCGGCTGAGGCACGAAACGGGCTGTGCTTGATGATGAACTCGCTACGCTCGTTCATGAAACCACCGCGACAGCGCTGATCTCGATCAGATAGTCGGGGTGCGCGAGCTTGCTGACCTCGACCATCGTCGAGGCCGGCAGCGGCTCGGTGAAGTACTGCGCCCGGATCTCGTGGATCTTGGCGAAGTCCTCCATGTTGCGCACGTACACATCCACCCGGCAGACGTCCGCGAGCGTGCCACCGGCCGCTCGCACCGCCGCCTGCACGTTCTCGATGACCTGCCGGGTCTGCTCCCGGATGTCGCCGACGCCGGCGATGCTGCCGTCCGGCCGGCGTGCCGTCATCCCGGAGACGAACACCATCCGCCCGGTCGCCTCCACCGTGGTGGCCTGCGAGAACACGCCGTTCGGGCTGTGCAGGTCGGTCGTCGAAACCTGTGTCTTCGGCATCAGTCGAGCACCCCTCCCGCCGGGACGACGGCGCCGACCGCGCGTGCGGCCGCCAGCAACCCGTCCAGCCCGGACCTTTCGATCAGCACACCGTGCCGCCGCTGGTGCGAGGCCCGTTCCGCCTCGATCTCCCCCGGCAGGTACAGCCGGCCCACCCCGGGCGCCGTCGCGCTGCCGCGCACCCGCGCGGCCAGGCCGGACGAGCGGCGCCGGAAGTTCTCCACGCCGCCCAGCAACTCCGGGTCGATCGCCAGGAACAGGTGGGCGCAGTCGTTGGGCCGGCCCGGCTCCCGGTACAGCGGCCGCACCTGGTCGCCCCAGCCGCCGCCACTCAGCACTCCGGTCAGTACGTCGATCATCAGCGCCAGCCCGAAGCCCTTATGCCCGGCAGCGGGCAGCAGCATGCCGAGGACGGCTTCCTCGGCATCCGTGGTCGGGGTCCCCTCCGAGTCGGTCGCCCAGGTGTCCGGGATCGGCCGGCCGGCTGACGCCGCGAGCCTGATCTTGCCGAGGGCAACAGCCGACAATGCCATGTCGAGAACGATCTCCACGCCGGCCGAGGTCGGCACCGCGACCGCCAGCGGGTTGTTGCCGACGATCCGTTCGGCCCCACCGGGAGCAGGCATCAACGGCGTCGTGTTGGACATCGCGACGCCGACACAGCCTGCTTCACCGGCCTGCATCGCCCAGCGGCTGGCCGCGCCGAAGTGGTGCGCGTTGCGGACCGACACCAGGCCGATCCCGTACCGGCCGGCGCGCTCGATCGCGTGCCCCATCGCCTGCGGGCTCGACAGCTGGCCCATTCCGCCCCGCGCGTCCACGACCAGCGCGGCGCCGGCGTCGTACAGAACGTCCAGCTCGCGTTCCCTGGTGACACCGCCGGCGTTCAGCCGTTCGACGTACATCGGGACGAGCATGATGCCGTGCGAGCTCACGCCGCGCAGGTCCGCCTCGACCAGGGCAGCGGCGATCTTGCCCGAGTCGGCCGGGTCGAAGCCGAGCGCGCTGAACACCGCCGAGACGGTGGCCTCGAGCCACGCGGGCCGGACCAGCACCCGGCGATCGGCGTCGGAAGCCTGCGCTGTCATCGGGTCTCCTGGGCCCACGGCAGGAACAGGTGCTCCAGCAGGACCAGGCCGTAGAACAAGATGATGCTCATGATGCTGAGCAGCGTGATCGCGGCGAACGCCAGCGCGGTGTCGGCACTCGCACCGGACTGCTGGATCACGTACCCGAGGCCCTGGGTGGCGCCGACGAACTCGGCGATCACCGACCCGATCACGGCCAGCGAGATGGCCACCTTCAGGCCGGTGAAGATCTGCGGCATCGCGTAGCGCAGCCGCAGCTTGAAGAACTCCTGGGTCCGGCTCGCGTTCAGCGACCGGAGCAGCTCGACCAGCTCGACCGGTGTCGACTTCATCCCCTGCGCGGTCGAGATCACGATCGGGAAGAAGCACATCAGCAGCACCATGACGACCTTGGGCCACTGCCCGAAGCCCATCCAGACCACCAGCAGCGGGGCGATCGCGATCTTCGGGATCGCGTTCACCATCAGCAGCAGCGGGTAGACCAGGCGCTCCAGGATCACCGAGCGGACGATCAGCAACGCGATCGGGACGCCGATCACGATCGCCAGCAGGAAGCCCTCGACCGTCTCCAGGAACGAGATGCCGGTCTGCTGCAGCAGGTACGCCGGCTGGTCGAAGAACGTCCTGATCACGTCGGACGGGCTGGGCAGCAGGTACGACTCGATGGAGAAGACGACGGTGGCGACCCCCCAGAGCGCGATCGCACCGATCAGGCCGACGATCGGCAGCAGGACGGCGGCGGTCGGAGACGTGGTCAGCCAGGAACGCTTCTTCACGGCCGCACCTCGTCGACCGGGCGCTCATCCATCGGTTGACCGGCCTTCTCCGCCAGCAGCCCGTGCAGCAGGCCGCTGATCTGCGCGACCTCGGTGAGGTGCGAGTTCTGGCCCAGGCTGCGCGGCCGCGGAATGTCGATGTCGACGACCTCACGCAACCGCCCCGGCCGCGGCGTCAGCACGACCACCCGGTCGGCCAGTACGACGGCTTCCTCGATCGAGTGCGTGACGAAGACGATCGTGGTGGACAGCTCCATCTTGATCCGCTGCAGTTCCTCGGACAGCTCGGTCCGGGTGAGCGCGTCGAGCGCGGAGAACGGCTCGTCCATCAGCATCACCTGCGGATCGCGGATCAGCGAGCGGCACAGCGACACCCGCTGCTGCATGCCGCCGGACAGCTCGTGCGGCAGCCGCCGCTCGAACCCGCGCAGGCCGACCAGCTCGAGTAGTTGATGCGCCCGGTCCCGGTACGCCGCCTTCCCGCGGTCGCCCTCGCCGCCGTCGATCTCGACCGGCAGCATCACGTTGGACAGCACCGACCGCCACGGCAGCAGGGCCGGGCGCTGGAACATGAACGAGACGTCCCGGCGCGGCCCGGTGACGGGTTCCCCCGCCACCGCGACCGTGCCGGACGTCGGCGGCAGCAGTCCCGCGATCAGCCGGAGCAGGGTGGACTTGCCACACCCGGACCGGCCGATCAGCGTGACGAACTCGTTCGGCCGGACGTGCAGGTCGATTTCCTCGAGGGCTACGACCCGGCCCTCGCGTCCGTCGAAGACCTGCCCCACACCGTCCAGCCGAATCATCGTGGGCCGGCCTCAGCCCTTCGGGGCGAGGTCGACGGTGACCACGTCGGCGGGCGTCACCGAGCCGGCCGGCTCGATCGCCTTGGCGTCGTCGAGCACGGAGATGATCTTCTGCACCCGGGTCGGGTCGACCGCACCCAGCGGGCCCTTGAAGTCGTCCGGCTTCACGTACTTCTTCATCAGCTCGAGCTCCTTGGTGGCCACCGTGACGTCGGTCTGCGGCACGTGCTTCTTCAGGATCTCGGCCGCCGCAGCCGGGTCGTCGATGGTGTCCTGCAGGCCCTTGAGCAGCGCCTCGGTGAACTTCTTGACCTGGTCCGGGTGGTCCTTGGCCAGGTCGGAGCGGGTGATGATCGCGTTGCCGTACAGGTCCGGCAGCTTCTCGCCGTACGGCAGCGTCATGACCTTCTGCTTGGCCGCCTTCTCCACCAGCGGGACGCCGACCACGAACTGGCCGATCCCGTCCACCTTCTTGGAGGCGAGCAGCTGCGGCAGCGCGGGCGGCGGCGACGGGACGAAGGTGACCGAGTCGGCCGGGATGCCGGCGGCCTTGGCGTAGACCGGGAACATGACCTGGTTGGTCGAGCCCGGCTGGTCGCCGATCCGCTTGCCGACCAGGTCCTGCGGCTTGCTGATCGGGCCGCCCTCGAGCACCGCAATCGCGGCCAGCGAGCGCTGGTGGATCATCCCGACCGTGGTGATCGGCAGCTTCTGCTTGCCGAGCGTGATGACGGTGGCGGTGAAGTCGCCGATGCCGTAGTCGGCCTGACCGCCCGCGACCAGCTTCATCACGTCGACGGTGCCGGAGCCTGGGTTGATCGTGACGTCGAAACCGGCGTCCTTGAAGTAGCCCTTCTCCAGGGCGACGTACGCGTAGGCCTCACGACCGAAGGTGTTGAACGAGGTCAGATAGCTGACCTTCTGCAGGCCCGAGTCCTGGCTCTGGCCCTCGTTGCCGCTGTTGTTGCACGCACTGACCAGGGCGAGCCCCAGGACCGCCATCAGAGCGACGGCGGAACGCCTCAACCTCATATCGACCTCTCTCCTCCGATATTTGATCAAACATCAAATATGGAAAGGTGGTCAATCGGCCCCTCGGGGACTTCACAGTGACTTAACGTCCACTGCGCCGGGTCCCCGCAGAGCCCGCTTGCCACCCGTCCTGGAGCCGTTCCCCATACCTGTCCGCACCGGACGGGCATCCCGCCCCGACCACAGACCGTACCTGCCTGGACAGCAGATCGCGACGCCGATCGGCTCCGAACCGGTCCTTCCCCCGTCAAATTTACGTAAACCCTCCGTCGCGAGTGACGCACCCCACGTATTCGTTCGAACAACTGTTCCCTCCGGGGAGGGAGGTGTGCCGAACCGCGGTTTGGGACGATAGGGAGGTGGTGGACGGGCTGGTACCTGAGTCGGCGGCCTCCGGACGTGCAGCGGCGCGTCCGGCGGGCAGGCTCGCGCGTACTGCGTCCGCGCTGGTCCGCGGCGTCCGCTGCCTCGGCCGGGCGTCGACGTACCTGCGCTGGGTCTACCTGCTGCTCGGCGCGGCGCTGGTGCTGGCGTTCATCCTGGTCGACAGCGCGCTCGGAGCCCTCGCCCAGGACCTGGACCTGCCGGTCGTTGCCGAGGGCATCCTCATCGGCATCCTGGTGGTCGGCCCGCCGATCGCGCTCGGCATTCTGCCCGCGGTCCGCGAGGTCGAGGGCATCGCGGTCGAGTCGCTGCTCGGCGTCCGGTTCGAGGAGCGCCCGCTCGGCCCGGCCCGGACCTGGGCGCAGCGCCGCCGGACCACGACCTGGTTCTGCCTGCACCTGATCACCGGCGGCATCGTCGGCACGCTCAGCACGGTCGTCTTCGGCCTCGGCGCGGTGTTGCTCGCGGCCCCTTTCCGCTCCCCCGGCCGGCACGAGCTGATGCCCGACCTCAGCTACCGGATCAAGGGCGACTGGACCGATCTCTGGATGCCTGCGGCCGCGCTGGGCGGGATCGTCGGGCTGTTCTTCCTGTCCGCCGCGGTCGGCGCGCTGCTCGCCTACCTCGCCCCGCGCGTCCTCGGGCCGACGTCGGCAGAGCGCATCGAGTTGCTCGAGCGCCGTACGGCGACACTTGCCGAGCGCAACCGTCTGGCCCGGGAGCTGCACGACAGCGTCGGGCACGCGCTGAGCCTGGTCACGATCCAGGCGGCCGCCGCCCGCCGGGTGCTGGCGACCGACCCGGAGTTCGCCGAGACCGCGCTGGCGGCGATGGAGACGTCGGCCCGCAACGCGCTGGCCGACCTCGACCACGTGCTCGGCTTGCTCCGGGACGACCGCCGGCCGGGTTCGCAGACTGCGCCACAGGCGACTCTCGGCGATCTCCCCCGGCTGGTCGAGGCCACCCGGGCGGGCGGGATCACGGTCGACGTGCAGCAGGACGGCGACCTGGGCCGGCTTCCGGCGGCGGTCTCCCGGGAGGCGTACCGGATCGTCCAGGAGGGCCTGACCAACGCCATCCGGCACGCGGGCCGTCCGGCCGGCGAGCTCACCGTGGACCTGTCGATCCGGCTGGACGACACCGGGCTGCGGCTCGAGCTGATCAACCCGGTGAGCGACGGCTCGGACCACGCGGGTGGTGGCCGCGGGTTGGCCGGGATCCGTGAGAGAGTCGCCGTACTGCGAGGAACCGTCGACGCCGGCCTGGACGGCGACCGGTGGCGGCTCGCGGTGACACTTCCGGTCGCAGTGACGACGAAGGGCTGAGATGAACCTGTCGGTGGTCGTGGTCGACGACGAGCCGTTGATCCGCAGCGGGCTGCGCGCCATCATCAACGCCGAGCCCGACCTGGAGGTGGTCGGGGAGGCCGGCGACGGCGCCGAGGTGCTGCCGATCGTCCGCCGGACCGGCGCGGACGTCGTGCTGATGGACGTCCGGATGCCCGCCGTCGACGGCATCCAGGCCACCCGCCTGCTGCTCGAGAACCTCGACCCGGCGCCGCGGGTGCTGGTCGTGACGACGTTCGAGAACGACGACTACGTGTACGATGCGCTGCGGGCCGGCGCGTCCGGGTTCCTGCTGAAGCGGACGCCGCCGGACGACATCATCGCCGCGATCCGGACCGTCGCGAGCAGCGAGTCGCTGCTGTTCCCGGAGGCGATCCGTGCGCTCGCCCTCGCGCACGTGGGCGCCGAGCAGTCGAAGCAGAACGGCCTGGACGAGTACCAGCTGACCGAGCGGGAGCAGGAGGTCCTGCGCCTGATGGCCAAGGGGCTGTCGAACGCGGAGATTGCGGACGACCTGATCCTGGGCTTGCAGACGGTCAAGACGCACGTCGCGAACGTGCTCGCCAAGCTGAACGCCCGGGATCGCACCCAGGCCGTGATCCGCGCCTACGAGTCAGGCTTCGTCCCGCTCCACTAGGCCGTCAGGATCTAGGTGCCTAGGTGCTGGCCGGGTCGTCCGTCTCGGCCAGCGCGCAGGCGTTGTGCAGCGGGTCGACCGCGTTGGCCTTCATCGCCACCCGCTGAAGCAGCATCCGGAAGCTGGCGCGCTCGGCCTGGTCCAGGCTGCCGAGGATCTCGTCCTCGGCAGTCGACAGCCGCCGCTCCAGGTCACAGAGCGTCTCCTTGCCTTCGTCGGTCGGCACGATCAACCGCGCCCGCCGGTCGGCCGGGTCCGCCTGACGCTGCACGAGGCCGGCCTTCTCCAGGTCGTCCAGGAGGTACGTCATGACGGTCCGGTCCACGCCGAGCTGCGCAGCCAGATCGAGCTGCCGCCTCGGACCCTCGGCGACGGTCGTCGCCAGCACCTGATAACCCCGCGGCCCGCCGGGCACGTCGTCGAGCGACTCGGCGGCGGCCTTCGCGTACCGCCGGAACACCACACCCAGCGCCCAGCCCAGGTCGGACTCGACCGGTGCGCCGCTGGCGACCCGTGGCTCCAGCCCGCCAGTGCCCCGGCGCGCCACCTCACGGGCGATCCGGCCTTTGACGTCGGGCGAAGTACTGGTCATGTCCCCATCGTACGTGGTGTACGCCACCCGGAATACGATCTGACTTGAATATGTTCTGCCACACAGACTATCTTCAGAGCAGCTCATTAAGAGCCGCCCCCTCACGACGATGGAGACAAACCTGATGTCCACCCTGCTACGTGTCGACGCCAGCCTTCGGCTCGACGGATCGGTCAGCCGCGCCCTGGCGGACAGCGCGGAGGCCGCCTGGAAAGCGGAGCACCCGGACGGTGTCGTGGTCCGCCGCGACCTCGGTCAGCACCAGCTTCCGGTGACCGCGTGGCCGGCGCTGGTGACCGCGAAGCTCGGCGGCGACGCCGGTCCGGAGCTCGCCGGGGCCAAGGCGCTGGCCGAGGAGCTCGCTGCCGAGATCAAGGCCGCCGACGCGGTCCTGCTCGCCGTGCCGCTGTACAACTACGGCATCGCCCAGCACGTGAAGACCTGGATCGACCTGCTGCTGATCGACCCCGAATTGGTCTACGGCCCGAGCCCGATCGCCGGCCGGCCGGCGATCTTCACGCTCGCCCGGGGTGGTGGCTACAGCCCCGGCACCCCGAAGCACGGCTGGGACCACGCCACGCCGTACCTGGAGCGCATCTTCGGCGACGTGTTCGGCATGAACATCCGGACCGCCGCTGCCGAGCTCACCCTCGCCCCGGTCACCCCGGGCATGGAGGAGCTCATCGACGCCTCGAAGGTGTCCGAGACCGAGGCGCACGTCACCGCTGAGCAGCACGGGACCGTGGTGGCTCGCGAGCTCACGGCCAACGCCGCCTGACCCCTGCCGCTGACAGCGCCTCGCGGTGGTGCCGAGCTCGAGCCGGCATCATCACTCAGGCGACTCGCCAAGTGGAGAGCGTGACGGACAGCGTGACGACCGAGGGCTCCGGGAGTACGGCGATCTGCCCCGCGAGCTCGCGGTGGTTCAGGTGCCGCGCGCTCGGTGTCATCATCACCAACTGCTCGATCGCAGTCCGGTCGAGCCGCATCACCGACTCGACCAGCTCAGTGCCGGTCTGCTCGAACTTCCCGGCCAGCGACTCCTGCAGCCGGCGTTCCTTCTCCTGATCGACCTTCACCAGCCCGAGTACGCCGACGAGCTCAGCCAGATGCTCCTGGTTCGGCGTGACCACGAGCAGCGTGCCGCCGGGCGCGAGCACACGGGCCATCTCAGCTGCGTTCCGCGGGGCGAAGACGTTCAGCATCAGCTGCGCCGAGTCGTCGAGCAGCGGCAACTCCTGCCACGCGTCGCACACCACCGACCCGATCCGCGGGTCCACCTTGGCTGCCCGGCGAGCGGCGTACCTGGAGACGTCCAAGGCGATCCCACGGCGGCCGGGCGCGGTGCCGAGGACGCCGGACAGGTAGTACGCGGTGCCGGCGCCGACCTCGACCAGCAGATCGTCCTCCCCCATGCCGGCCGCGGCCAGGATCAGCGCGTCCCGGATCGGCACGTAGTGGCCGGCGCCGAGGAACACCGTGCGGGCGCCGACCATCGCGGCCGAGTCGCCGTCGATCCCAGTCGATGCCGACGGCAACAGATTCAGGTAGCCCTGCTTGGCCAGGTCGTACGCGTGGCCTCGCGGACAGGTCGCCGTACGCTCGGTCAGCGCCAGCGCGTCGCTGCACACGGGACAGCGCAGAACGGTGACCAGGTCGGCATCCACCGGCCCATTGTCTCAGCCGTTGATGTCGCGGCTGGTGATGCGGGCCCAGGCGGCGGCGTAGAAGACGACCAGGTAGGCGCCCTGCAGGAGCAGGTTGCGCCCGATGGCGTCCCAGTACGGCGGGTCGCGCAGCAGGTCGGCGAACGACGGCCAGCCGTACATCAGCAGCCACGGGTGGATCACGTCGATCTGCGGAATCGCGCTGAGGATCCCGCACACGATGAACGCGCCGAACGTGGCCGCCATCGCCGCCAGCGGGGTCGACGTCAGCGACGAGACGAACAACCCGATCCCGGCCAGCCCGAGCATCGACAGCCCGATCAGTACGGCGATGCCGAGCGCGCGGACCAGGCCGTCGCCGAGGGAGACCGTCGTACCCGAGAGCAGCAGGACGTCACCGACCGGGAACAGCACGAAGCCCGCGATCAGGCCGGACAGCCAGATGACCAGGGTCGCGACCAGGCAGAACAGGGCGAGCGCGACCATCTTCGCCGCGAGCAGCCGGGACCGGCCGGCCGGAGCGGTGAGCAGGTTGCGGAACGTGCCGAGGCTCGCCTCGCCTGCCAGCGACTCCCCCGACACCACCGTGATGGCGGTCGGCAGGAAGAACGGCAGCGAGACCGCGAGGCTCGCGACGATCAGGAAGAACCCGTTGCCGGCGACCTGGCCGATGAAACCCTCGGCGTCGCCTTCCGAGCCGGACAGCTTGATCGCGACCCCGATCATCACCGGGACCGCGGCCAGCACGGCGAGCAGCACCCACGTCCGGGCCCGCCCGAAGACGAGGTGCAGCTCGGACCGGAACAGCGCGAACGTGTGCCTGCCTGCACTCGGACGGCCGACGTCCACTGACTCCACACTGGCTTCACTCGGCGACATCGAAGCCCTCCCCGGTCAGGGCCACGAAGGCGTCCTCGAGGCTGGGGCGTTCCAGTCCGAAGCCGTGGATGCGGACGTCGGCGGCGACCAGCGCAGCGGCGAACTTCTCGATCGGCAGCTCACCGGCGTCACCCTCGACGGTCTCGGCCGTGGTCTTCAGGTCGGTGACACCGAGGCTCTTCAGCGTCTCGGCGGCCTGGCCGAGGTCCGGCGTACGAACCACCAGGCGGGGGCGAAGCTCGGCGCGCAGGTCGGCGACGGTGGATTGGCGGACGATCCGGCCGCGGCTCATCACGGCTGCGTGGGTGCAGACCTGCTCGACCTCGGCCAGCAGGTGGGTCGAGGTGAAGATCGTGGTGCCGTCCCTCGCGAGCTCCTGGATCAGGTGCCGGACCTCGCGGGTACCCTGCGGATCCAGCCCGTTGGTCGGCTCGTCGAGGACCAGCAGCTCGCGGCGTTGCATCAGCGCGACCGCGATCGCCAGCCGCTGCCGCATGCCGAGCGAGTAGGCGCGCACCTTCTTGTTCGCCGCGTTGGACAGCCCGACGCGCTCCAGCGCGAGGCCTGCCCGCGCCTTGCGCGTCTTGGGGTCGGCGGTCCGGTCGGCCGCGTCGAAGCGGAGCAGGTTCGCCTGGCCGCTCCAGAACGGGTAGAACGCCGGTCCTTCGACCAGCGCTCCGACCCGGGGCAGCACTCGCAACTGGGCTTTCGGCATCGACTCCCCCAGCAGCTCGACCGAGCCCGCCGTCGGCGCGATCAGCCCGAGCAGCATCCGGATGGTTGTCGTCTTGCCGGACCCGTTCGGCCCGAGGAACCCGAACACGCTCCCGGCGGGCACCTCGAGGTCGACCGCGTCGACCGCGACCTGCCCGCCCCGGAACCGCTTGGTCAGCCCCTTGGTCACCACCGGTGACGAGGCGGGACCTGTCACGGTTAGCGTGGAGCCTTCGGTGCGGCGGCGACCAGCGTGTCCGGGCTGACCAGGCCGACCAGGACGCGGCCGTCGTCGGTGATCAGCGCGTTGACCATCTTGCTGGTCAGGATCTTGCCCTTGCCCCAGGAGCCTTCGACCGTTCGGGCGTTCGCGAGCAGCTGGCCGACCGGGCCGGAGCGGTCGATGTCGACGTCGCGGACGGCGACCACGCTCTCCCAGCCTTCGCCGATCACGGTCGGCTTGTCGTCAGCACTCGGGGCCGGCCGCTTGGGCTGGATCGCCTTCGGGGCGTTCGCCGGCACCTTCTTCTCCTTCACCTCGACGCCCTTCGGCGGGGTGAAGGTGAAGGTGCTCGCCGCCGGCACGTCGAACGACACCGAGGAGAAGCCGAGCTGCACCGCCGGGTCGTCCCCGGTCTTCGGCATCACGGTCACCTCGAGCGGCACCCAGTTCTTGGCGTCGATCGCCAGCGTGACCGAGCCGACCGTGGACTTGTCGGTCTTCGGCAGCAGGCGCAGCTTGTAGGCGTCCCGGCCGGCGACCTCCTGGGTCCCGCTGACCTCGACCTTGGTGGTCGGGTCGATCGCGGCCAGGAACTGCTTGGCCACCTCCGCCGGGTTGTACGACTCCGGCTTGAGCTCGGGTTTGTGCGGCCGCTGGGCGCGCTCCGGCAGCGTCAGCTTGACCGCCTCGCGCTCGGCGGAGTCGTAGGCCCAGGCCGTCTTGCCGTCGGTCGTCAAGACCCGCTCGGCCATGTGGTCGAGCACGGAGACGCGTGCCTTGTTCGGGCTCGCGAAGGCGACCCGGGCGGTGTGCTCACCGCTCAGCAGGTCGGGGACCTGGTTGCCGCCCTCGACGCCGGGCAGCGCCGGCAGGCCGAGGTCCGCGGCGGACCGGACGGTCCCGCTCAGGCCGTCGACCTTGGCGGTCTGGACCTTGGTCAGCAGCTCCTGCGCGGTGATGTCGGGCAGGTTGGGTGACGCGTCCGCAACCACCGGACCGAGCGTGCCCACCCCCGCGACCACCGCGACTGCCGTGACCGGTACGAACCACCGTCGACTGCGCTGCGCTATCCCCATGTCTCAAGACTCGCACCGTGACAACGTGGAACCAAGTGGTCTCAGGGGCAGTTCACCCAAAAGAGTGAGGGCCGGGTACGACGAGCGCAGTACGCCGGGGGTACGACGTACCGCGCTGGGTCGATGTGCTGGGTCGAGTCAGCGGCTCTGGAGCGCGTCCAGCGCCACCGTCATCGCGGCGGCCACCCGGAAGTCCAGGCGCGGGTCCGGAACGCTGATCCGGTAGCGGTCACGCACCGAGACCTTCCGCTCGACCGAGAGCACCGGCTGCCCGGTGGCGCGGTCGGCGTAGTCGAAGTGGAAGATGAACGGCAGCGGGATCTCGCCGACGAACGGGACGAACTCCCAGATCCGGCGCACGATCGCGACGGTGTGGTTGCGCTCGGTGCCGTCCGCCTCCAGGCCGGCCGTGGCCAGCTGCCAGCTCGACCGCAGCAGGCTCTTGCCGAACTCCTTCTTGAACCAGCCGATCGGCTGGCCGTTCGCGTCGAGGACGTCGTACCCGGAGCCGAGGTCGATCGCCTTGCGCGCCTTGAACGAGAACACCGGCTGCGTCTTGGTGTCGTCGCTGTAGAAGGTGACCTGCTCCTTGAAGGCCATCCGCTTCTGCTGCGCGAACGCCAGCAGCTGCCCGTCCGAGCCGTCCGGGTTGGTGGCGATCAGCTCGTACTTGTTCGCCATCATCGTGACCCGCTGCTTCATCGAGAACGCGGGCACGTACATGGCGGCTTGACCCTGTGGCGGAACTGTCATGCCTGGAAGTCTTTCACCCCGCAGGCTCTTGCACCCGCCCGGAGCCCGCGGACGAAGCCATCGGCACGCTCTGACTGTTCTACTACCTGTACGGCGAGCTGCCCGACCCCCTGCAGCGCCAGGTCACGGGCAACCTCGACACCGAGCTCCGCCGCTTCCACCGGTGTGCGAGCCGGTCGCCACAGCACTCCGAAGTCCGCCGCGGGCCTATCGGGTCCCAGCAGTACGACGAGCACGTCAGGCGCACCCAGATGCTCCGCAGGATCACCGTCGATGACCAGGTGCACCCGCTGAGTGGCGACGGCCACTGTGTCCGCAGCGGCCTGCGCAGCGTCGTCCTCCGGCGACGAGCTCCGTCGTCCCCACTCCTCGTGGTGCACCGCCCAGGCGAGCGGACGTCGGGCAGCCCAGCCGGTCCGCACCAGCTCTGGTGCAGGCGCGAACTCGTCCACATGTCCGACACAGAGGTAGCCGACGAGCTCGATGTGAGCAGGCAGGTCCAGCACCGCCGCGACCTTACCGGGCTCGAAGAAAGACACCCAGCCGACGCCAAGGCCCTCCGCACGCGCGGCGAGCCAGAGGTTCTGGATCGCGATGGCCGCGGAGAACCAGGTCGTGCGCGGATCCGCGTGCCGGCCGAGCACGTGCCTGCCGCCGCGGCCGGGGTCGCAGGTGACCGCGATGTTCAGCGGGGTGTCGAGGATGGCCTCGATCTTCAGGCCGTCGAACGCCTGCCGCCGGTCGGCCGGCAGGGAGGCTGCGAACGCGTCCCGCTGTGCAACGGCGAGGTCGTGAACCTTGCGGCGGGTGGCGATGTCGCGGATCAGCAGGAAGTCCCACGGCTGGCTGAGTCCCACACTCGGCGCGCGGTGTGCAGACTCCAGCACCCGCATCAGGACGTCGTCCGCGATCGGCTTGTCGACGAAGCCTCGCCGTACGTCGCGACGCTCGGCCAGCACGCGGTGGACCACATCCCGCTCGGTCGGCGGGTAGCCAGGTGCGGCATGGAGGCGGCCAACCGCGGCGGTGGCGTTGATCGAGCGGCGCTTGGTCACTAGCAGCTCTGCGCCGGTCAGGACGACCGCTGCCTCGGCGACGCTCGGCGTACCTTTCAGTCTGGCGACTTGCTGGCTCGGTGTCGGCACCGACTGACGCGACAACTCGTCGGGCGACGCTGTGTGCAGGACTGCGTTGAGGGACGCCGCCAGTCGCTGCAGGCCCGGCTCGGTCTCCCGGCCGTCGATGGTGACCACCATCCGCACGACTCCCCCGCCCGCTCCAGCCAGTGCCGCGTCGACCAGGTCCCGCAGTTCGCGGTACGACGTACCGGACCGCAGGCCGATGCCTACGACGAGGTTCACTTCGTCATCCCGGCGTGGATGCGGGCGCCTGCGACCAGACGGCTGGGGACATCGGGCGTCGCGGTCCAGTGCAGGTGGAGGTACGACGCGTGGAGTCGAGGCTGGGTGATTCCCTCGGTGCCGCTGGGGAGGTGCCACGCGGGAGCCACTTCGGCGTCCAGGTCGATCGTGGTGCGGTGGAACTCGTGGCCGCGGACGCGGCGGCCCTCGTCGAAGAAGGCGGTCGTGGTCGCGGCGATCGCCGTACGGTAGCCGAGGGTCAGGCTGCCGGTCATCCGGCCGGTCGCGGGCAGCACGCCGGTCATCGGGTGGCCGTCGAGCTCGCGGCACAGGTAGAGCAGGCCGGCGCACTCGGCGATCACCGGCAGGCCGGCCGCGACCTCGGACGCCACCTGGCGGCGGAGCTTGTCATTGGCGGACAGGGCCTCGGCGTGCAGCTCGGGGAAGCCGCCACCGAGGTACAGCGCGGCTGTTGCTTCAGGCAACGGGTCGGACAGCGGGTCGAACGTGACCACCTCGGCCCCGGCGGCTGCAAGCAGCTCGGCCGTCTCGGTGTACCGGAACGAGAACACCGCCCCACCGGCCACCGCCACCACCGGCCGCCTCGCTCCCGCCGCCGCCTCCGCCCCGGCTCCCGCCGCCTCCGCCCCGGCTCGCGCTGCCTCCCCGGCTCGCGCCGCCCCCGCTCCCGATCCGGCTCGCGCTGCCGCCCCCGCCCCCGCTCGGGCCTCCGCCAGTGCGACTTCGTTGGCCGGATCCCATGGCTCCGTGAATTCGGTGGCGGCGGCGCGTGCGGCAGCGACAAAAGCTTCGAGGTCGACGCCTTGTCGGACCAGCTCGGCAGCGGCTTCGACCGCGGCGGCCGCCTGCTCACGCTGCTCGTCGGCCGGGACCAGGCCGAGGTGGCGACTCGGCACGGTGAGCCGCGTGTCCCGTCGCAGTACGCCGAGAACCGGTACGCCGGTCGGCGCGACACCGGCCCGGACCTCGGCCTCGTGACGGTCCGACCCGACCTTGTTGAGGATCACGCCGACGATCCGCACCTCGGTGTCGAAGGCAACAAAACCGTTGACGACGGCACCGACGCTGCGACCGGCGGCGGAGGCATCGACGACGAGGACGACGGGTGCCTTCAGCAACTTCGAGACGTGTGCCGTGGACGCGTAGCCCTCGGTCCCGAGTGCGCCGTCGTACAGGCCCATCACGCCTTCGACGACGGCCAGGTCGGCGCCCGCGGCGCCGTGCGCGAACAGCGGTGCGACCCGCTCCTCACCTTGCAGCATCGGGTCGAGGTTGCGGCCCGGGCGTCCGGTCGCGACCGCGTGGAAACCCGGGTCGATGTAGTCGGGACCGACCTTGAACCCCGCGACCGTGTGCCCGGCCTGCCGCAGCGCCGCCATCAGACCGACCGCGACCGTCGTCTTCCCGGCACCCGACGCAGGCGCGGCGACCACCAGCCGTGGGATCACCACTCGATGCCCTTCTGACCCTTCTGGCCGGCGTCCATCGGGTGCTTGACCTTGGTCATCTCGGTGACCAGGTCGGCGGCGTCGAGCAGCCGCTGGTCGGCATTCCGTCCGGTGATGACGACGTACTGGTGGCCGGGGCGGTTGACGAGGGTGTCGACCACCTCGTCGACGTCGACCCAGCCCCACTTCATCGGGTAGGTGAACTCGTCCAGCACGTACAGGTCGTGCGTCTCGGCCTGGATCCGGCGCTGGATCTCCCGCCAGCCCTCGAGCGCGTCGGCGGCGTGGTCCTCCTCGGTACCGGCCTTGCGCGACCAGCTCCAGCCCTCCCCCATCTTGTGCCACTCGACCGGACCGCCCTGGCCCGTCGTCTCGTGCACCTGGCCGAGAGCCTTGAAGGCGCTCTCCTCGCCGACCTTCCACTTCGCGCTCTTCACGAACTGGAACACGCCGATGTTCCAGCCCTGGTTCCAGCCGCGCAGCGCCATCCCGAACGCGGCGGTGGACTTCCCCTTCATCTCACCGGTGTGCACCATCAGCAGCGGCCGGTTCCGGCGCTGCCGGGTGGTCAGGCCGTCCTGTGGCACGGCGGTGGGCTGCCCCTTCGGCATCAGGCCGCCCTCCGATCCGTGACCATGCGGATGAGGTTGCCGGCAGCAACTTCCCCGAGGTCGAGGTACTCCGCGGACAGGTCGACGGCCAGCTCGGCGGCCAGGCCGAGTCGTACGCCGCGGCGGGGTTCGCAGTCGACCACGACGGCGGCGATTCCTTGCTGGGCGAGCCATCCGGCGGCCTGCTTGGCGCGCGCGAAGGCGTTGTCGCCGTGGGTGGCTCGGCCGTCGGTGACGAGCACCAGCAGGGGTCGACGACGTGGGTCGCGGATGGCTGCGATCCGCAGTACTTCTGCTGTTTGCAGCAAGCCCTCGGCGAGTGGGGTGCGTCCGCCGGTCGGCAGGCTCTCAAGACGCCGTACGGCGGTCTCGACGCTGCCCGTCGGCGGCAGCGCGACTGTGGCGGTGGCGCCGGCGAAGGTGACGAGGCCGACGGTGTCGCGGCGCTGGTAGGCGTCGAGCAGGAGCGAGACGATCGCGGTCTTCACCTCGCTCATGCGCTTCTTCGTGCCCATCGAGCCGGACGCGTCGACGCAGAACAGGACGAGGTTGCCCTCACGCCCTTCCCGCACCGCCAGCCGCACGTCGGATGCCCGTACGGTCAGGCCTGCGCCGGTGCGTCCGCGGGTCTGCTGATGGGGTGCCGCGGACCGGATGGTCGCCAGCAGGTGCGGTCTGCCGGACTCGCGGCCGATGCGCGGGCGATCGCCCACCACGCGGCCCACCTCGGTGATCGCGCGCGACCGCCGGCCCGCGACTCCGGCGCCGGGCGACTGCACGCTGAGCAGGCGGGCCTTGTACGGCTCCGAGCTGCCGACGACCTCACCTACGGGAGCCAGTCCCTGGTCTCCCCTCGACTCGTGGTCCGAGTCGGGGCCGCTCGAAGCGTCCGGCCCGTCCGGGCCGCGCTCTCGGTCCGGGCCGCCCTCGCGATCCGAGCCGCCGGCGTCCGGGCCACGCTCGCCACCCGGGCCGCCGTTGTCGTCCGGGTCGCCGTCCGGGTCGCCGTCCGGGTCGTCGTCGGGGTCCGGTGGGGGCGTGCTGTTGTTGATCGCCTCTTCGAGTTGTTCCTCGTCGAGGCCGGGCGCGTCGAACGGGTTCCGCCGCTTGCGGTGCGGCAGCGCGAGCCTGGCGGCGGCACGTACGTCGTCCACCTCGACGACCGTCCGGCCGGACCAGGCGGCGTGGGCGACCGCCGTACGCGCAGTGACGAGGTCGGCGCGCATCCCGTCGACATCGAACGACGCGCAGATCTCGGCGATCTGGCGCAGCGCCGAGTCCGTCAGGATCACCTCGGGCAGCAGGGCGCGCGCCTTCACGATGCGCTCCGCGAGCTCCCGCTGCGCGCCGTCGTACTTCGCGATGAAGGTCGCCGGGTCGGCCTCGTACGCGAGCCGGGCGCGCATCACCTCCACCCGTACGGCGGGATCGCGGCTGGCGACCACGTCGACCGTCAGGCCGAAGCGGTCGAGGAGCTGCGGGCGGAGCTCACCCTCCTCCGGGTTCATCGTGCCGACCAGCACGAACCGCGCGGAGTGCGTGACCGACACACCGTCGCGCTCGACGGTCGCACGACCCATCGCGGCGGCGTCGAGCAAGACGTCGACCAGATGGTCGTGCAGCAGATTGACCTCGTCGACGTACAACAACCCGCGGTGCGCGGCGGCAAACAGACCAGGCTCGTACGCCGTGACCCCCTCAGCCAACGCCCGCTCGAGATGCAACGACCCCAAGACCCGATCCTCAGTAGCCCCCACCGGCAACTCAACCAACCGAGCCCCCCGAACGCCCCGCTCGTCGTGGTGGGGGCCGTCGGGACAGGTGGGCTCGGGGTGGTCGGGGTCGCAAGAGAAGCGGCAGCCGGGGACGACGTCCACTGGCGGCAGGATCTCGGTGAGCGCGCGGACGGCGGTCGACTTCGCCGTACCCTTCTCGCCGCGGATCAGCACACCGCCGATCGCCGGCGAGACCGCGGACAGCACCAGCGCGAGCTGCAGTTCCTCCATCCCCACGACCGCTGTGAACGGGAAGCTCTGAACTGCAGGCCGCATCGGCGGGGTCCCTTCGTCGAGCGGGTGTCCACGCCCGCTACGGCAGCTGGTACGCCGCACCGCGGAGATCGCGAAGCGGCGGACGGAGCGCAGATGTCCTGGCTCCCGGGTCACCCCGGTCACAGTGGCGGGACCGCCCCGGACTCCCGGCCAAGCCGGTCACCGGTGTTCCTCCACACCCGTCCGCCCGATCATGGCACACCCCACCGCCCCCATCACCGACAAGACAAGAGATCTTCCCCACGCACGGTGGAGTGGTCAGCCCCACACACGCTCCCGCACCGGCTCCCCCGTCGCCGCCGCTCCGCGCGCTCCCACCCGCCCGGCATTGCGCGCTATCGCGCTTCATCGACTGCAGCGTGATCCCGCCGGCCGTGATCCGCCGAGCCGAGCCGGCGTGGAGTTGTCAGCCCCACTCACGCTCCCACCGCCCGGCGTTGCGCGCTTGCGCTTCATCGACTGCAGCGTGATCCCGCCGGCCGTGATCCGCCGAGCCGACCCCAGGCGGGATGGAGTGGTCTGATGTCCCACGCGCGCTCGCAGCCGACCCGAGTCGAGTGGTTCGTCCTACACGCTCCCGCAACCGGCTCCTTCGTCGCCACCGGTCCGCGCGCTCCCACGTGCCGGCATGCGCGCTATCGCGCTTCATCGAGTACAGCGGGATCCCGGCCAGCCGTCATCCGCCGAGCTGGCCCGGTGGGAGTGGTGTGGGCGCGGGGTGCGGGTGGGAGTGGTGTGGGGCGGGAGGGGGTGGGTGGGAGTGGGGTTGCCCACGCACGCTCCCGCCCACCCGGTTGGGCGCTTGTCGTGCTTCATCGAGTACAGCGGGATCCCAGCCAGCCGTGATCCGCCGAGCTGGCCCGGTGGGAGTGGTGTGGGCGCGGGGTGTGGGCGCGGGGTGCGGTGGGAGTGGTGTGGGGGTGGGGTGGAAGGGGGTTGCCCACGCACGCTCGCACCCACCCGGTTGGGTGCTGGATCGCGCTTCATCGACTGCAGCGGGATCCCGGCGGCGGCGGTTCATGGGCTCAACCCGCATTTGGTCAGTGGACGCGACTCCCAAGCAGGCCGAGCGCGCCCGGGTCGACCCGAACCTGGACCACGCTGGCCTGAGTTGACGCGTTGCGCCGGGTTCAGGCTGTTCAGCTGCCGGGGGCGGGAACTCGGGCACGCCGAGGCCCGAACCCTCGTGGCACGGCTGAGGGTTCAGCCCAGGATTGCGAAGCGGGCCGCGTCCTGGAGGGTCGTCTCGTCGGACGTCCAGCGGCTGGGCTGAGGCGGGCGTTCGCTGGTCGCGGGGTGCGTTGGCGGCGGGTCGGGAGCGCCGGGGGTCATGTCGGGTTTGCCGTGGGGGGCGGGTGGGTGGGATTGCGTGGGCATGGGACGGACTCGGGTGGTGGGCTCGTCCTGGCCTTGTCTGCTCGACTTGTCGGGGTAGGTTGCGCGGGGTGGTGGTGGGTCGGCCCAGGATGGGCGGGACACGTGGACCGTGCCGTTGGTGATGGCGATGGTCCAGTGCCCGGCGTGCAGGTCGAGATGGTGACGGCGGCACAGCAGGACGAGGTTGGTGATGGACGTGGGGCCGCCGTCGATCCAGCTGCGTACATGGTGGGCGTCGCAGTGAATCGGTGGAGCGCCGCACACGACGCAGCCTCGGTCACGCGCGTTCAGGGCACGGCGCATCGATCGGTTGACTAGTCGCTCGGCACGGCCGACGTCGAGTGGTTCCGAGTGCGTGCCGAGTATCAGCGGGATGATCTTCGCGTCGCACGCCAGTCGGCGAATCGCGGCCACGGACAGGTCGTCGCCGTACACGAGCTTGCCGGTTGCGTGAGCGGTGGCCGCCTTCAGATCCGCCAGGTCGATGGTGACAGTGATGTTCGCCTTGGCTCCGAAGCCGGGCACCCCTCCACCCGCAGCTCCACGCACATCATCAGCAGCACCGCCCGCGCGGTTGGAACTGTTGGTGGTATCGGGCGTGAGGCCTGCGTCGCTTGCAACGGCGGCGGCGGTCAGGACGCTGGTCAAGGCGTCGGCCTGACGCTTGTCACGAGATCGTGGATCTGCTTCGCCGTCGACGGTTTTGTGTGGTCTTGCCCCGGCGTGGATCAGTGTCCGGAACAGTTCGGCGTTCTCGTTGGCGAGGTAGCCGCGGAACGTGACGCCATGGTCGGCGGTACTCATGGTCAGAGACTCGCGGGCGTTGGCCTTGCGTTCATCGGGCTCCGGGCCGTCGGCGTCCAGGAGGTCTCGGATCTCCTTGCCTGCTTGGCGAAGTTCGGCCGGCGAAAGGTGGCGTGCCAAGGCAACCAGTTGCTGCTCTGCGACCGCGAGGTCCGCTGCGGGGACCGTCGACGGGACGCGCTCGAGCGCTGACACGACTGCCTCGGCTTGGGCCGGACGGAGCAACCACCGGTCTTCACCATCAGCAGCACGATCATCGGCGCTCGCCGCGTCATCAGCGCCCTCGGCGTCATCAGCGCCCTCGGCGTCGCCAGTGGAGTACTGGGCTGTCACATCGGGGAGTGCCGCCGACACGTCGGCGTACTTGGGGAGGGCAAGGGCGAGCCGTACGTCGCGCCGGGCGTCGATACCGTTCAGGCGATACCGGAAGGCCAGCAATCTGGCCGTGTCGTGGGCGCCGAGCTCCTCGGCGTACCCAACACTGTCCAGGCCGCCGATGAGGTGCAGGCGGTAGGTCTGGAGCCGGGCGAGCTCGGCCTCGAGTGTGTCGAGAGTCGACAGCATCTCGCCGCCACTCATCGACCAGACCGGCCGCTCGCCCAGGAGTTCCATACCCCAACCCTAGGGACCATCACCGACAGAATTCAAACCAGAATCCCGTTATTTTCAAGGGATTCCAGCAACCAGGTCATCCACAGCCGGACGCGCCCTGTGGACAACGACGGTGTCCGTGCTGGGTGTGCGAGGCGGGTGGGCCGATGGCATCTGGGTGGGATGCGGCAGTGTCGAGGACCGCTGTGGTGACGGTGGTGGCTGGGGCTCGTGGGCTGTCCAGGGAGGGCTGGTGGCGTCGTCTGGGCGGGAGCGCGCACCTCACGGACGGCAGAGGGCGCCGTCGGATCACACAGCCCCCGAACCACGCCGCAGCTGACCGAGTGCGGTCAGCTCACGAACCACGTTCGCTGGGACCACGCTTCGGTCGAATGAAGCGCGTGGACCGGGCGGGTGGGAGCGTGCGGAGCGGACCCGACGGCATCTGGAAAGGATGCAGAGTTACTGCGTTATGTCCAGGACGAAGGAGCGGACCAGGTTGGCGTAGCGTTCTGGTTCTTCGAAGTGGGGTAGTGGCCGGAGCGGGCGAAGGTGAGCACTTGGCCGGTGGGGGCGTTGTCGCGGTAGGTCTGGATCGAGACGGGTCGGTGGCGAGGTCGTCGGCGCCCTCGATCAGGAGGGTCGGCTGGGTGATGAGGGGCAGCCGGTCGAGCTTGGAGGTGTAGAGCTCGGGAAGCGTCACCAGGTGGCTGTTGCCGCGTTCCCACATCTCGTCGGTGAAGCCGGCCGCTTCCCCGATCCGGCGGAACTCGGCCCGCCGGGACGGATCGTGGAACGACAGGTCGTGGAAGCGGTCGCCGAGACCCCAGGCGAGTTCGTACATCTTGCCGTCAGCCGGCGGTCGACGATCGCCAGCTCCCGGCATCGGGCCGCGCGCTCGGGGTCGCCGAGGTCGTCGTACAGGCGGGCGAAGATCGGCAGCCGGTGGCGGTCGTCGAAGTCCCAGCATGGGCAGTCGAAGATCACCGCGCTGACCGCGGACGGATGCCGGATCGCGTACTCGACCGCCTAGTTGCCGCCGGCCGAGCGCCCGAGGATCGCCCACCGCTCGATGCCGAGGTCGTCGCGCAGTTCCTCGAAGTCCGCGATCAGTACGTCGAGGTTGATCCGCTCGTCGGGACGGTGGCGCGTCCGGCGGACCGTACTCCGCGACGTACAGCTTCAGCGGTAGCTGGAGAGTCGCTTCGCCAAGGCGGTGGCTGCCGCGTCGTCCTTGACCTCGCGGATGCCGATGATCGGGGTCACCGCGACGTACCCGGCGGCGAGCAGGGCCTCGTCCGAGCCGGCGACCGGGTTCGCCGCGGGTGGTGAGAGGTGGATCATCGGTTCCCCGGTCGGCGCGGTCGCACCGGTGATCCGGGATCGCTTGATCGGCGCCAGCGACGCGTGCTGTACGCCGGCCAACTGGTCGAGCGGGCGGTCCGGCACGTTGATGGTCAGCACCGTCCCGGCCGGCTCCGGCGCGATCCAGGTCAGTGCCTCGGCAGCCACCGCAGCTGCCGTGCCCCAGTGCCCGGGGTCCTCGGAGTCGATGCTGACGGCAACCGCCGACAGTCCCTGGCCCGCTGCGGTCAGGGCCGCGGCCACGGTCCCGGAGTGGAAGATCGGTACGCCGATGTTGTGGCCGCGGTTGATCCCCGACACGACCAGGTCCGGCGCAATGCCGAACGCCCCGACGGTCGCCAGCGTCACGGCGAGCGCCGGCGTCCCGTCGATGCCGTGGTACGTGATGCCGCTTTCGGATTCCGAGGCGGTCCGGATCGGCCGGTCGACCATCCCGGCGCGGGCCGAGCCGACGCCGCTCTGGTCGTCCAGCGGCGCCACGACCAGTACGTCGTACCCGAGCTCGGCGATCGCGGGAGCGAGTGCCCGGATGCCTGGCGCCTGGTAGCCGTCGTCGTTGGTGATCAGGACTCTCAGGTTCTCAGGCGCCATACCTCTACCCAATCAGCCGCGGTCCTCGATGTCACCCTCCGTCTCAAGGACTGCGCTGCGTAGCGTCTCGAGTGCTTCGGCGCTCGGTTCCGACCACAGACCGCGCTGCGCTGCCTCCAGCAAACGCTCCGCGATACCGTGCCGCGCCCACGGGTTCGACTTGCGGAAGAACTCCGCCATCTCCGGGTTGGCTACGTACTCCGAGGTCAGCGTCTCGTACATCCAGTCGTCGACGACCCCGGCGGTCGCGTCGTACCCGAAGAGGTAGTCGACCGTCGCGGCCATCTCGAAGGCGCCCTTGTACCCGTGCCGCTGCATCGCTGCCATCCAGCGCGGGTTCACCACGCGGGCCCGGAAGACCCGCTTGGTTTCCTCCTCGAGCGTCCGCGTCTTGACCTGCGCCGGTACGGCGGAGTCGCCGACGTACGCCTTCGGGTTCGAGCCGGTGAGGTGGCGGACCATCGCGATCATGCCGCCGTGGTACTGGAAGTAGTCGTCGGAGTCCATGATGTCGTGCTCGCGGGTGTCCGCGTTCTTCGCCGCGACCTGGATCCGGGCGTAGGCGCGCTCCATCGACCCGCGGGCCTCGGCGCCGTCGAGGTCCTTGCCGTAGGCGTACCCGCCCCAGACCGCGTACACCTCGGCGAGTTCGGCGTCGGTCCGCCAGTTCCGCGCGTCCACGAGCGGCAGCAGGCCGGCGCCGTACGAGCCGGGCTTGGAGCCGAATACCCGGGCGGTGGCGGACCGCAGATCATTGCCCTCGGCAACATCGACGTCCACGTGCGCGCGCAGGTAGTTGTCCGACGCCGGCTCGTCCAGCGCGGCGACCGCGCGGACCGCCTCGTCCAGCAGCGCGACGACGTGCGGGAAGGCGTCCCGGAAGAACCCGGAGATCCGGACCGTGACGTCGACCCGCGGGCGGCCGAGCTCGTCGAGCGGGACCACCTCGAAGCCGGTGACCCGGCGGGACGCCTCGTCCCAGACCGGGCGGCATCCGAGCAGCCACAACACCTCGGCGAGGTCGTCGCCCTGGGTGCGCATGGCCGACGTACCCCACACCGTCAGACCGACCGACCGCGGCCACTCCCCTGTCTCGGCCTTGTGCCGGTTGAGGAGCGAGTCGGCGAGCGCGACGCCCACGTCCCAGGCATTGCGGCTCGGGATCGCCTTCGGGTCGACCGCGTAGAAGTTGCGGCCCGTCGGCAGCACGTTGACCAGCCCGCGGGTCGGCGACCCCGACGGACCTGCCTCGACGAAGCGGCCGTCCAGCGCCCGGAGGACGTTGACCAGCTCATCACCGGTCCGGGCGAGCCGCGGAACCACTTCAGTCGCGGCGAAGCTCAGCGAGGCCTCGACCCCGGCGGACGAGCGCCCGATGACCTCGGCGACGACCACCGGGACCTTCGCGGCGTCCCAGCTCAGCGTCTCCATCCCGACGACGAGCTTCCGGGCGACAGCCTCGAGCAGGTCGACGCCGTCCGCGCCGGTCACCGCGGGCAGATCGGCCAGCGTCGCCAGGTCTGCGAGATCGACGCTCTTCCCCGGGTCCGCAAGCAGGTCGGCCTCGGACACGCCGAAGCTGTCGCCGAGCGCCGTACGCAGACCCGGGATCGAGTACGACCCACCCCACAGCTGCCGGGCCCGCAGTACGGCGAGCACCAGGTTGATCCGCGCTTCGCCGACCGGCGCGCCGCCGAGCACGTGCAGCCCGTCACGGATCTGCACGTCCTTGATCTCGCACAGGTAGCCGTCCAGGTGCAGCACGAACTCGTCGAAGTCGTCGTCCTCGGGCTTCTCCGAGGTGTGCAGGTCGTGGTGCAACTGCGCCGCCTGGATCAGCGTCCAGATCTGGGCCCGCAGGGTCGGCACCTTCTCCGGGTCCAGCGCCTGCACGGTCGCGTACTCGTCGAGCAGGTACTCGAGCTTCGCCATGTCGCCGTACGTCTCGGCCCGGGCCATCGGCGGCACCAGGTGGTCGACGACGGTGGCGTGCGCCCGCCGCTTCGCCTGCGTCCCCTCGCCGGGGTCGTTGACGATGAACGGGTAGACCATCGGCAGGTTCCCGAGTACGGCGTCCGGCGCGCAGTCGGCCGCCATCCCGATGCCCTTGCCCGGCAGCCACTCCAGCGTCCCGTGCTTGCCCAGGTGTACGACGGCATGCGCACCGAAGCCGCCCTCGTCCGTCGAGGCCTCCAGCCAGCGGTACGCCGCCAGGTAGTGGTGCGACGGGGCCATGTCCGGGTCGTGGTAGATCGCCACCGGGTTCTCGCCGAACCCACGCGGCGGCTGGATCATCAGGACGACGTTCCCGAACCGCAAGGCCGCCAGCGCAATCTCACCGGCCGTGTTGACGTACAACTCCCCCGGCGGCGCTCCCCACGCCTCGGTCATTGCCTCCCGCAACGACTCCGGGGCGCGGCCGAACCACTGCTCGTACGTCGCCGGCGGGATCGTCGCGACCGCGTTCGCCAACTGCTCGTCGGTCAGCCAGTCGACATCGTGACCACCGGCCGCGATCAGCCGGTGGATAAGCCCGTCACCCTCCAGCTCGTTCACGTCGAGATCACCGAGGTCGTACCCGGCCTCCTGGAGCCGGCCGAGCAGCACGACCGCGGACGCCGGAGTGTCCAGACCGACCGCGTTCCCGATCCGCGCATGCTTCGTCGGGTACGACGACAGCACCAGAGCGAGCCGCTTCTCGGCGACCGGGACGTGCCGCAGCCGGGCATGTGCTACCGCGATCCCGGCGAGCCGGTCGCAGCGCTCCGGGTCGGGCGCGTAACGAGCCAGGCCGTCCTCGTCGTACGACTTGAACGAGAACGGGATCGTGATCAGCCGCCCGTCGAACTCCGGGATCGCCACCTGGGTCGCCGCGTCGAGCGGACTGACCGCGGCGTCGCTGGCCTCCCACTGCTCGCGCGTCGAGGTCAGCGCGAGACCCTGGATCAGCGGGATGTCGAGCGACGCGAGCGCACCCGCGTCCCACGCATCGTCCGCACCGCCCGCACTCGCGTCCGCCGCGACGGATCCACCGGCGGCGAGCAGAGTCGTGACCAGTACGTCGCACTTCCGCAGCAGCTCGAAGAGGCCGGCGTTGTCGGGGCTGGTCGGATCCAGTCCGCGGAGGGTGCCGCAGTACACCGGCAACGGTTGTGCGCCTGCGTTCGTCACCGCGGCGGCCAGTGCGTCCACGAACGCGGTGTTTCCGGAGATCTCGTGCGCGCGGTAGTAGACGATGCCGACGACCGGGCGCTCGTCCTCGACGAAGGTGCCACGGACGCCGTACGCCGGAAGTGCCTGCGGCGGATCGAACTCGTCGCCGGTCAGCAGGATCGTGTCGCGGAGGAACCCGGCCAGGTTGCGGAGGTTCCCGGCGCCGCCCTCGCGCAGGTAGGCGAGCGCTTCGGTGACCGCACCGGCGGGGACCGTCGACAGCGACATGAGCTCGGCGTCGGGCGCCGCCTCGCCGCTGACCACCACGGCCGGCTTGCCGGACGCGACCACCGCGTCGAGCCCCTCCTCCCAGGCTCGGCGACCGCCGAGCAGGCGGACCACCACGACTTCGGCGGAGTCCAGCAGCGGGGTCAGCTCGGCGAGGTCCAGCCGGGCGGGATTCGCGACCTTCCAGCCTGCATCCGCCTCGGAGGCGGCCAGCAGGTCGGTGTCGGCGGTGGAGAGCAGCAGCAGGTTCGCGGGACGGTGTCTGACGATGAACTCGCTTCGCTCGTTCATGGGCCACGATCCTTCCTCGGGGTGTCCACGCCCCGTCCGGAGGTTCGACGGCGGCAGTTCCTGACTCCCACACAAGGTGGTCACAGTGGCGGGACCGTCCCGGACTCACACCGGGTTCCTGCTGATGCCGTCGATTGACAGAGCGACTCTAGCCGAACCCTCGCCGTGGTTCTCGCGAGCAGCTGCGCAGAGTGCTGCGCCTGGGTGCGCCGGCGGTGTCAGGGGTACGGTGAAGTGTGCTGGTGGGGCGCGACGCGGATCGGGCTCGGGTCGGTCGCCTGCTCGCGGGGGCTCAGGCCGGGTTCGGGGGTGGGTTGCTGGTGCTGGGCGAGCCCGGTATCGGAAAGACCTCGCTGCTCGACGACACCGCCGCGGGTGCGGCCGACTTCCGAATCCTGCGAGCTACCGGGATCGAGACCGAGACGGAACTGCCCTACTCGGGGCTGTTCGAGCTGCTTCGGCCGGCGGCAGACAGCATCGCGGCACTGCCCGTCCGCCAAGCCAACGCGCTGCATGCCGCCTTCGCCGAGACCGCGGCGCAGGAGGTCGACGGATTCGCCGTCGCGGCGGCCACGCTGACGCTGCTGTCCGACGCGTCCGCGGCTCTGCCGATGCTGTGCCTCGTCGACGACTTTCAATGGCTGGACGCCGCCTCGGGGTCCGCGCTCGCCTTCGCAGTACGGCGAATCGAGTCCGAGCGGATCGCCATGGTCTTCGCAGCGCGCGACCCACGGCCCGACACGGACCTGCCGCGCGGGATACCGGTGCTCCGGCTTCAAGGTCTCGGCGACGACGCGGCCGGTGAGGTGCTCAGAGCCGCGGCACGACACGAGCTGCCCGAGTCCGTCCGATCGATGCTGTTGCGAGCGGCCACCGGAAACCCCCTGGCGTTGCGTGAGCTGGTCGCTGCGCTTGAACCCACCGAGCTGAGCGGACAGGTGCCACTGCCCGAACCGCTGCCAGTGGGCAGCGAGATCGCCGATGTCTATCGCAGGGAGCTCGAGGCGCTACCCGCGCCGTCCCGGGCCGCCCTGTTGGTGCTGGCGGTGAGTGAGGACACGGGAGCGGAACAACTACTGCCGGCGGTCAGAGCTCTCACCGGCGATCCCGCGGCGCTCGATCACGCTGAGCGAGCCGGTCTGGTGCGCTGGACCTCGTCGGGACTGGTGTTCCGGCATCCGGTGCTCCGCTCGGTGGTCCATCAGACCGCGACGATCGCTGAGCGGCAGGCCGCACATCGATCCGTTGCAGAGACACTTCCGGCCGGGCGGGCGGAACTGCGCGCCTGGCACGCTGCGCTGTCGGCCGTGGCCCCGGACGAGGCGATCGCGGCCGATCTGGCACGGACAGCGGACCTCGCCCGGAACCGCGGCGGGCGCTGGGCGGAGTGCCGTGCCTACGAGCTCGCCGCGCGGCTCAGTCCCGATCCTGAGCGACGAGCCGAGCGGACCTACTCCGCCGCGGTGGCCGCCTTTCTCTCCGGGCATCACTCGGTCGCGCAACAACACCTGGAGGCTGTGCTCGCGGCGAGCGGGAATCCGTTGCTCCGGGCGGACGCAGAGCACGAGCGCGCCCGGGTTGCGCTGTGGCGCGGCCACGCCGACCCACCCCAGCGCCTCCAGGCGGCCGCCGACCGGGTCGCGCCGTACGACGCCGAACGGGCGGCCAAGCTCCTCGCGTACGCCGTCGTCGACCTCGGTGCGCAGTGCCGGGCAGCCGATGCGTTGCCGTATGCGTTGAAGGCGTGGGACCTGATCGGCTGCCGGGACCATCCACTGGTGGTGACGTTCAAGGTCGCCTACACCCTCGTCATGGCCGGCAAGACCGACGACGGAGCGCGACTGACCGAACAGGCAGCCCGCGTGGCCGAGCAAGGAGATGACGTCAGCGCGCTGGCGATGCTCGGGCCGGTGCTCAGCTGGCTGGACCGGTCGGCGGATGCCGAGCGCGTGCTCACCCGTGCGATCGAGCTGTGCCGCGCGAGCGGCGACCTCTGGATGCTCACGAACGCCCTGACCAATGCCGCGGAAGTGGCGCGTCGCGGTGCTCGCCTCGATCACGCCCTGGTCCGGGCCGACGAGGCACGTGCCCTTGCCGAGTCACTCGACGAGCCGGTCCAACTGGCGACGGCACTGGCTGGACTCGCCCGGGTGGAGGCCGACCTCGGTCGAAGCATCGAGTGCAAGGCGCACGCCGTACAGGTCGATCGAATCACCCGTCCGGCCGAAGAGCTACGAGTGACGTGCGCCGCGGCATTGGGCACCTTGGGGTTGGCGTCCAGAAGGCACCAGGCTGCCGTCGACGAGCTGGCACCCGCCGCGGAACTCCTGGCCGCCGGCGGTGTGAGCGAGCCGCGAACCTTCGGCATCGAGGGCGATCTCGCGGAGGCTTACGTGCGGTGTGGTCAGGTCGACCTGGCGGTGGAGCTCATCGAAAGGCTCAAGGCCTACGCCAGGCCGCGAGGCGCCGCGAGTGTCCTCGCCGCCGTCGCTCGGTGTCGCGGACTGTTCGCCCCGGACGAAGAGTACGAGACCTGGTTCATCGAGTCCCTCGAGCTCGCCCGCGATGTCGGCGCTCCACTCGCGGAGGCGCGCACGAGGTTGTGCTTCGGCGAGCGTCTCCGCCGTCAAGGCCGACGCTCGGCCGCACGAGACCAATTGCGATCGGCGCTGGCGATCTGCGAGGAGTACGGCGCCGCGCTGTGGGCCGACCAGGCGCGCAGCGAGCTGCGGGTCTCCGGCGAGACCCTTCAGCCGCACGGCGACGACCCCCGGCGCCAGCTGACGGCGCAGGAGTTGCAGATCGCCCTGCTCGTCGCCGAGGGGGCACGCAATCGCGACATCGCCACGAGCTTGTTCCTGAGTCCCAAGACCGTTGAGGCGCACCTGACTCGCGTCTATCGCAAGCTCGGTGTCACGTCCCGCACGCAGCTCGCCGCGCAGTTGGCCCACGCAGTTGCGGCTCCGGTGCAGGGAGAAGCGTAGGGGTTTCCCCGACGCGAGTCCGGTCGCCGCATTCGTAGCGTCGTCGGTGTCGCCGGCCATCGGGGCCGGCCAGCACAGGGAGTCCCCATGATCACCTACATCGTCGAGCGACAACTGCCGGGCGTTGCGGCCGGCGACGTCACGGCCGCCGCTGTCAGGGCTCGTGACGCCGCCGATCAGCTCACCCGAGAAGGTACGCCGGTCCGCTACATCAGCTCGGTCTACGTGCCTTCCGACGGCTCGTGTCACTGCTTGTTCGAGGCATCGTCCGAGACCGCCGTACGGCAGGTCAACGAGATCGCCGCCATCCCGCTCGAGCGCATCGCGCCGGCCACCCAACTGACGGCGTCGGCACTCCCCGCCAACTGAGCACCTGCCGACCGCCATTCCACCGACACCGACACCGACACCGACAAGGAAGACCACCATGCACGTCCTCACCCGCACAGTCCTCACCGTCGCGGCCGCGCTGAGCTTCGGCATCGCAGCCCCGGCCATCGCGTCGGCCGACACGCCCGCGAACGACTTCGCCACCAACTACTCCGGTTGCCTCGGCCCGCTGCGCAGCGCCATCGCCAGTGGTGCCCTGGATGGGGCGACCCTGCCCGACGGCACCGTCCTACCCGGCGGCTTCGGCGGATCCTTCAACCCAGGCGGCCACCTCGGCACCGTCGCGGAGGCCGAGTTCCTGATGAGCCACGGCTTCACCGAGCAGCAACTCGCAGCCTTCTGCGCCTCACTCGTCACGCACTGACGAGCACAACGACTCGGCGCGGCCGCCCCGGGTCCTACGACTCAAGTCGGGGCCCGAGACACCATCTGGTGGGCTGGGACATGGTATTTCATGTCCCAGCCCACCGGTTCCTGTCTCAGCTCCTCTGGCTGTGGTCGCGGTCGGCCTCGCGCCATCGACCGCCCGCGGCGCCTCGGAGCGTTTTGTCCAGACCACCGCCGGCACCGTCCAGGGAGTTGCCAAGAGCAACTACCGCGTCTTCGACGGCATCCCGTACGCCGCTCCGCCGGTAGGTCACGCAGGTCGTCGACGACATGTCCACCAACCATCAGTGCGCGCTCTGGGAGTAGTGGGCAGCGAGCAGGTCGGTGCCCCAGTCGTTGCGGAGGTCGCGCCAGACGGAGTGGATGTGGTTGGCGTTGTCCTGGGTGTTGTCGTACTCGGCGAGGAAGGTAGGGCCGACGATCGAGTAGTAGTGGCGGTGGCCGACGCCTGGCTCGGTCTCGCCGGCCCAGGCGAAGGTCAGGCGCTCGATGCCGTGGTCGGTGATGTCCTGCCAGGTCTGCAACCCGATCGGCCCGGCGGCGCGGCCGACGTACTGGCCGACCAGGAGGCTGAACACCTGGCGTTGCTCGCCGGTCATGTCGCCGTACGCCAGGCCCCGGTGCAGCAGGGATGCGTCGGCGACCGGGTCGTGCCGGGTGAGGATGTCGTCGGGCGCCTCGTCCGAGACGACGGCGACCGCGCGCTGGCCGGGCTCGAGGGCGTGCAGGAGCTGGAAGCCCAGGTCCTGCTCGGCGGCCAGGAACCGCCGGCCCGCCTGCGGTCCCGACCGCACCTCGGCCGGGTTCGACCCGATGAACTGCGGGGTGAACGCGATCGCGCCGTCGACGAGGGTCACGTGCAGGGCCAGGTGGTGACCGTTCAGCCGCCAGGCCCACGGCTCCGTGCCGGCCGGGTCGCCGAGCACCCGGAGGAAGTACCGCCCGCCCAGCACGGAACCCTCCCACTCGCCGGTCGGCGGCAGGTCGGGGATCCCGCGCAGGATCACCTCGGCCTCCAGCACGGCCTTCGAGTCGGCCACGCCGCGCTCACTGCAACCGATCTCGATCAGCCGCTCCGCGAGCCGCTGCTGGGCCGGGGTCAGCTCGGCCAACGGCAGCCCGGGCCGGTCGCCGGGCAGGTACGTCCAGTCCTTGTGGTCGGGCGTGTCGAAGGCGGCCCTGACCTTGTCCAGCTGAGCCGGCGACAGGCTCGCCAGCAGCTCGAGGACCGCTTCCCGGGTCTGCTCTACAACCATGCCGATCGCTCCCGTTCCGTCGGTTCGTAAGGTGTCCACTGCTCGAACGGCCGGTCCAGCTTGTACCGGAAATCCGGCTGCCGCAGCAGAACGCGTGTTTCGGCGTTGTCCGGGTTGCACAGCGTCTCGAAGAACCGGACCGACCAATGGAACCAGCGCATGCAGAACAGCCGCATGGTCAGCCCGTGCGACACCAGCAGCATGTTCCGTGGCGCGTCCGGTGTCTCGAAGTCGCGGTGCATCGTCTCCAGGAACGTCGACACGCGGTCGTACACGTCGGCGCCGGACTCGCCGTCGGTGAACCGGTAGAAGAAGTGCCCGAACGAGTCCCGCAGCTGCTGCTGCCGCTCGATGTCCTCGGTGTCCTGGAAATTGGCCCAGTCCTGCTCCCGCAGCCGCGGCTCCTCGCGGACGACGTCCAGCAGGTCATCGATGCCGAGCGACTCCAGCGTTTGGCAGGCCCGCAGGTACGGCGAGACGTAGACCCGGACCGGTTCGTTCTCGAACAGCTCCCGCAGCCGCTTGCCCGCCTGGGCGGCCTGCTCGTGGCCGTGCTGGGTGAGCGGGATGGAGTGGTCGGGGACGCGCTCGAAGATCGTCTTGTCCAGGTTCGCCTCGGACTCGGCGTGCCGGATCAGGGCGATCCGCAGCGGCCGCCGGCTCAGGTCCTTACCCACCGTCTCCCCTTCCGCCGGCTCGCTACCGCCAGGATCCCCGCAACTCCCACTGCCACTCCCGCCGCCGCGACGCCGACGCGCCGCGCGAGGGCAGCGGTACGGCGGACGTCCGCGACCGTCGGCGTGGGTCCGTCTCCCAGCGTGCCACGGTCCTCCTGATAGTCCCCGTAGCTGTTCCGCCCGCCGAGCTGCAGGTCCAGCGCACCGGCGAACGCAGCCTCGACCGGCCCGGCGTTCGGACTCGGATGCTTCGACGCGTCCCGCCGCCACACCCCGACCGCCTCCCGCGGCCGCCCAGCAGCGAACCCGGTCAGCACGGCGCAGGCCCGAGCGGGCAGCAGATTGAGTACGTCGTCCAGCCGGGCCGCCGCCCACCCGAAGTTCAGGTACTTCGCCGACTTGTAGCCGACCATCGCGTCGAGCGTGTTCGCGGCGCGGTAGCCGAGTAGTCCGGGGACGCCGAGCGCACCGCCCCACAGCAGTGGCGCGACGCAGGCGTCGGAGGTGTTCTCGGCGAGCGACTCCACCGTCGCCCGAGCCAGCTCATCGGCCTCCAGGTCGGTCGCGTCCCGCGCGCACAGATGGCTCAGCCGGGATCGTGCCGCCGGGATGTCCTTCTCCTCGAGCAGGGCGGCCATGTGCTCGGCCTCGCGGTCCAGGCTGCGGGCGCCGAGCACGGTCCAGGTCGCGGCGGCGGTGACCAGGGTGTGGACGATCGGGCGGTTCCGGGTCAGCCGCTCCACGAGCGCTCCGCCGGCGACCGCCGTACCGACGAGGGCGCCGGTGTAGGCCGCGCCGGCTGCGCGCGAGTTGCCGTACCTGCGCTTCTCCAGGCGGGTGGCGACCTGGCCGAAGCCGGCCACGGGGTGGTAGCGGCGCGGATCGCCGAGCACACGGTCGGCGGCGAAGCCGAGAACGAGACCCAATGCTCTGGACACCCTCGGAAGTCTGCCAGGCGGGTGTGTGGAAGGGTGAGCGGCATGGGAATCGCGGAACTGCTCCGGGAGGTCGACGGGAGCGGCGACTTCGGGGTGTGGCTCGGCCGACTGGACGGTACGCCGGTGTTCGAGCACCAGGCGGAGCGGACGCACTACTCCGCCAGCACGATGAAGTTGCCGGTGGCGATGGCGATGATGCGCAAGGTCGAGACGGGTGAGCTCGCGCTCGAGCAGCTGGTGACCGTGCACAACGACTTCGAGTCCGCGGCCGGCGGCCGGTTCGGCGTGCGCCAGGACGAGGACGACGCGCCGGCGACCTGGACCAAGCTGGGTACGCAGGTGCCGCTCGGCTGGCTCGCGACCGAGATGATCACGGTGTCCAGCAACCTCGCGACGAACCTGGTGCTGGAGCTGGCCGGCGTCAAGGCAGCCAACGCCGAGCTGGGGTCCGGGCCGAGCGCGATCCGGCGTGGGATCGACGACATCCCGGCGCGGCGGGCCGGGATCAGCAACGAGATGAGCCCGGCCGGGCTGGCCGCCGTACTGGTTGCGGTGGGCAATCAGAAGGGCGCGTCGGGCACGTATCTGCGCGACCTGCTGGCCGGCAACCAGTGGAACGGCGAGATCCCCGCCCTGCTTCCGACCGGGACCCGGGTCGAGCACAAGAACGGCTGGGACACCCGGATCCGGCACGACGGCGGCATCGTCCGCCCGGCCGACGCGGATCCCTTCGTGCTCGTCGTGTGTACGACGTCCGACCTGCCCGACGCGGACGCGCAGAAGCTCATCGCGTCGATCGCGTTGGAGGCCTGGAACCACCGCCACGACCTGGACGCGGTGCGATGAAGATCTCCACGCACCTGGTGTCGGCGCCGCTGCACACCCCGTTCGTCACTGCTCTGCGTACGGCGACGCACGCCGACTCGCTCCTGGTCGAGATCAGCGACGGCTCGGTCAGCGACGGCTCAGTCAGCGGTTGGGGTGAGGCCCCGCAGGTCTGGAAGGTCACCGGCGAGTCGCTCGCCGGAGCCCAGGCGTGTGTCGAGGGACCGATCGCGGCCGCGCTGGACGGGCTCGAGCCGGACGACCTGACCGAGGCGCTCCGCCGGGTGCAGAACGCTGCCGTCGGCAACTTCGGCGCCAAGGGCGCGGTCGACGTCGCGCTGCACGACCTGGCCGCCCGTCGTCGCGGGCAGTCGCTGCACAACTTCCTCGGGTCGACGGTGGACACGGTCGCTACCGACGTCACGCTGTCGGTCGGCGATGCCGACGCGCTCGCAACCGCAGCACGAGCTCGCGTCGCCGACGGCTTCGACGTGCTCAAGATCAAGGTCGGCACCGGTGACGCGCGCGCCGACTTCGAGCGGGTCCGCCAGGTCCGGGCGGCGATCGGTCCCGGCCCGTCGCTGCGGCTCGACGCCAACCAGGGGTGGTCGCGGCGCGACGCCGTGACCGCGATCCGCGCGATGGAGGACGCCGGCTGCGACCTCGAGCTCGTCGAGCAGCCGGTGCCCGCGGCCGACCTCGAAGGGATGGCGTGGGTGACGGACCGGGTCAGTACGCCGATCCTGGCCGACGAGTCCGTGTTCGGCGTGCGCGACCTGGTGGCCGTGATCCGGTACGGCGCCGCGGACATGGTGAACGTGAAGCTGGCCAAGTGCGGCGGGCTCGGACCGGCCCGGACGCTGCTCGAGCTGGCCCGGGAGCACGGGATCCAGACCATCATCGGATCGATGATGGAGGGCCCGGTCGGCGTCGGCGCAGCGGCTGCGCTCGTGTCGGCGTATCCGACGTCGGCGGTCAACGACCTGGACGCGGCGTGGTGGCTCCGGGAGGCGCCGGTGACGGGCGGGATCCGGTACGACGGCGCGCTGATCCACCTGCCGTCGGCGCCCGGACTCGGCGTGACAGGCTTGACCGCATGAAGCTAGTCGCCGCCAAATTCCCGGTCAGCACGGTGTGGACCGCGCCGGACGCGCCCCGCGACATCGACGCCCCTGCGATCGCCGCTCAGCCCGACGTGGCCGCCTGGGCGAAGTCGATGGACACCGAGACGCGCCTGGGTCTGCACGACCGGACGCTGACCCAGTTGCTGTTCGCCGAACCCGTGCTGGTGCGGTCGGAACGGGACGGCTGGTCGGAGATCGTCGCGCCGTGGCAGCCGTCGTCGCAGGACGAGCTGGGGTATCCGGGCTGGGTGCCGTCCAGCCACCTGGGTGAGTTGCCGTCGGCCGCGTCTGCTCCGGTCGCTGTCGCCGTACCGACTGCTGCTCTGCTGGCCGAGCCGGCTGGTGACGCGCGGATCCTGGGAGAGTTGTCGTTCGCCACGGTGCTCGCGTCGGTTGAGCACGCGGACGGGTACACGCGGGTGGCGACGCCCGATGGTGGGTCGGGGTGGCTGGCCGACAGCGCACTGCGGACCGGGTCGGGGTCGGCCGAGGACCGGCTAGCGCTGGGGTCGCAGTTCCTGGGGCTCGAGTACCTGTGGGGCGGTACGTCGGCGTACGGGCTGGACTGCTCCGGCCTGATCCACACCGTGAGCCGGGTGCTCGGTCTTCGCACCCCGCGCGACGCCCACGACCAGGCGGACACCCTGGAGAACATCCCCATCGACGAAGCCCAACCCGGCGACCTCTACTTCTTCGCCCGCCCCGGCCAGCCGGTCCACCACGTAGGCTTCGTCTCCCCCGAAGGCATGCTGCACGCCTCCGAAACCGGCAAACGCCTGGAAAACGAACCCCTCTCAGCCCCTCGCCGCGCCACCCTGGTAGCCGCCGCCCGTTTGTGACCCGGCTGCCCCGCCGGCGGATCACCTGGCCCGGTGCCCGACCGCCGGATTCCTGGGAAAGGGCACCAGCGGCCCGTTCGCGGACTTCTACCAGTCGCTGGTCGGTGACTGGTGGG
>NZ_JBFAHB010000081.1:0-39811 GCF_040653975.1 Kribbella sp. NPDC050820
CCGCCGGCCCGCAGCACCCGTAACCACAGTCCGCCGGCCCGGAGCACCCGTAACCACAGTCCGCCGGCCCGGAGCACCCGTAACCACAGTCCGCCGGCCCGGAGCACCCGTAACCACAGTCCGCCTGCCGCAGCACGCGTAACCGCAGTCCGCGTGCGGGAGCAGCCGCGACGTGTCAGTCCGGCACGATCCGGTTGCCGTGCTCGTCCCAGTGCTCGGCGACCTTCTTGCTCGGCTGCACCCGCGGCGGCTCGCCCGGCATCTTCGGGTAGTCGGGCGGGAAGTTCAGCTCGCCGCCGGGCAGCTCCTCCCACAGCCGCAGCAGCGCGTCGAGCGGGTACGCCGTGTCGTCCATGCCGGCCCAGGGGTCGCCGTCGGCGAGGTACTCCGGGACCGTGTGCAGGTTGAACGCCCGCGGGTCGTCGACCTCGGCGAGCCGCTCCCACGTCAGCGGCGTACTGACCGGAGCACCCGGCCGCGGCCGCAGCGACCAGGCGCCGGCGACCGTACGGTCGCGGAGGTTCTGGTTGAAGTCGAGGAAGATCGAGGACTCGCCGCGCTCCTCCTTCCACCAGGCCGTCGTCACCCGGTCGTCGCGGCGCTCGAGCTCGCGGCCGAGGCCGATCGCGGCGTGCCGGACCTCGTCGAAGCTCCACTCGGGGCGGATCCGGACGTAGATGTGGATGCCCCGGTTGCCGCTGGTCTTCGCGAAGCCCTGCAACCCGAGCTCTTCGAGGAGCTCGCGCGCGACGCCGGCCACCTGCCTGGCGTCCGCGAACGTCGCACCGGGCTGCGGATCGAGGTCGATGCGCAGCTCGTCGGGATGCTCCAGATCGCTGCGGCGGACGGCCCACGGGTGGAAGGTCAGGGTGCCCATGTGGGCCGCCCACACCGCAGCGGCGGGCTCGGTCAGGCACAGCTCGTCGATCGGACGGCCGTTCGGCGTGAGCACGCGGCAGGTCTCGACCCACTCCGGCGCCCCCTTCGGCAGGCGCTTGGAGTAGAAGCCGTCGCCCGTCTGCCGGCCGATCGAGTCGACCGACAGCGTCATGCCCTCACGCCAGCCGCCGGGCCAGCGCTCCAGGGCGACCGGGCGGTCGCCGGACGCCTTCATGAACGCGTCGGCCAGCCCGGCGAAGTACTCGCAGACCTGCAGCTTGGTGACCTCAGGCGCCCAGTCGGTCGCCTCGTAGACCACCCGCTCGGGGCTGGAGACCCGGACCTCGCGCTCCCCCACCGTGAGCATCACGGCTGTGCTCTTCGCCATGCCGCGACGCTACCGCCCGGCCCGGACAAACCCGGCGAATTCCGCCGGAAAGACAACTTTCCCAACCTCTGGCCACGGTAGGTGACCGAGCGGTAACGTTCCTGCACCTCGTTCCCGGGGCGTGAGGCCCCCGGGACGCCGAACAAGGAGCGCGAGGATGAACAGATCCGCCCTGTTCGCCGCTGCCACCGCAGTCGCGACCACTACCGCCCTCGGTCTGACCAGCGCCACCACCGCCAACGGTGCGCCGACGGCAGACCCCGTCCCCAGCCCCAGCGCGGCCGTCGCCCGGGCGAAGGCCGCGATCGGCGACAATCTCGCCGTACTGAAGGCCACCGGCGCCGACACGTTCGTCGTCCGGGACGTCATCGTGGACGCCGACGGCTCCAGCCACGTCCGGATGGACCGGACCATCGGCGGGCTGAAGGTCCTCGGTGGCGACGTCGTCGTCCACCAGGCCAAGGACGGCGCCTTCAAGGGCGCCAGCCTGACCTTGAGCCGCAGCGCCGACGTGAGCCGGACGCCGAAGATCAGCGTCGCAAGCGCCACCGCCAAGGCGCTGACCCGCGGACAGGAGGCCGAGGGCAAGCCGACGCTGGTGATCGAGGCCCGCAAGGGCGCGCCGCGGCTGGCCTACCTGGTCGCGTCGGGCGGGACGCAGGCGGACGGTACGCCGAGCCACGTGACCACCACGATCGACGCACTGACCGGGGCGAAACTGGTCTCCGAGCAGCACATCCACACCGCCTCCGGCGACGGACAGAGCCTGTACAGCGGGACCGTGCCGATCGAGAGCACGCCGGCCACCGGCGGCTTCACGCTGACCGACCCGACCCGCGGCAACGGCTACACCGCCGACGCGAACAACAAGACCGACTCGATCCTGTGCCAGATCTTCGGCTTCGGCTGCCCGGTGCCGACCCGGTTCACCGACGCCGACAACCACTGGGGCAACGGCCTGAACACCAACCGGCAGACGGCCGCGGTCGACGCGCACTACGGCGCCTCGAAGACCTGGGACTACTACAAGACCCAGCACGCGCGGAACGGCATCTTCAACGACGGCAAGGGCGTCCCGAGCCGGGTGCACTACGGCAGCAACTACGTGAACGCGTTCTGGGACGGCAGGCAGATGACGTACGGCGACGGCGACGGCGTCGTGGCCGGTCCGCTGGTGTCGATCGACGTTGCCGGTCACGAGATGTCCCACGGCGTCACCACGGCGACCGCGAACCTGACCTACTCCGGTGAGTCCGGCGGCCTGAACGAGGCGACCAGCGACATCTTCGGCACCTTCGTCGAGTTCTACGCCGACAACGCCTCCGACCCCGGTGACTACTACATCGGCGAGGAGATCATGAAGGACCGGCCGGCCCTGCGGTACATGGACAAGCCGAGCAAGGACGGCAACTCGGTCGACTGCTACTACTCCGGCGTCGGCAACCTGGACGTGCACTACTCCTCCGGCGTCGCGAACCACTTCGCCTACCTCGCCGCCGAGGGCACCGGCGCCAAGGAGTTCGGCGGCCTGCCGCACAACTCCACGAGCTGCAACGGCTCGACTGTCACAGGCATCGGCCGGGACAAGGTCGGCAAGATCTGGTACCGCGCGCTGACCACCTACATGACGACGGGTACGACGTACGCGCAGGCCCGGACCGCAACGCTGAACGCGGCCACCGACCTGTACGGCGCAACCAGCAACGAGCGCGCAGTCGTCGCCGCCGCGTGGTCCGCGGTCAGCGTCAACTGACGGCTTGAGCTGCGTTCGAGTTTCGCCGGTCCTGTCCCACTGGGGCGGACAGGACCGGCGAACAAGCGCTTTCTCCATTGCCCATCGGTGCGCGCGCACCTACCGTCGCAAGCATGGGAGGGGAACCCGGGGACAGGCCCAGCCTGCGTGAGGCACGGCCGCTTCTGCTGGTCGTCGATGCCGATCCGATGCGGCTGGAACGAAGTGAGACAGAGCTCGAGCGCGCGTTCGGCGTGGACTTCCGCGTGCGCGGCGAGCTGACCGCGACCGCGGGGGCCGACTGCCTGCGGCTCGCGCACGAGCTGGAGCAGCGGGTAGCCGTCGTACTGGTCGACCATGCGCTGGCCGACGCCGAGCGGGCCGCGATCTTCGACCTGTCGCGGACGTTGCATCCGGACGCTCGGCGGGCGTTGCTGGTCGAGTGGGGGTCGTGGGCGGACCGGTCGACGGCCGCGGCGATCCTGACCGCGATGTCGGTCGGCGACATCAACTACTACGTGCTGAAGCCGTGGATCGAGCGGGACGAGCTGTTCCACCGGACGGTCGCGGAGTTCATCCAGGAGTGGTCGCGGTACGAGGTCGCGAACCTGCGCGAGGTCGTGGTGATCGCGTCCGACCACTCCGTCCGGGGACAGGCGATCCGCAGTCTGCTGGCGCGTAACGGCATTCCGAGCGCGTTCCGGGTCAGCGGATCGCCGTTGGCGAAGGCCGCGCTGCAGTGGATCGGCGAGCCGGATCCCGGTGAGGGTGTGCTGGTGTGGATGCCGGCTGTCGGCGGCGCCGTACTGCATGATCCGACCGATGCCGAGATCGCCGAGGCCTGGGGTGTTCCGACGACGCTGGCCGACGGCGAGAACGCCTTCGACCTGCTGGTGATCGGCGCCGGTCCGGGTGGCCTGGCCGCGGCTGTGTATGCGTCGTCCGAGGGATTGCGCACGCTCGTGGTGGAGCGGGAGTCGATCGGCGGGCAGGCGGGGACGAGCTCACTGATCCGGAACTACCTGGGCTTCTCCCGCGGCATTCGGGGCTCGGAGCTCGCCCAGCGCGGGTACCAGCAGGCCTGGGTGTTCGGCGCACACTTCGTGCTGATGCGGTCGATCGTCTCGCTGGAGAAGGTCGACGACCACTTCCGCGCAGTGATCGGGGATGTGGGCGAGGTGACGGCCCGCGCGGTCGTCCTCGCGACCGGAGTTTCGTACCGACGGCTGGACGTCCCGTCGCTCGAGGACCTGATGGGCAACGGCGTGTACTACGGCGCGAGCGTGTCGGAAGCCCATGGTCTGCAAGGGCGCGACGCCTGCGTGGTCGGCGGCGGGAACTCGGCCGGACAGGCCGTCCTGCATCTGGCCCGCTACTGCCGGCACGTGACGCTGGTGATCCGTGGCAACGACCTGTCGGCGAGCATGTCGCAGTACCTGATCGATGAGATCGATGCCGCACCCAACGTGACCTTGCGGGCGAACAGCGAGGTCGTCGGCGGTGGCGGCGACGGTCGGCTGGAGCACATCACCTTGCGGGACCGGCGGAACGGCGACGAGGAGTCGCTGCCCGTGAACGGCCTGTTCGTGATGATCGGCGCGGTGCCGGGCACGGACTGGTTGCCGGACAAGGTCGGCCGGGACTCGCGTGGGTTCGTGCTGTCCGGGTCGGATGCCGCCGCTGACCCACAGTGGAACGAGTCGCGGCCGCCACAGCCCTACGAGACCACGCTGCCGGGCCTGTTCGCGATCGGCGATGTGCGGTGTGGGTCGGTCAAGCGCGTCGCGTCGGCGGTCGGCGAGGGTTCGGTGGTGGTGTCGCAGGTCCACACGCATTTGAAGGTCACTGCCGATGCCTGAACGGCGGTTCGTCTACACGCCGGCGATGGTCGGCCTGACGGCCCTGGCGTTGCTCCTCCCGCTGGCAGGGCTGTTCCTGCTGCTGCAGCGACCACAGCTGGACGTGCACTGGCAGCATCACCCGGCGCACTTCTGGCTGGTGCTGGCGACGGCGGTGCTGAGCGCCGTACTCGCGTATGGGACCGGCGCAGCGGCTGTGCGGCGGGGCGATCCTCGGGTGTTGCTGGTCTCCCTGGCATTCCTGTCGGCGGCGGGCTTCCTCGCTTTGCACGCATTGGCGACGCCGAAGGTGCTGCTCGACACACCGAACGCGGGCTTCACCCTCGCGACCCCGGTCGGCGTAGCGCTGGCGTCGGTGTTCGCGGTGTTGTCGAGCCTGAACTTCTCCGGTGATCGGGTCGCCTCCGCGGTGCGGTGGGGGCGTTGGCTCCGTGCTGGGTTGCTGACGCTGATGGCGTTGTGGGCATTGGCCTCGGTGCTGCGATTACCTCCGCTGCACGGCACCGCCGTACCGGAGGCTGCGGACGGGATCCTGGCGGCGCTCGCCGTACCGGCCATCCTGCTCTACGCGATCGCGGCCGGGCGGTACATGCGGACCTGGTGGGAACGGCCGTCGCTGATGCTGCTGTCGATGGTCGCCGCGTTCGTCCTGCTCGCCGAGGCGATGGTCGCGCTGGTGTTCGCGCGGAACTGGGCGCTGTCGTGGTGGGAGTGGCACGTGCTGATGCTCGCCGCGTTCGTCCTGGTCGTGGTCGGCGTGCGGCTCCAGTGGCACGAGGAGCGGTTCGCGGACCTCTACCTCGAGGACACGGTGTCCGGGCGGCGGGAGCTGAGTGTGCTGTTCGCCGACCTGCAAGGGTTCACGACGTTCTCCGAGCACCACGACCCGTCCGAGGTCACCGCCATGCTGAACACGTACTTCCAGGTCGTCGTACCTCCAGTGGTACGGCGACATGGCGGCGACGTCGACCGGATCATCGGCGACGCGCTGATGGTGACCTTCAACAAGCGCGGCGACCAGCCGGACCACGCCGAGCGGGCCGCCGCAGCCGGGTTGGCGCTTCAGGAGGCGGCCAGTGCCGTCCAGATGGCGCATCCGCAGTGGCCGCGGTTCCGGGTCGGCATCAACAGCGGCGTCGCCTCGGTCAGCCTGCTCGGCACCGAGGGCGGCCGCACCCACACGGTCATCGGCGACACCGTCAACGTCGCGTCCCGGATCGAGGGCAAGGCCCCAGGCGGCAGCGTGGCCATCGGCCCCGCCACCAAGGCCCTCCTCCCCGAGGCTGTCACCGAGTCGCTGGGCCGCCTGGAGCTCAAAGGCAAGGCAGAACCGCTCGAGGTCTACCGCCTGGTCGCCCTCACCGCTCCGGAAACCTGACCGCTGCGACGCCTGATCGCTCAGGCGGGCTGGAGGGTCAGGCTGATGCTGTTGATGCAGTAGCGCAGGTCGGTCGGGGTGCCGTAGCCCTCGCCCTCGAAGACGTGGCCCAGGTGGGACCCGCAGTTGGCGCAGCGGACCTCGACCCGCTTCATCCCGAGGGTGGAGTCCTCGATGTACTGGACCCGGTCCTCGGCCAGCGGCGCGAAGAACGACGGCCAGCCGCAGTGCGAGTCGAACTTGGTCTCACTCCGGAACAGCTCCGCGTCACACGCCCGGCACTTGTACACGCCGACCGTCTTGGTGTCGGTGTACTCACCGGTGAACGGCCGTTCGGTGCCGGCCTTGCGCAGTACGTGGAACTCGGCGGGCGTCAACTGCGCCTTCCACTCCGCCTCGGACTTCTGTACGGCGTACTGCTTGGTGTCATCTGTCACGACTCCAGTATCGGTGCCCGGGCAAGGAAAACCTCGCCCGGGCGACCGACGTAAGCGTCCCGTCAGCGCACCCAGGACGGCAGCGGGACGACGCGCGCGACCTGCGGGTCGTGGTCGCTGATCTGGTCCGGGAACTCGGAGTTCATGTGCACGATGTCGTACGACGAGGCCGGCTTCAGGTTCTGCGAGATCAGGATCTGGTCCAGGATCTGGCTGTTGCCCTCGAACACGTAGCTGTAGCGCTCCGGCACCGGCAGCGTCCGCGGCAGGTCGATCAGCGCCGTCTTCCCGGAGCCGACCAGGATGTCGGTGGTCTCGGAGAAGTCGAAGTCGTTGATGTCGCCGAGCACGATGACGTTGGCGCCCTTGTCCTTGGCCAGGATTTGGTCCACGAACCCGCGGACCGACTCGGCCTGCTGGTGCCGCTTGGCGGCGGTCACCTGGACCGGCGGCTGGGTCCGGCCCCAGAGCGGGTCGTCGCCGCCCTTCGAGCTGAAGTGGTTGACCACCACGAACAGGCTCTGCCCGTGCCAGGTGAACTCACCGGCCAGCGGGACCCGGGCGGCCGCCCAGGCCGGGTTCGCCGGGTCGACGCGACCGGGCGAGGAGCTCAGGTGCGGCCGGCCGAACCGGTCGGTGACGATCGTGGTCGGGACCGTCGAGCCGCCGCCGGGCCGGTCGACGAACTTCACCGGCTTGTCGGTGCGGTAGAGGAACGCGACCCGGATGTTGCCGCCCGGCTCGCCGCCCTCGGCGTTGTTCACCGGGTCGATCTGCCGCCACGCGTACGTCGGTCCGCCGGCCTTCACGATCGCGGCCACCAGGGTGTCCAGGGTCACGTTGGCGGCCGTCGTACCGGAGTTGGTGGCGCCGTCGTTGTCCTGCACCTCCTCCAGGCCGATGATGTCCGGCGAGGCGAGGTTCCGCACCACCGCCTGGGCGAGCCCGTCGAACTTGGCCTCGCCGTCGGACGGGTCCAGGTTCTCCACGTTGAACGTCGCCACCGACACCTGCAGCGGCGACGACGCCTTGGTCGTCTCCCGCTGGACGCCGCCGTCGACAACCGTCGGAGACTGCGTCGGTAGGAACTTGAAGTTCCCGAACGAGTAGTCCAGGACACCGGTCACGACACCGGCCAGCTTGTCGCCCGTCTTCGCGTCCGGAATCGGCGTCAGCACGTCGTCCAGCAGCACCCGCTCGGGGTTGCTGTCGGCCTTCTGCAGCACGATGCCGCCGCGGACGGTCCGCACGCTCGAGCCAGCCGGTACGACGGACAGCTCGCGGAAGGAGCTGGTCGGGCCGGTCACCTGCGGCTCGTTGATGCCCAGCCACATGCCCTCCAGCGACTCCCAGAAGTCGATGCCGTCGGTGGCCGGCTGGAAGGTGCCGGTCGTCTCGACGTCACCGTTGGAGTCGTCGTCGATCACGGTCGACGGCGGCACCCGCCCACCCGGGCCGACGATCGTCGCGGCCGGGACCGCGGCGGTGCCGGTGACGGTGACGGTCGCGTTGGTGAGCTCGGTGGTGGTCAGGTTGTCGGTCCCACCCGAGCCGCCGGGGCGGAACTCGGCGACCGTGCCCTTGACCGACACCGCGTCGCCGGCGTTCACCGTCGGCGCGGAGCTGGTGAAGACGAACAGGCCCTCGCTGGTCGCCGGGTCGGCGTCGGGCTGCGGGTCCTGGAACCAGAAGCCGTTGCCGCTCTTCGCGGTGACCACGCCGGTGACGTTGCCGACCAGCTTGCCGTTCAGCGGCGACAGGTGGGCCGACCCCTGGATGTCGTGGATCTTGGCGTCGATCGGGTCCGGGTCCGGCGGCGTCGAGGTCAGCGTCTTCGGCGACGGGTTGACCGCAGCGAACTCGGTCCCGTTGTTGTCCGCGTCCGTGGTCGGGACCTTCCGGGTCGCCGACGTCGTGTTGGACAGCCCCGGCGCCGCGGCGGTCTCGAAGTCGTTGGCGGCGCCGTACCCGACGAAGTCGACCACGCCGGCGGCCGTCGAGCAGGTCGCCCCACACGCCAGCGCGGTGGTCGAGGAGACCAGAGCCACCTTGCCCGACGCCGCGGACATCATGATGTTGCCCGTCGCGTCCGGGGTCGGCATCGGCTGGCCGTTGCCGGCACCCGCACCCTCCTGCACCAGGTAGGCCGCGCCCGGAGCGAGGCTGCCGGTGAGCTGGGTGACTGCCCACGTGGTGCCGGCGGCGGACGCGTACTGGACCGACCAGCCGGTCAGATCGACTGGCGAGGAGCTGTTGTTTGTCAGCTCGATGAAGTCGTTGGTGTACGGCGCTCCGCTGTTGCCGCCACCGCCGTACACCTCGGTGATGACCACGGTGGACGAGGCGGCGTCCGCCGGAGCGGCCACGATGCCGATCGCGACGCCGGTGACGACGAGACTTGAGGTGACCACGAGGGCGCCCAGGCGGCGCCGTGGTCGGTACTGGGCAGACATGGCCGGATTCTCACATCGGCGCCAGTCCCGGCCAAGGTCCAACACGTGAACACCAGGTACGCGCCGTGAAGGCAGGGGTGATCATTCGCAGGCCCCGCCTGCCCCCGGTGATCGGCCGGTGACGGACTAGACTCGGCCAGCCAGATGCCGGGACGGGTGAAAGGGTTTTGCGTGGCTGACGACACCCGCGGGCGACGGGTTCTCGACGTACTCGCCGCCGATCAGGCGTGGGAGGTGCCGGCCGACTGGGTGGCCCGGGTCCGGCGGCAGCTGCGCGCCTGGGGCGACGACCCGAACACGTTGCGGCCGCTGCGGGCGGACGCGTTCCCGGGGTTCGTGAACGGCACGCCCGCGCCGGTGTGGTTCACCCATCAGGTCGCGCCGCTGCTGACCGGGTGGATCCCGGTGCTGCACGGCGAGTACGCCGACATCGGCACCGAGCTAGCCCGCGACTTCTACCGGCCGACGTACCGCTTCGGCGGCGCCGGGTACGTGGTCCGGTACGCCGCCACCGACTGGCCACTGCAGGTCGTGTCAGGTGTCCGGGGCTTCCGTGAAGAGGGCCGGCGGCAAGCACTCAAGCTGACCCGGGACGTGGTGACCCAGTTCGTCGACGCGCCGCCGATGGCCGTCCGCGCCCGGGCTCTGACCGCAGCGCTCGACCGCGTGCTGGCCGACCGCGAGAACGCCCGGATGCATGCGACCGCGGACTACGAGACGATCCTGCAGTTCTGGCGGACTTCCGCGCTGACGGACACCGAGCGCGCGGTGCTGCCGGAGCTGGCCGGCCCCTCGGCGGCCTTGCGGTACTCGGTCAACTCGCTGCGGGACGCGCACGCCAAGCTGCTGATGGCGATGCCTGACGCCGAGACCGGCGACTTCGCCCAATTGTTGTCCCCACTGGTCCTGAGCGCCGGTCTGGGCGGTCTTCCGCCGGCCGTCGCCCAGATCCTCGGCCCCGCGGCTCACGACGTGGAGAAGGCGCTTGCCGAGATCAGGAGCGGCTTCGACCCGCAGGCGTGGGTGGCCGCCAACACCGAGTGGCTGGCCCGCGCCGTACGCGGCAATCAGCGGGAGCTCGCGCGGTCCTGGGCCGCCGCAGCCACCCGCGTGTCGGTCCACCTGTCCGGCGTGCTCGCGGACGCGCCGTGGCCGGAGCCGCAGGTCCCGGACCTGGACGCGTTCTTCCGGGTCCTCGACCGCGAACGCCGGCCGGCCGCCAAGCCCGAGCCGTTGGCCAAGGTGCTCCCGCTGACTCGGGTCGAGACGCCGGAGTCCGAAGAGCCGGCGCTCCCGAAGCCGGTCGACCTCAGCCACAACCCGCTTGCCGAGCTCGACTCGCTGATCGGGCTGGAGTCGATCAAGGAAGCGGTTCGCCGGATGGTCGCCGAGATCAAGACCAACCTGCGCCGCAAGGAGCTCGGCCTGCCGAGCCACGAGCGCGCCCGGCACATGGTGTTCGTCGGCAAGCCCGGTACCGCCAAGACCACGATCGCCCGGCTGGTCGGCCGGATCTACAACCAGCTCGGCGTGCTCGAGAAGGGTCACGTGGTCGAGGTCGACCGGTCCGACCTGGTCGGATCCACAGTCGGCACCACCGCACCGCTGACCGCGGCGAAGTTCCGCGAGGCGCTCGGCGGGGTGCTGTTCGTCGACGAGGCCTACACGCTGGTGCCGGAGAACAGCCCCGGGGACTTCGGCCTGGAGGCGGTCGCGACCATCCTGAAGCTGATGGAGGACCACCGCGACGAGTGCGTCGTGATCGTCGCCGGGTACCACCGCGAGATGCAGCGGTTCATGGAGTCCAACACCGGGCTGGCGTCGCGGTTCCCGAAGCTGCTGTCGTTCAGCGAGTACGACAACGACCAGCTGGTCGCCATCTTCGAGCTGCAGGCCCGGCAGCGCGGCATGCTCTACACCGACGACGTGCTGGACGTGGTCCGCCAGGTCATCCCGCCCGCGCCGCGCGGCCACAACTTCGGCAACGGCCGGTTCATCCGGAACGTGCTGGAGGAGGCCATCGCCAACCAGGCGACCCGGCTGTCCGAGCGCGACCCGGACAGCCTGACCGAGCGCGACCTGCGCGAGTTGCTTCCGGAGGACGTGAAGGAGCCGACCTCGATGCGCGCCGAGGACTACCTGCTGCAGCGGCCGGGCAGCTAGATCGGGGTGGCGAGGGCGACCGGGTTGCCCTCCGGGTCGGCGATGTAGGCCTGGCGTTCGCCCCAGGGCATGGTGGCCGGCTCCTGCAACACGGCGTGACCGGCGGTCCGGAAGGTCTCCACCTCGGCGTCGACGTTGTCGACGTACACGAAGAGCTCGAAGCGCGGCGCCGTACCGACGGTGATGCCGAGCTGGGCCTCCGGCCAGTTGGCGTCGGACAGGCCGAGCGAGGAGTCGCCGCGCTCGAGGCCGACGTAGTGCGGGTCGCCCTCGAGCGGGAACTGGTACGTCGGTTCGTAGCCGAGCAGGGTGTAGAACTCGACCGACCGGCGCACGTCGGAGACGTACAGCACCGGAAACGCCTTGCGGTGCATGCCCGTCAACCCAGGTTGGCGACCAGCTCGCCGAGCTCGGTCCGCTTACCGGTGTAGAACGGCACTTCCTCGCGCACGTGCCGGCGGGCCGTGGACGCGCGCAGGTCGCGCATCAGGTCGACCATCCGGTGCAGCTCGTCGGCCTCGAAGGCCAGCATCCACTCGTAGTCGCCGAGCGCGAACGAGGCCACCGTGTTCGCCCGGACGTCGGGGTACCCGCGGGCCATCTTGCCGTGCTCGGCCAGCATCGCCCGGCGCTCCTCGTCCGGCAACAGGTACCACTCGTAGGACCGCACGAACGGGTACACGCACACGTACGCCCGCGGCTCCTCGTCGGCCAGGAAGGCCGGGATGTGGCTCTTGTTGAACTCGGCCGGCCGGTGCAGCGCGAGCTGCGACCAGATCGGCGCCAGGTGCCGCCCGAGCCGCGACCGGCGCAGCGCGTGGTACGCCTTCTGCAGGGCGTCCGACGTCGGCGCGTGCCACCAGATCATGAAGTCCGCGTCCGCCCGGAACCCCTCGACGTCGTAGATCCCGCGGATCACGACGTCGTCGGCCGACAGCTTCCCGATCAGGTCCGACAGCTCGGCGGTCAGCTCGTCGCGGTCCACGTCGCCCAGCGGGGTCTCCACTTTGAAGACCGACCACATGGTGTACCGGATCACATTGTTCAGCTCACGCGCCTTCGGCTTCTCCGTCACGGAGCCATTGTCTCCAATGTGTGGAGATGGCCCTGCACCCGGGTCGCCGCTTTGCTGCCGGAGGCCACGCACGCAGCGATCCCCACACCTCGGTACGCCGCTCCGCACACAGCCAGCCCGGGCTCAGCCGCGACTGCCGCCTCCACGCGGTCCACACGGTCCAGATGCCCCACTGCATACTGCGGAAGGCCACCGCCCCACCGGGTCACCAGTGAGCCGACTACGGGCGCCTGCAGCCCCATAGCGCGCCGCAGGTCCGCAGTAGCCAGCTCCACCAGCTCCTCGTCGGACCGCTGCAGCACGTACTCCTCCCCCAGCCGCCCGACCGATGCCCGGAGCACCGCCAGCTCTCCCCCGGCCTCACTCGACCACTGCCACTTCGCGTGCGAGTACGTCGACGCCTTGATCGTCCGCCCTTCCACAGACGGCACCAGGAAGCCGGAGCCGACCGCATCAGTCGGCCAGTCCTGCTTACGCACGGCCAGCGTCATGATCGCCATGCTGGCGTACTCGATCGACGCCAACTCGGCCGACGCGACCGGCACCAACTCCGCGAGCATCCGCGCCGCCGGCGCCGCGGGTACGGCGACGATCACCGAGTCCGCGGTCAGGTACGTCGGCGCCGGCACCGGGCCCGCCTCGAGCGCGTAGCCGTCCGCGTCCCGGGTGATCTTGCGAACCGCGAGCTTCCGGCGGATGTCGACGCCCCGAGTAGTCAGATCCTGCTCCAGTGCGCCGATCAACCGGTTGATGCCGCCCACGATGCCGGCGAACACCGGTTGGCCCGCGCGCTTCTGGCCGGCCTCACGGAGCTCGGCTGTCGCCGCGAGCAGACTCGGCGCGGTCCGCAGCTTCGCGAACAGCTCGGGTACGGCGGCCGCGAGCGAGATCTCCTCGGCCCTCCCGGCGTACACGCCGCCGAGCAGCGGGTCGATCAGCTTGTCGGTCACCGCCGAGCCCATCCGCTCGGCGACGAACCGCCCGATCGCGACGTCCTCGGTCAGCGCAGGCGCCGGCAACTCTGCCTCGTGCGCGACCTGCTCGGACGCGGAGGCGCCCAGCACGTCGGTCGTCGCAGCCGGATCGACGGGGACACCCATCACGGTCGGCGGGATCGCCCGGATCCGGTCGCCGATCCACAGTCCGGCCGAGGTGGTCGCCGGGTGTACCAACTCGTCGCCGAGGCCGACCGCCTTGATCAGGTCGACCGCCTCCGGGCGTCGGGCGAGCACGGACTCGGCGCCCAGGTCGACCGGGACGCCTTCGAGCACGTCGCCTGCCAGCTTGCCGCCCAGCCGGGGCGAGCCCTCCAGGACGGTGATCCGCGGCGGATTCGGCCCGGTCGCCAGCGCATGGGCCGCGGCCAGCCCGCTGATCCCGCCACCGACCACGACCACCGAACTCACGCGTCCTCCAGCCTCAACTCGTACGTCTTCTGGTCCCCCTCCGCACTGACCTGGCGGAAGCCCGCCCGCGTCAGCACGGCCTGCGACGCGAGGTTGCTGACGTTCGTCCCGGCTCGCAGGGTGGTCAGCCCGTAGTCCGACGCGGCGATCCTGGCGAGCGCCCGCACCGCGGCCGTGGCCAAGCCTTTCCCGGCGGCCTTCTCCGCGATCCGGTAGCCGAGCTCTGCGGACCCGTTCTCGAGGTCGACGAGGTTCACCCGCCCGACCACCGCGCCGGTGGCGTCGACGAGCACGTGGAACCGGCAGATCCCGGCCTCCTGCTCGGCCAGCAGCGCCGCGTGCCGGACTGCGAACTCCTCGAAGTACGCGTCGCCCCGATCCGCGATCGACAGCGCGAAGTACGCGCGGTTCTCCCGCTCGAAGGCGAGCACGGCCTCGGCGTGTGCATCCGTCAGGCGCTCCAGCGCCACGTCGTGGTCAGGCAGGTACACGGGCGGACTTCGTCTGAACGTGCCGGACGATCCGGTGCAGCACCTCGGGATCGGCGTCCGGCGGCACACCGTGACCGAGGTTGAAGATGTGACCGGGCGCTGCCTTGCCCTCCGCGAGGATCCGGTCGATCTCAGGCTCCAGGGCGTCCCAGCCGGCGAACAGGAGCGCCGGGTCCAGGTTGCCCTGCACCGGCTTCGGCCGCGATCCGGCCGCCTGGATCCGCCGTACCGCCTCGTCCAGCGGCACCCGCCAGTCCACGCCGACGACCTCCGCGCCGACGTTGCTCATGTGGCCGAGCAGCTCGCCGGTGTTCACGCCGAAGTGGATCCGGGGCACGCCGTACGGCGCGAGCGCCTCGAACACCTTCGCCGAGTGCGGAGCCACGAACTGCTCGTAGTCCCGCGGCGACAGCCCGCCCGCCCACGAGTCGAACAGCTGGATCGCGGACGCACCGGCCTCGACCTGCACCGACAGGTACGCGATCGCCACGTCGGCCAGCCGGTCCGCGAGCGCGTGCCAGAGCGCAGGGTCGCTGTGCATCAGCGCCTTCGTCTTCGCGTGGTCCTTGCTCGGCCCACCCTCGACCAGGTACGACGCCACCGTGAACGGAGCGCCCGCGAACCCGATCAGCGGCGTGCCGCCCAGCTCCGAGACCAACTGCTTCACCGAGTCCGTGGTGTACGGCACGTCGGCCTGGGTGACCGGGCGGACCGCCTCCAGGCCGGCTGCGTCCCGGACCGGGGCGGCGACGACCGGGCCGACGCCGGGCTTGATCTCGATGTCGAAGCCGACCGACTTCAGCGGGAGCACGATGTCGGAGTAGAAGATCGCTGCGTCGACGCCGTAACGGCGTACCGGCTGCAGCGTTATCTCGACAACCAGGTCGGGCCGCATGCAGGACTCGAGCATCGTGGTGCCCTCGCGGACCGCGCGGTACTCCGGCAGCGAGCGGCCGGCCTGCCGCATGAACCACACCGGCGTGTGTGGACCGGGTTCCCCCCGGGCCGCCAGCAGGAAGGGAGATCGGTTGAGCGCAGCGGACGGTGTCGGGGGCACACATCGATGATCCCACGCCCGGTTTCCGGGCCTGTGAGCGGCCGTCGCGCACAGCTACCGGCGCGTCGAGACCAGCGTCGGTGAGTAATCAGTCGTAGGCTGCGAAGCATGGGTGCCCGCAAGCAGGTCGACGCGCCACCCGCGGAGTTCGCCGAGGCAGTGTCGCAATTACGCAGTGCCCGGTTCCGGCCCGAGGTATTCGTCGAGGAGATGCCCGCGCCGCAGCGGATCGCACCGCACGCGGCCGCGGTCAGCGCCGACGTGACGGTCGACGGCGACGACATCGCCACCGGCCGGCTCGTCATCCTCTACGACCCGGACGGGAACGACGCCTGGCAGTCGACCTTCCGCTGTGTCGCGTACGTGCGTGCGGCCGTCGAGCCGGAGATGGTGACCGACGCGCTGCTCGGCGGCGTGGGCTGGACCTGGCTGATGGAGGCGCTGACCGACCGGGGTGCGGACTTCCTGGCCCCGAGCGGTACCGTCACCAGGGTGGTATCGGAAAGCTTCGGCGGTATGGCCGACGACGACGCGACGGCGGAGATCGAGATCCGCGCGTCCTGGAGTCCGGTGCCGGGGCCTGGTGGCACCGGCACTGTGGACGTGACCAGGCACGCAGAGGCATGGGGTGAGGTGCTCTGCACGGCGGCCGGACTGCCGCCAGTGCCGCCGGGGGTGGTGGCGATGCCGACCCGGCGTGGACAGCGGGGCCGATGAGCCCAGCCGAGACCCAGCAGTCGCCCGTACCGGACGACCCGACCGCGCACCTGCCACTGCTCGAACTCCGTGACGGCCTCTCCGAGGTCGTCGACACCGATCCCGCGCTGACCGGGGTGGTCGAGGCGTTCCGGTCCGGGACCGGCCCGGTCGCCGTCGACGCCGAGCGCGCCTCCGGCTACCGGTACTCGCACCGCGCGTACCTGGTCCAGCTCCGCCGCGAAGGCGCCGGCTCGGCCCTGGTCGACCCGATCCCGTTCGGCGACCTGTCCACGCTCGGCGACGCGATCGTCGACGCGGAGTGGATCATCCACGCCGCGAACCAGGACCTGGCCTGCCTGGCCGAGGTCGGGATGGTGCCGCGGAAGGTGTTCGACACCGAGCTGGCCGGCCGCCTGCTCGGGTACCCGAAGGTCGGCCTCGCCTCGCTGGTCAGCGAGGTGCTCGGCTACCGGATGCGCAAGGAGCACTCGGCGGCCGACTGGTCTACCCGCCCGCTGCCCGGGCCGTGGCTGATCTACGCCGCGCTCGACGTCGAGATGCTGATCGAGCTGCGGAACGCGATCGAGGCCGAGCTGCGCCGCGAGGGCAAGTGGGAGTGGGCCGAGCAGGAGTTCGCCGCGATCCTGGCCGCTCCCCCGCGCGAGCCCAAGCCGGACCCGTGGCGCCGGACCTCGGGGATGCACCGGGTCCGCAATCGCCGCAGCCTGGCCGTCGTACGGGCTCTGTGGGAGGCGCGCGACCAGATCGCGGAGTCCGCGGACATCTCCCCCGGCCGGATCCTGCCGGACGCCGCGATCGTGGAGGCCGCGTCGGCGATGCCGGCCGACCGGGACACGCTGCAGCGGCTGACCGCGTTCAAGGGCCGCGGCGCGCACCGGCACATGCGGACGTGGTGGGAGGCCATCGACCACGCGCGACGGCTGCCCGAGTCCCAGCTCCCGAAGCAAGGACCGCGGTACGACGGCCCGCCGCCGGCGCGCTCCTGGGCCGATCGGGACCCGGACGCAGCGGCTCGCCTGTCGGCAGCGCGGTCCGCCGTCGGCGAGATCGCCGAGGCCCACCGCCTCCCGACCGAGAACCTGATGGCGCCGGACACGATCCGGCGCCTGGCCTGGGCGCCGCCGCCCGACCCGACCCTGGCCGTGGTCAGCGCGTTCCTGCGCGACCACGGCGCCCGCGAGTGGCAGATCGGCCTGACAGCCGAGGTCATCACGGACGCCATGGCGGCGGAAGCCCCGGTGAAACCGCTCGACTAGCTCGGGAGCTGGGCCTCGATCGCCTCGACGACCTCCGGGGACTCCGGCTCGGTGCGGGGGCGGAACCGGGTGACGACCGTGCCCTCCGGGCCGACCAGGAACTTCTCGAAGTTCCACTGGATGTCACCGGCCTCGCCCGCGGCGTCCGGCGTCTGGGTGAGCTCGGCGTACAGCGGGTGCCGGCCCTCGCCGTTGACCTCGAGCTTGCCGAGCAGCGGGAACGTCACGCCGTACGTCGTCGAGCAGAACGTGGAGATCTCCTCCGACGTGCCCGGCTCCTGGCCGCCGAACTGGTTGCAGGGCGCGCCGACCACCGTGAACCCGCGGGAGGCGTACGTCTTCTGCAGGTTCTCCAGGCCCTCGTACTGCGGGGTGAGACCGCACTTCGAGGCGACGTTCACCACCAGCACGGCCTTGCCCTTGTAGTCACCGAGCGAGGTGGCCGCGCCGTCGAGGGTGGTCAGCGGGATGTCGTACAGGCTCATCAGGATCCTTGGGGGGTAGGAAGTTCACGGGACAGGAACGCGACAGTACGCTGCCACGCCAGCTCGGAGGCCTCGACATGGTGGAAGGCGGGCAACGGGTTGTCGAACGCGTGACCGGCGCCCGTATAGCGGTGGATCTCGGCGTCGCCGAGCGCGGGGATGACGTCGTCGGCGTTCAGATAGGTGTCGGCGTCGCCGAAGTGGTGCAGGCTCTTGGCAGTCACCTTGGGGGCCAGCTCCAGCAGCTGCGGCAAGGCCGAGCCGTAGTAGCTCACGAGCACGTCCGGGGGCGACGCCGCGGCCACGTTGAAGCCGAGCCCGCCGCCGAAGCAGAATCCGACGATGCCCGTGCCGAGGTCACGGCCGCGCAGGTACTCCAGCGCGGCGACCGAGTCCGACACCGCCAGGTCCCAGTCGAGCCGGCCGAGCAGCGCCATCGCCTTTTCGAGCAGGTCCGGCGCGGACTCGTCCAGCTCGGTGTCGTCCAGCCGCCAGTAGATCTCCGGCGCGATCACGTAGTACCCGAGGGCGGCGAGATCCTCGGCGCGCTGCTTGATGTAGCCGGAGACCCCGAAGATCTCCTGCAGGAGCAGCACCCCGGGTCCGTCGCCCTCGGAGTTCCACTCGTGGACTGGCATCAACCCTGAACCGGTATCGATCTCCAAAGTCACACGGTGAAGCCTACTGGTTGCTTACCTGACTTCCACGGCCTCTTCGCTGACCGGCTGCACCGGCTGCACGGGCGCCGGTGCCGGCTTCGGCATCCAGCTCGTGCACTCGTCGATCGCTGCCGTGAGCAGCTTGTACAGGCGGTCGTCCGGGTCCGGCACGCAGGCCTGCGAGATCCCCTCCACCGCGCACGACACGGCGCGTGGGGCGGTCCGCTTCGCGAAGTCCGGCGTACCCCGGTGGGCCCGGGAGGTGAAGGACCGCGCCCACTTGGTCGCGGCGGGGACCGACTCCAGGGCTGCCTGCGAGGCGGGCTCGAGGTCGTCCAGTGGCCGGCCGTCCAGCGCGGCCAGGTGCCGCTCCCCCACCAGCAGCGCGACCGCGAGGATGTACTGCCGCTCCTGGGACACGATCGGCAGCGCGTGCTGGATGCAGACTGCGGTCACCCGCGGCACCACGTGCGGGTCGTCCGGCGTCAGCCCGATCACGGACGGGATCAGCGGCGCCAGCCGGGACCGGCCGGCGTCCGTCGTGCAGTCGTTGACGTCCCGGGCCACCCCCGCCAGCAGCGGGTGCGTGCAGGCCGGGTGGTCCGACCACGGTTCGCCGGCCAGGTAGGAGGCGAACTCCATGAAGCAGGCGCCTTTGCGTGGATTGCGGTGCTTGCCCCGGCTCAGGACCGGTACGGCGAGATCAAGGTTGTTCATAGAACGGCTCCCCATAGCTACCTGCCACCAGCATGCGCCGAATCGCCGGTCTTTGCCACGGGTTACGACCAGCGTGACCACACGGTTGTGGTTTGTGAGCGGCCCCACAGCCCGGGGTGCTTTGGCGGTTCTGTTACCCGCGGGTAGCATCGGGGTAGCTTTCCCGACCCCCAGAGGAGGGCCCCCGTGCCCGGAAAGAACAGCCCCCGTGAGATCCGCGATGTCGTGTTCGTCGACGGCGTTCGCACCCCGTTCGGCAAGGCCAAAGGCCAGTACGCCGAGACGCGCGCCGACGACCTGGTGATCAAGTGCATCCGGGAGCTGCTGCGGCGGAACCCGGAGCTCCCGCCGGAGCGGGTGGACGAGGTCGCGATCGCGGCCACCACCCAGATCGGCGACCAGGGCCTGACCATCGGCCGGACCGCGGCCCTGCTGGCCGGCCTGCCGAACACCACGCCCGGCTACGCCATCGACCGGATGTGCGCCGGCGCGATGACCGCCGTCACCACCACCGCCGCCGGGATCGCGTTCGGCGCGTACGACGTGGTCGTGGCCGGCGGGGTCGAGCACATGGGCCGGCACCCGATGGGCGAGGGCGTCGACCCGAACCCGCGGATCATCTCCGAGAAGCTGGTCGACACCTCGGCCCTGGTGATGGGGTCGACCGCGGAGAACCTGCACGACCGGTTCCCGACCATCACCAAGCAGCGCGCGGACGCGTTCGCCGTGGCCTCGCAGGAGAGGGCCGCCAAGGCCTACGCCAACGACCTGATCCAGCCCGACCTGGTCCCGGTCGCGACCCGCTCGGCCGAGCAGGGCTGGGGCTATGCCACCACCGACGAGCCGATGCGTCCCGGTACGACGACCGAGGACCTGGCCGGCCTGAAGACGCCGTTCCGCCCGCACGGCCGGGTCACGGCCGGCAACTCGGCCGGGATCAACGACGGCGCGACGGCCTGCGTGCTGACGTCGGCCGAGGCGGCCGCGGAGCTCGGGCTGAAGCCGAAGATGAAGCTGGTGTCCTACGGCTTCGCCGGCGTCGAGCCTGAGGTGATGGGTGTCGGCCCGGTCCCGGCGACCGAGAAGGCGCTCAAGCTCGCGGGGCTGACGATCGACGACATCGAGGCCTTCGAGGTGAACGAGGCGTTCGCCGTCCAGGTGCTGGCGTTCCTGGAGCACTACGGCATCGCCGACGACGACCCGCGGGTCAACCCCTACGGCGGCGCGATCGCCTACGGCCACCCGCTGGCTTCGTCGGGCGTCCGGCTGATGAACCAGCTGGCCAAGCAGTTCGAGCAGCGCCCCGAGGTGCGCTACGGCCTGACCACCATGTGCGTCGGCCTCGGCATGGGCGGAACGGTCATCTGGGAGAACCCGAACTGGGAAGGGAACGCGCAGTGACCGACTTGCAGGCTCTGATTGACGAGGCGGTTGCGATCGAGACCGACGAGGTCGTCACGCTCGCGCACTCGCGGGACGTCGTCCTCCCGAACAAGGCCGGCACGATGGCGCTCATCACGCTGGACAACGGGCACGACCACACCAAGCCGAACACGTTCGGGCCGAAGGGCCTGGCGTCGCTGAACACCGCGATCGACGCGGCGCTGGCGCGCGACGAGGTCGTCGCGATCGGGGTCACCGGCAAGCCGTTCATCCTCGCGGCCGGCGCCGACCTGACCGGTGTGCCGAAGCTGACCGACCGGGAGCAGGCGCTGAACCTGGGCCGGATCGGGCACGGCGTGATGCGCAAGCTGGTCGACGGCGGCAAGCCGTCGTTCGCGTTCGTGAACGGCGTCGCGCTCGGCGGCGGCCTCGAGGTCGCGCTGCACGCGACCTACCGGACCGTCTCGGTCGCCGCCGGCATGCTGTCGACGCCGGAGGTCTTCCTCGGCCTGATCCCGGGCTGGGGCGGCAACTTCCTGCTGCCGAACCTGATCGGCGCGGACGCCGCGGTCAAGGTCGTCGTCGAGAACGCGCTGAACCAGAACAAGATGCTCAGCGGGCCGGAGGCGGTGAAGCTCGGCATCGGCGACGTACTGCTGGACTCGGCCGACTTCCTCGAGCAGTCGCTGAGCTGGGCGAGCAAGGTGCTCACCGGCGAGGTCACGGTCGAGCGGGCGGAGATCGACCGGGGTGACGCGTGGGACGCGGCGGTGGCCCGCGGCAAGGCGTTTGCCGACCTCAAGGTGAGTGGTGCGGCGCCGGCGCCGTACCGGGCCCTCGACCTGATCGCCGCGGCCAAGGACAACGACCGCGACCGCGGGTTCGCCGCCGAGGACGAGGCGCTGGCCGACCTGATCATGAGCGAGGAACTGCGCAGCGGCCTCTACGCCTTCGACCTGGTCAACAAGCGGGCCAAGCGACCGGCCGGTGCGCCGGACAAGTCGCTGGCCCGGCCGGTCACCAAGGTCGGTGTGGTCGGCGCCGGGCTGATGGCGGGCCAGCTGGCGCTGCTGTTCGTCCGGCGGCTCGAGGTTCCCGTCGTACTCACGGACCTGGACCAGGAGCGGGTGGACCGCGGGGTCGGGTACGTGCACGGTGAGATCGACAAGCTGCTCGGCAAGGGCCGGATCCGGCCGGACAAGGCCAACCAGCTGAAGGCGCTGGTGACCGGGTCGGTGGACCGGGCCGTGTTCGCGGACGCGGACTTCGTGATCGAGGCCGTGTTCGAGGAGCTGCAGCTGAAGAAGACGATCTTCGCCGACCTGGAGAAGGTCGTCCGGCCGGACGCCGTCCTCGCGACCAACACCTCGTCGTTGTCGGTGACCGAGATGGCGGCGGACCTGGAGCGCCCGGAGCGGGTGGTCGGGTTCCACTTCTTCAACCCGGTCGCTGTGCTGCCGCTGCTGGAGATCATCCGGGCGGACCAGACCGACGATGCGACGCTGGCGACGGCATTCGCGGTCGGCAAGACGCTGAAGAAGTCGTGCGTGCTGGTGAAGGACGCGCCGGCATTCGTGGTGAACCGGCTGCTGACCCGGTTCCTCGGTGAGGTCAGCGCGGCGGTCGACGAAGGGACGCCGATCCCGGAGGCGGACAAGGCGCTGTCCGCGCTGGGGCTGCCGATGCCGCCGTTCGTGCTGCTGCAGCTCGTCGGCCTGCCGGTGGCGCTGCACGTGGCGGAGACGATGAACCGCGCCTACCCGGACCGGTTCGCGGTGTCGGAGAACCTCGCCAAGGTCGTTGCCACCGGCAAGAGCTCGTTCTACGTCTGGCCGGAAGGCAAGCCGGTGGTGGACCCCGACGTCGCCGAGCTGGTCACCGTCGGCGACAAGCCGTCGACTCCGGAGGAGCTCCGCACCCGGGTCCTCACCGCCTTGGCCGAGGAGATCCGCATCATGCTCGACGAGGGCGTCGTGGCCGAGGCCCAGGACATCGACCTCTGCCTCCTCCTGGGCGCCGGCTGGCCCTTCCACCTAGGCGGCATCACGCCGTACCTGGACCGCACCGGCATCTCCGAGAAGACCAACTCCACCCGCTTCCTGCCGAAGGGCGTGGCGAGCCTCACCTGATCCGCTGGGGGTCGGTGCGGAGCCGGAAGCCCGCTCCGGCCCCCAGCAACTCGGTCAGCCGATACGTTCCCGGACAGCCGGGGCGAAGGGGCTCCAGAGGAACCAGGTCGGAAGCGCCTTGAGCAGCCGTGGCGGGCCGGCCAGGGTCACCGTCCCGTCCGTGGTCGCCTGGGTCAGGCTGACGATGCCGGAGAAGACGCGCATCAGGCCGACCGGGTCCGTGCTGACGACGACGTCCGCGTCGAAGCCGGGGTGGTCGGTGCACACCGAGGCCTCCAGCCGGTCCAGGATCAGCCAGATCCGGGTCGGGTCGTCACCGCGGTACTCGAACTCCACGGTGACCCGCTGCCCGGGCAGCTTCTCGAAGTCGACCCGCCGCGACATCCACCAGGTCAGGGTGACTGGATCGACCTCCCGCGGCTGAGGCTCGCTGAACATCCACTTCACCGCCCACTCCCCGATCGACATGATCACGCCCTCGAGGTCGCGACCCGCCGGGGTGAGCTGGTACTCGTGGCCGCGGGCGACCGGGACCAGCTCGAGCACGCCTTTGCGTTCCAGGTGATTCAGGCGTTGTTTGAGCAACGTACGGGAAATACCGGGCAGACCGCGGTCGATGTCGTTGAACCGCCGGCTCCCGAGCACGAGCTCGCGCACGATCAGGGGCGTCCAGCGATCGGCCAGCACCTCGCTCGCCAGGGCCACCGGACAGTACTGGCCGTAGTCTCGCATGGCTCATTGTGCGCTCCGGTCCAGGATGTGTACCAGACAGGTCCAGAACCAGTACTAGTACGTCGTACCGACCGGCTGATGCGCTGGGACCCTCACCACAGGAGGGGATCATGACCGTCACATTCGACCCGAAGGTCTACAAGCGGACGACTCGCGCGCAGTGGGAGGACGCCGCGGAGGCGTGGCACCGCTGGGGGCCGACCATCGAGGACTGGCTCGGCGACGCTACCTCGGCCATGCTCCGCGCCGCCGGCGTCAGCGCCGGCGCACGCGTCCTGGACGTGGCCGCCGGGACAGGTGGGCAGACGCTCGCCGCAGCACGGCTGGCCGGACCGACCGGCCGGGTGCTCGCGACGGACATCTCGCCGGCCATCCTCGGGTACGCCGAGAGTCAGGCTGCCGAAGCCGGGCTGGAGACGGTCGAGACACTGGAGGCGGACGGCGAGGACTTGTCGGGTGTCGACGAGGGCAGCTTCGACGCCGCCATCTCGCGCGTCGGCCTGATCTACTTCCCGGACCAGCAGGCTGCGCTGCGCGGCATCCATCGGGCGCTTCGGCCAGGTGGGAAGTTCTCCGCGGTGGTCTACTCGACACCGGACCGCAACGGCTTCTTCTCGATTCCGGTCGGCATCATCCGCCGCCGGGCCGAGCTCCCACCGCCGGCGCCCGGCCAGCCTGGTCCGTTCAGCCTGGGCAGCCCGGGTGTCGCCGAACAGGCCTTCAGCACGGCCGGGTTCCACGACATCGCCGTGGACGTCGTACCGTCGCCGGTCCGGCTGCCCACCGCCGCTGACTGCGTCCGCTTCGAACGCGAGTCCTTCGGCGCTCTCCACCAGATGCTGTCCGGCCTCGACGAGTCCGGCCGAGCGGCAGCCTGGCAGGAGATCACGGACCAACTGACCCAGTTCGAAGCCGTCGACGGCTTCGCCGGACCGTGCGAGATGCTCGTGGTCACCGGCACCCGCTGACCCGAGGGGCTGTCAGCCCTTGAACTGCTTGGTGGCTGCCACCAGCTGGGCTGGGGTCTTGCCGGTGTGTTTCTTGAGGATGGCCAGGTAGCGGGTCTGCGTGGTGTTGTGCTGGGCGAGATCGGTGTAGAGGTCGGCTACACCCTTCTCGCCCAGTTCGTCGACCAGGTACGACGTGATCCACCAGCTCTGGCCGTACGACCGGTCGCCGGCGGCGTCGAACTGCGCCCGGTCGGGCAGCACCTTCATCGACGGCAGGTACTTGGTCCGGACCGACTTGCGGTACGGGTCGACCGACCACTGCGGATCGTCCTCGATCGAGGCGCACCGGACGTACTCCGCGATCCCCTCGACCAGCCAGATCGGCGTCCGGACCCCCAGCTGCAAGGTCGCGACGTGCGTCATCTCGTGCACCAGCAGGTCCTCCGCCAGCTTCTTGCGGACCTCCGGGTTGACCACGATCCGGCTGCTCACCGGCGGCACCGCCTTCTGCTTCCACGGATCGCCGTCGTACAGCGAGACCGCCTTCGCCGCGATCGTCCAGCCGGAGTTGCTGCCGGCCTTCCACAGCGTCGCCATCACCCGCGGCTCCGACATCGCGACCACCATCACGGCCCCGTTCCAGGACCGCTTCCAGTGCCGCCGGACCCCGTTGACCGCGCCCTGCGACACCCGCGCGATCTTCTGGCCGAGCGCCTGCTCGCCCTTGTCGACCACCACGATCACCCGGCCGCGCCGGATCACCGCGATCTCCTGGAAGTCCCACGGCTGCCGGTGCCCGTCAGGGCTCAAGGCCTCGTCGATCGCGCTGTCCTCGACCAGGACCCAGGCGCCGCCGCGCGGCACGAACGCGTACCCCAGGTCGGTCTGCACCGGGCTGGTGTCCAGGTCGGACAGCTGGTAGCGCATCATCACCCGGGTCGAGAAGACGACCGCGCCGTACTTGGCCATCAGCTCCGGGGACCGGCGCTCCTCGTCGAGGAAGTACTTCAGGCTGGTGAACTTGAACTTCCGCAGGTTCGTGAACAGCATCCGCTGCCGCGCGACCAGCTCCGGCTGCTTCAGGTCGACGACCGCGAGGAAGCCCTTCAGGTCACCCTTCAGCACCGCCGCGGACCGCTTGGCCAGGATCGCGTCGACCGCGGCCTTCCGCTGCGCCTTCTGCGCGTCGGTCAGCTGGCCGGGCGTCGCCGTGGCCTTGACCGCGACCGCGCTGCTGCCGGGCACCGAGCCGCCCTGCTGGAGGCGCACCGCGACCACCCCGGACGTCCCCGCCAGCACGAGCGCGGCCAGGCCTGCGAACAGGCGCCGCGGGTGCTTCATCGTCTCCCCCTCCAGGTGTCGGCTGACGGATCCTATCGCCAGCCGACCCCGGAGTGGTCCAGGACCGACCTGGACTCAGGCGCGGGTGCTCTCGCCGGTGCGCTCCTCGATGCCGACCCGGCTGCGCCGGTAGCCGTAGAGGAAGTAGACCAGGAAGCCGAGCGCCATCCAGATCGCGAACCGCAGCCAGGTCTCGATCGACAGGTTCAGCATCAGGTACACGCAGATCGCCGCGGCCAGGATCGGGATCACCGGGCTGGCCGGCACCCGGAACGAGCGCTTGATGTCCGGCCGGCGCTTGCGCAGGATCGGGACCGCGATCGACACCATGGTGAACGCGGCCAGCGTGCCGATGTTCACCATCTCCTCGAGCTTGCCGATCGGAGTCAGCCCCGCCACGATCGCGACCAGGATGCCGATCCCGATGGTCAGCCGGTACGGCGTCCCCCACTTGGCGTGGGTCTTGCCGAGCTCACGCGGCATCAGGTGGTCGCGGCTCATCGCGAACACCACCCGGGCGGCGCCGATCATCAGCGTCAGCACCACCGTGGTCAGGCCGGCCACCGCACCCGCGGAGATCAGCGTCGCGAACCCGGGCCGGCCGACCGACCGGAACGCCTCGGCCAGCGCCGCCTCGCTGTTGATGTCGGTGTAGTTGATCATGCCGGTGATGACGATGCAGACCAGCACGTACAGCACGGTGCAGATCGCCAGCGAGCCGATGATGCCGCGGGGCAGGTCGCGCTGCGGGTTCTTCGCCTCCTCGGCGGTGGTCGCGACCACGTCGAACCCGATGAATGCGAAGAACACCAGGGACGCGCCGGACACGATGCCCATCACCCCGAACGTCGACGGGGTGAACCCGAACAACGCCTGGAACAGCGGCGTGGTGATGGTGACGTCCCCATTCTCGGCCGGGACGCTGGGCGGGATGAACGGCGTCAGGTTGTCGCCCTGGATGTAGAACAGGCCGGCCACGATCACGAACAGCACCACGAACAGCTTGACCGCCACCAGCGCCAGGTTGACCCGCAGCGACTCCTTGATGCCGATCGTGGCCAGTGTCGCCAGCACCAGCACGAGCAGCATCGCCAGCAGGTTCACGCTGCTGTCCGGCCCGATCGACTCGGGCCAGCCCAACCCGATCTGTTCGAGGAACAAGGCGGCGTACGTCGACCAGCCCTGGGCCACGACGCTTGCCCCGAGCATCAACTCCAGCAACAGGTCCCAGCCGATGATCCAGGCGAAGATCTCACCGAGGGAGAAGTACGAGAACGTGTACGCCGACCCGGACACCGGGACCGTGGAGGAGAACTCGGCGTAGCACAGCGCCGCCAGGGCGCAGCAGATCGCGGCGAGGACGAAGGAGAGCGCGATCCCCGGCCCGGCGTAGGTTTTCGCCGCCCGTCCGGTCAGGGTGAAGATGCCGGCGCCGATGATCACGCCGATTCCGAAGACCGTCAGGTCGACGGCAGTGAGGCGTTTCTTGAGCTGGTACTCCGGCTCGTCGGTGTCGGCGATCGACTGCTCGATCGTCTTCTTCCGCATCAGGCTCATCTGCGCCTCCTCGAAGTGGACGGATCATTCGAGACTGCCCCTCTGACACCGCGAGGTCAAACCGCCACTCAGCGTTGCGGTTGGTAGGACTTGAGTGACGTCCACAACGTCACTTCGGTGAGCCCGCTGCGGGCTTGCAGGATCCGGTCGCGTGACGCCTGGTCGATGCCGTGCCGGGCCATGTCCTCGTACAGTTCCTCGACCTTCGGCAGTCCGAGCCGCTGGACGAGGAACCGGACCGCGAGCCAACTGACGCCGTACACGTCGGTGCTGTTCTGGTAGAAGCCGGCATCACTGGGCAGCGCGGTCAGCGCCGGCAGCGCGTCGTCGATGACCTCCTGCTCCCACTTGCCGACCTCGCCGACGCCGCTGATCGCCTCGATCCCGCGCCACGACACGTACTCGGCCGCACCTTCGGCCAGCCACAGGGGTTCGTAGCCGCCGAGATCCGCGGTGGCGACGTGGGTGATCTCGTGCGACAGCAGGATCTCGTCGACCCGGTCGCGCTCGTTCGGGTTGATCACGATGTACGCGCCCGCGACGGTTCCGTCGGCGGTGTCCTGGCCGGGCAGCGACGAAAAGGTCGAGCCCGCGCTCGCGGCCGACTCGACGTCCTCGTCGGCGAACCGGGCGTCGCGGACGTCGACCTCGTCCAGCGCGATCACAAGCACCGTCCCGCGCCACTTCCGCGGCCAGTACGCGGTCACCTGGTTCAGCGCCTCGGTCGCCTCGGTGACGAGCGCCCGGCCGCGCTTGGTGTCGCCCTTCTCGACCACGGCCAGCACCCGCGGTCCGCGGTGCACCTCGATCCGGCCGAGGTCCCAGGCCTCCTTGTGCGCGCCCGGCCCGAGGTCGTCGTCGAGATCGTCGTCGTCGGTGAGCACCCAGCGGCCGCGCACGTTGATGAACGTGTACCCGAGCTCGGACGTGACCGGCGCCTGGTCGACCTTGGGGATCTGGTACCGCATCAGGACCCGGACCAGGTACGTCGTCCGCCCATGCGCCTTGGCCACGTCCGGCGCGAACCGCTCCTCGGCCTGGCTGTAGCCGAGCTCGGTGAAGCCGAGCTCGACCAGGTTCGCGAACAGCACCTTCTGCTCGGCCCGCAGCTTCTTGTCCGCCGGGTCGAGGTCCTGCAGGAACATCGCCTCGTCGACGGTCTGCACCGCTTGCGCGCGGCGGATCAGAATGGTGTCGATGGCGACCCGGCGGGCCGCTACCGCGGCAGCGGTCTTCGACGGCTTCGACGACTGGCTCGGTCCGGGGGTCAGGCTCGCGATGGGCCGGGCCCCGGCATCCCGTTCCCGCTCTTCAACGGTGTACACCACGCCGCCGGAGACGAGCGCGACCGCCGCCAGCAACCCCAGCCAGCGCCGAGGGCCATGCGGCGGAACCTGAGCGCCCGGCGGCCCGGCGCTGGGGTTGGTCACACTCACGTCGGGTCGATCCTCCGAGTACCCGTCTGCTGCAGCCCGGCTACCCTACTCGCTTCCCCGGATTCCACCACCGACACGCCGTCAGACGGCAGCCGCCTTGAGAGCCTGGAAGAGGCCGGACTCGGTCAGGTTGATGTGTTCCAGCATGATCCGGTCTCGCTCGGCCTGGGTAGACCCGAGGGCCGACATCTCCTGGTAGAGCGTGCCGACCTCGGTCGCGCCGTACTTCTCGAAGAGGTAGTCGACGGCCAGCCAGGACAGCGGGTACGAGCTGTCGGACCTCTGGAAGAAGACCGCATCGGCCGGCAGGCTCGTCGCCTTGGCCAGGTACTTGGTCCGGACCGCCTGCCGGTAGTTGTCCAGCGCCAGGTTGAGGGCACCGTCCATCGGCAGGAACTCGACGTACGTCGCCGCCCCCTCGACCAGCCAGCGTGGGGCATGGGAGCCGTACGGCGCAGTCGCGACGTGAGTGAACTCGTGCGCGAGGGTGCGGGCGTCGACCTTCGTGCGGTTGCGCGGGTTGACCACGACGTAGGAGTCGGCGCGCTGGCCCTCGCCGGTGACCTCGCCGGGCAGCGTGCGGTAGACCCAGGTCGCCATCGCGATCGCGTCCTCGGCGTTCTTCGGCTCGGTGTAGTCGGCGCCGCGGACGACCTTGTCGTCGAGGGCGATCACCACGCCGGAGCCGGTCCAGCCGCCCGGCCAGCTCTTGCTCACTGCCTTCACCGCGCTGGCCGCCTGGCCGAGCAGTTTGGTCGCGAGCTGGTCCTGCCCCTTCTCGACCACGACCAGGACTCGGGACGCGCGCTTGACCAGCACGTCGCCGGTGTCCCAGGCCTCCTGGTGCGAGCCGCGCGGCAGCCGCTTGTCCAGGTCGGTGTCCGACACCAGCATCCAGCGGCCGTCCGCGCGCTCGGTGAAGGTGTAGCCGAGCATGGCTCGCACCGGTACGGCGTCGATGCCGCGGATCTGGTATGTCATCGCGACCGCGACCAGGTACGTCGACGGGCCGTGCTTGGTGCTGACTGCTTCGTCGTACTGCTGGCTCAGCTGCTGGTAGACGAGGCGGGCGAAGCCGAACTGGCGCAGGTTCGTGAACAGGGTGCGTTGCCGGGCGACCAGGCTCTTGTTGCCCGGGTCGACGTCGGCGAGGAACGCGGCCTGGTCGTCCTGGAGCACCGCCTCGGCACGCTTCCGCAGCACCAGATCGACCGCCGCGGAGCGTGCCGCCAGGTCGATGTCCGGCGTACTCGGCGTCGACGTGCCGGCTCCCTCGGCGCGGTCACTCGACCGGTGCAGGGCGAGACCGCCGCCGACCGCGGCGGCCACCAGGGCCAGCGACAGCAGCAGCGGCCAGAACCTCGTGCCCTTGGCGGCCGCATGCCGGCTCTTCGGGGGCGTGGCGTGACGCCCGGACATGTCGGCCGGCTCAGGCGCCGCCGGGGCGGCCGCGCGCCGGGTCGGGCTCGCTCATCGGGTCGCCGGAGCGCTGCGCGATCAGCTCGGTGATGTCCCGGGCCAGCTCCTGTCCGGTCAGCCCGATCTCCTGCAGTACGGCGGGACGCTTGGCGTGCTCGAGGAACTGCTGCGGGATGCCGAAGTCGCGGACCGGCGTCGTCACCCCGGCGTCGCGGAGCGCCTGCGCGATCATCGACCCGCAGCCCCCGGCGCGGCCGTTGTCCTCGACGGTCACGACGTACTTGAACTTCGCCGCCAGCTCGACCAGCTTCGGGTCGACCGGCTTCACCCAGCGCGGGTCGACCACGGTGACGCCGAAGCCCTGGGCCTCCAGCCGGTTGGCGACATCCATCGCCGTGGCCGCCATCGAGCCGATCCCGACCAGCAGCACGTCGGTGCCGGTCCGCTCCAGGACGTCGAGCTCACCGATCCGGTCGATCGCCTCGATGTCCGGGAACACCTCGCCCTTCGCGTACCGCAGCACGGTCGGGGCGTCGGAGACGTCGACCGCCTCGTTGAGCAGCTCCTTCAGCCGCTTGCCGTCACGTGGCGCGGCCAGCCGGAGGCCGGGGACGAGCTGCAGGATCGACATGTCCCACATGCCGTTGTGGCTCGGGCCGTCATCACCAGTGACACCCGCGCGGTCCAGCACGAACGTGACGCCGCACTTGTGCAGCGCGACGTCGAGCAGGAGCTGGTCGAACGCCCGGTTGAGGAACGTGGCGTACAGGCCGACGACCGGGTGCAGACCGCCCATCGCCAGGCCGGCCGCGCTGGTCACCGCGTGCTGCTCGGCGATGCCGACGTCGAAGGTCCGGTCCGGGAACTCCTGCGCGAACTGCGCCAGCCCGGTCGGGTGCAGCATGGCGGCGGTGATCGCGACCACGTCGGGCCGGCGGTGACCGATCCGGACCAGCTCGTCGGCGAACACATCGGTCCAGCCCCGTGGCTTGTTCAACGGCCGGACCTGGTGGAAGTTGTCCTCCTCGTCCTGCTCGGCGGCGGCGTACCCGAAGCCCTTCTTGGTCACCGCGTGCACGATCACCGGCCCGCCGAACGACTTCGCGTTGCGGAGCGCGTCCTCCATCGCCTGACGGTCGTGGCCGTCGACGGGACCGACGTACTTGAGGCCGAGGTCCTCGAACATGCCCTGCGGGGCGAGCATGTCCTTCAGGCCCTTCTTGATCCCGTGCAGCACCTCGTACATCGGCGGGCCGACATACGGCGTACGGCCCAGGTTCTTCTTGATCAGGTCGAGGATCTTCTCGTACCGCGGGTTGGTGCGCAGGCTGGTCAGGTGCGTCGCCAGGCCGCCGACGGTCGGGCTGTAGGAGCGGCCGTTGTCGTTGACGATGACGACCAGCTTCAGGTCCTTGGCGGCGGCGATGTTGTTCAGCGCCTCCCAGGCCATCCCGCCGGTCAGGCCGCCGTCGCCGATCAGCGCGACCACGTGCCGGTCCTCCTTGCGGAGTTTGTACGCCTTGGCCAGGCCGTCGGCGTACGACAGCGCGGTCGAGGCGTGGCTGTTCTCGACGATGTCGTGGTCGGACTCGGCCTGGTTCGGGTAGCCGCTCAGGCCGCCCTGCTGACGGAGCGTGTCGAACTTCGGCGCCCGGCCGGTCAGCAGCTTGTGCACATACGTCTGGTGACCGGTGTCGTAGACCAGCCGGTCCCGCGGCGAGTCGAACACCCGGTGCATCGCCAGCGTGATCTCCACCATGCCCAGGTTCGGGCCCAGGTGCCCCCCGGTCCGCGACACCGTCTCGACCAGCACGTCCCGGATCTCTGCGGCGAGATCGGTGAGCTGCTGACCGGTCAGCTTCTTGAGGTCCGCCGGCCCTCCGACCGTCTCCAGCACGCGCATCGAGCTCCTCCCGCGGGTCGTCCTCGAATGCTTGAGTCTATGCACCCCGCGCCCGGTTTCCGAACTCGCGCGGGCACTTGGGGATATCTCACACTCTGGGATGCACGGTGGGCCTGGTTTGTTCGGGTTTCACCTAGAGTGACGGCATGGACATGGTGAGGACGCTGTTCCGGAAGTACGACGGACAGCCGCATCGCCTCGTGGAAGCGTTCCGGCTCGGCGAGGACGAGCACGGCCTGTGGGTCGGCTCGGTCCCCGGCACCCAGGGCCAGCGCGCCGACGGCAGCTGGAAGACGATCGACCACCACCGCGTCCGGCTCTTCCCCCGCGGCCAGTGGTGGAGCGCCCTTTTCAATGACGAACCGCACCAGACCCTGATCTACTGCGACGTCACCATGCCGCCCGAGTTCGGCGTCGACACCGTCACCGCCGTCGACCTCGACCTCGACATCCGCCTGATGCGAGACGGCACCGTCCGCGTCATGGACGAGGACGAGTTCCACGCCCACCAGGTCAAGTACAACTACCCACCCCAGGTAGTAGCCACCGCCCAAGCCACCTGCGCCTGGCTGGCCACCCACATCACCACCACAGAACCCTTCACCACCGCCTACAAGCCCTACTTAGACCAAACCCGCTCCCTGAGCTCCTAGGTCCAGCCCACCCGCGCTCCGCAGCCGCTCGTCCCTCGCGACCGCTACGCCCGCCCCCACCCACCCCCGGCTCATCGCCGTCCTCCCCCTTGCCGGCTACGGCCGCCGCTTGCGGCCTACCGCCCGCGCCCTGCCGGGCTATCGCCGCCGTTTGCGGCTTATCGCCGCCCTTTGCGGGCCACCCGCCCGCCCTCAACCGCCCGCGGTCCGCCAACGCCGACCTGCACACGCGTACCGCATCCAACGCGACGGCGGTCACCGTGGGCACCCCGGTCCAGCCAACTCTCCGGAAAGAAAGTGCCTCTCGATGGCACCTTCCTTCCGGAAAGACGGCTGTCAGCGGCCATTCGAAGGCGCACCCCGACACACCGCCCTGCACCCGCGAACCCGTCGGGTGCCGGTGCCTCGGGTCGCGGTCACCCCGTCGGCTCACCGCCGAGATAACGCCCGTCGGAGATCGCATACCTACTCACACCACGTCGTCCCAGAGGTCGGTGCCGAGAACCTCAACGCCGTCGATGACCAGGCTGACTGCGGCGGGGACGTACTGGCGATCACCGTCGTAGTGCTGGATCTCCTGGATGGGCAGGAAATGGCCGCCGATCCGGATGAAGCTCCGAACCTGAATCCTTTGCATGGGAGCTCCGAGGGTAGTGATGGGGCCCTCTCCCTCGCCGGATAGGCCCCCCTACGTCGGCGAAGGAGAGGGACAGTTAGGAGCCGCAGGCCTGGAGTTCGGGCCATTCGGTGCAGGCTTTGGACTGGGCGAGAGCGCCGGCGTAGATGCGGACGTCGTCGAGGCGGCCGGTGAACGGGATGCCGATGGGGCCGGGGGTGCCCAGGACGGTGCTGCCGGCGCGGGTGGGAGCCAGGTAGGTCTGGGTGCTGCCGCTGCCGGCCCTGAGGTCGACGGTCAGGGTGATCCGGCCGGTGGGGTCGCCGAGGGCGTTCTGGCCGGTGGATTCGTAGGTGCCGATGAGCAGGTGCCAGCCCGCAGCCGGCTCGAGCTCGCGGTCGGCCGTCGAGGTGGCGACTGTTTCGGTCTCCGAGTCGGCGTTCCCGCGGGCGAAGACCCATTGGTACGAGTACTCGTCGACGGGCTTGTACTCGAACCGCCAGGTGTCCTTGGTGCTGGTTCCCTGGCGGGCGACGACCATCGGCTTCGACGGGTCGCCGACCTTCACCCACACCCCCACCGAGAAGCTCGAGCTCCCATCGATCACTGGCCGGCCGAGGCTCACCGACTCCCGGGAGGCACCGGTCATCGCCAGCACCCGCCCACGCTCGGCGTCCTCGACGAACGCCTGAGACTGGTCACCACCGAAGCCCGACACCGTCAGATCGGCGCCACGCACCGTCTCCGCCGTCCGCCAGACCCGATCGGTTCCCCGTACGGCGGAGTCGAGCGGCCAATGCGCTGCGATCCCGGACTCGATCGGCCCGCTGGGACTGCGCGGCTCCTGCAGCCCCGAGATCTCCTCGGCACGAAGCACACGCTGCCAAACCTGCAAGTGGTCCAACGAGCCCGCGAACGAACCAACCGCCGTACCCGCGTAAACACCCCGCCCCAGGGTCAACGGGCCGTCGGCCTTCCAAGCGGCTGCCGCCGGGACGGCCGTGGTCTGCTGCAGTCGCCCGTTGACGAACAACCGGAGCTCATGAGCGCCAGCGTCGTACGACGCCAACAGGTGAGCCCAAGCGCCGTTGACAGGAGCCTCCTTCGACGAGGCGCGGTAGAGCGTCGGCGTCTGTACGTCAGCCGACGTACGGGCGAACACCCACCGCTTGGTCGACGGGTCGAACCCGAGCGCCACCGACGGGCTGTTGGTCCCGTTGACCGCAGCGACGACCCCGAGCCGACTAGCGCTCGTCGGCCGCGCCCAGCCCGCGATCGTGAAGCTCTTCGACGTGTCGATCACCGACTCGCTCGCCTGCGCGTAGCCGTCAACGCCGTCCAGCGCCATCGCCCCCTGCAGCCGGCCCTTGCCGTCGAACGCCGCTCCCCCGTGCAACGTGAGCGGATGCGTCAGACCGGGACCATCGGCCGCCGTCGTACCGTTGCCGTCGTCGAAGGTCCACGAGCCGACCGGCCCCGGCGCCGGAGCGACGTTGAACATGAAGTACGTCGTGGCGCTGAACTGACCGATCGAGTTGATGCTCTGCACCGCCAGCCGCATGAGCCCGTCGTCCGGCGGCCGCAGGTCGAGTGTCGCGGTCGGGCCTTCGACCTCGCTGTAGTTCCCGCCGAGGAAGTAGTACCGGAACCGCACCACATCCGGCGAGGTCGCCGTCAAGGTGAAGGTCACCGGGTCGTCGAACACCACGACCTTCGGGCAGACCGGCTGGTCCAGGCAGTTCGCCAGCTCCGCACCTTGGTACGTCGCCGTGACCGCCGGCGGCGTCGGCGGTTCGTCCGCAGCGGCCGCCGGCCCCGACAGCACACCGACGCCCAGCGCCGCCGCCGCGATCGCCACCGCGAGCCGTAGCCGGCTCCGTTGACCCCACCCCACCATTCGCCCCTCCGAGGATCGACCGACGGGCCATCTTCGTCGATGAGGTGCGCTCAGGGCCACGAAACTGCAGGAACCTGCAATTCGTGTAACACCCGCGCGGGATAGGTTTTGGCGTATGCGTGATGTCAGGGTGGTTTACCGGAAGTACGACGAGGGGCTGCATTGGCATCAGTGGATGCGGTACTTGGGTGAGGACGAGTACGGCGTTTGGCTCGGGGCGCCGGCGTTGTCGGTGTCGCAGCGGGGGGACGAGCCGGAAGTGGTGCAGGAGCAGGCTCACGTGCAGCTGTTTCCGCGGGACCGGTGGTTCACGGCGATGTTCAACGACGAGCCGCGGTCGACGGAGATCTACTGCGACATCACCACGCCGGTGGAGTTCGGCGAGGACGTGTTCACGATGATCGACCTCGACCTGGACGTCATCAAGAAACGCGACGGCACGATCATCATCGACGACGAGGACGAGTTCGCCGAGCACCAGGTGAGGTACGGCTACCCGGCCGGCGTGATCGAGACCGCGCGTACGACGTGCGACTGGCTGGCCGGCGTGGTCGGGACCGAGGAGCCGTTCCTCAGCGTCTACAAGACCTACCTCGACCGGGTGCGGTGAAGACTCAGCGAGGTGTCCTTCAGCAGTAGGGCGCCGGGCAGGAGTCCGCGCTGGCCGGCGAACATGTCGGCGACCGGGGTGACGGTGAGGTAGAGGTTCTTCCCGGCCGGCACGTCGACCGCGACGGCCGGCAGCTCGATCGACCGGCGCTCCCCCTTCACCACCTGCTTCTCCCGCAGCGGCATCGTGTTGTTCTGCACGACCTTCGCGGTCAACGGGTTCGTCCCGACGCTCAACGCGAGGAACACGCCCGAGTCCGGTACGACGGTGTAGACGCGGGCGTCCACGCGCGGTACGCCGGCGACCGTCAACGGGCCGGCGGCAACCTTCACGTTCACCGGCAGGCCGGCCCCGGTCGGCGTCGCGATCTTGCCGACCTTGTAGCGGGCGTTCGCCTGCAGTTTCTGTTGCGTCAGGCAACGCCCGTCCGCGGTCGCCAGGTGGTAGGCGCCATGCCCGGAGAGATCTGTCGCCTTGCCCAACAACTTGGTCGCCATGAACCGCAGCGCGAGGCCGGAGAAGCTCGACGAGCCGAGCGCGATCGAGCACGGGTCGCCTGGGGTGGCGTACCCCGGCGGCAGCACGCTCGGCAGCGCGTGACCGCCGTTGTACCCGACGAAGATCGACCGCGCCCGAGCCTTGGGTGTCAGCGCCCGCTCGAAGTTGGCCAGCCCCTGGTTGAGGTTGAACAGGTTGTCCGAGATCCCCTGACCGAACAGCACCGGGATGTCCAGCTTCCGCCCCTGTGCCACGTGCCAAGCCGGCCCGTTCTTGGCGAAGAACGCGTCAAGGTCCCGCCCAGCCTTCCCCTGCGGCCAGGCTCCGGTGGCGATCAGTACGACGAACGCCGCCGACACGGCCGGTGGAAGGTGCGTGCCGCCACCCGCGTACAGCAGCGACAGCCACATCGTCCGGGCTGCCTCGTCCGGCGCGAGGCTCTGCTTCAGGTCCCACCAGGTCACCTCGGGCGCCATCGCGTCGAACCGCGTCCGCCCGCTGTCGCGGAGCTCGGTGAACGCGCCGGCGAACTGGAACCCGCCGCCGTACGACCCGCCGATCGCGCCGAGCAGCGGATCACCGGGCGCCTCCCGAGTCACCCAGTCCAGGCCGGCGACCAGGTCGACGAGCGTGACCACATCGCGGCCCTCGTAGTCGGGGTTCATCACGTGCGCGACGCCGGTGCTCTCGCCGAAGCTGCGCTGGTCGAAGCTGAGGACGCCGAACCCCGCATCGAGCCAGCCCTTGAATGCGGCCGGGTCCTTCGTCCGGCTGCCGCCCCAGCCGTGGCTGTGCATGATCATCGGGACGGTGTGCGACGCAGATGCGCCGAAGGGCTTGAACAGCGAGTAGCAGATCTTGACTGGTGTCGTCGTACCCGGCTCGGGCACCGAGGCCACGCAACCGGTACTGGCTTCGGCTGCCGCGGGCAGCGCGACCAGCGTGGAACCCAGCAAACCGAGCGAACCAACCAGCGCAGCCACACGACGATGCATCAGTCACTCCCCGTGATCGACGGATCCCGCTGCGCACACGTTAGACGACCCCGGCGACGCTGACCAGATCCCGGCTCCGCTCTGGGCGAACCAGGCGGCCGAAGCTGCGAGACTGTGCCCGTGCATATAGCGATCGAGGTCGTGGCCCTCGTCGCCGTGGTCGCGGCCGGGGCCGCGCTGGCCCGGCGGCTCGGGATCTCGGCTCCCCTCCTACTCGTCGTCCTCGGGATCGCCGCGTCGTACCTCCCGTTCGTCCCCCGGGTCGAGCTCGAGCCCGAGGTGGTCCTGGTCGGCTTCCTGCCACCACTGCTGTACGCCGCCGCGATCCGGACCAGCCTGGTCGACTTCACCAAGCACCGCCGCTCGATCGGCCTGCTGTCGGTCGGTCTCGTCGTGTTCACCGCGCTCGGCGTCGGCGCGGTCGCGTACTGGCTGCTCGGCTCCGTCGCCGAGGCGCAGGGGCAGGAGCCGCTGCCGCTCTGGGCCGCGTTCGCGATCGGCGCCGTCGTCGCGCCGCCGGACGCAGTCGCTGCGACCGCGATCGCCAAGCGCGTCGGTCTCCCCCGCCGCGTGGTCACGATCCTCGAGGGCGAGAGCCTGGTCAACGACGCCACCGCTCTGGTCTGCCTGCGGACCGCGATCGCGGCCGCGGTCGTCACCCCGACGGTCCTGGACGTCAGCCTCGACTTCCTCCTGGCGGCCGGCGGAGGCGTGGCGGTCGGCCTCGCCGTGGCGATCCTGCTGGCGAAGATCCGCAAGCGGTTCACCGATCCGGTCCTCGACACCACGCTCAGCCTGACCGCGCCCTTCATCGCCTACATCGCCGCGGAGGAGATCCACGCCTCGGGCGTCCTCGCCGTCGTCGTCGCGGGCCTGATCCTCGGCCACAAGGCGCCGGTCATCCAGTCCGCCAAGTCCCGGATGTCGGAGCGGACCAACTGGCGGACGTTCCAGTTCCTGCTGGAGAACACCGTCTTCCTGCTGATCGGGTTGCAGACCCGGTGGATCCTCGACGACCTCGCGGAAAGCCCGCTGCCCGGGTGGCTGATCGCGGCCTCGACGATCGCCGTGTTCCTGGCCGTCGTCCTGCTGCGGCCGATCTGGGTCATCCCGACCACCTTCCTGTCCCGGAAGATCCTCGGCCGATCGCGACCCGGGCCGGTCTCGTGGCAGAGCCTGATCGTCGTCTCGTGGGCGGGCATGCGCGGCGTGGTCACGCTGGCGGCGGTGTTCACGCTGCCCGAGGACACGCCGCATCGCGAGGTGCTCGTCTTCATCGCGCTGGCCGTGACAGCGGGCACGCTGCTGGTCCAGGGCTCGACGCTTCCCTGGCTGGTACGGCGACTGCGCTTGCCCGGTCCTGATCCGGCGGAGGATGCGTTGCAGGAGGCCGCCGTACTGCAAGGTGCGCATCGGGCGGCGATGGAGAAGCTGGAGGAGGTGTCCTCGCCCGAGGACCCGCCGACCGTGCTCAAGGTGCTCCGGCAGCGGGGCGAGTCGCGGGCGCAGGCGGCCTGGGAGCGGCTCGGGCGGCCGGAGACCGAGTACGAGACGCCGAGTGAGGCGTACCGGCGGTTGCGGATGGAGATGCTCGAGGCCGAGCGTGCGCACATCCTGAAGGTGCGGGACGCGGGGCTGGTGGCCGACGAGGTGCTGCAGCGGGCGCAGATCGCGCTCGACGTCGAGGAGTCCATGCTCGACCGCGAGGAGGACGACGACGTTGGTGGGCGGTCCGAGGACCTGCGGGTGCCGCCGTCTGCTGCTGGTGCGTGCGAGCACCTGGAGAGCGCGCCACTGGTGCTGACGCCGAACACGCCGGATGGGTGTGAGGAGTGCCTGGCTATGGGCGGGACGTGGGTGCATCTGCGGCTGTGCCTCGGCTGCGGGCACGTCGGGTGCTGCGACTCGTCGCCGATGAAGCACGCCAGCAAGCACTACGCGCTGAGCAAGCACCCGGTGATGCGGAGCTTCGAGCCGGGTGAGACTTGGCGCTGGTGCTTCGAGGACGAGAAGCTTGGCTGATGGCCGACTGTCTGTTCTGCTCCATCATCGCCGGGTCCACCCCGGCCCAGATCGTGCTGGACACCCCGGAGGTCGTCGGGTTCCTCGACGTACGTCCGGTGTTCAAGGGGCACACGCTGCTGGTGCCGCGGCAGCATGTGCCGACGCTTGTTGAACTGCCTGACGAGCTGACTGTGCCGCTGTTCGGTGCGGCGCGGTCGGTGGCCGCGGCGGTGCGTACGGCGTTCGGCGCGCAGGGGTCGTTCGTTGCCGTCAACAACGTGGTGTCGCAGTCCGTGCCGCATCTCCACGTCCACGTCGTACCCCGGACGAAGGGCGACGGCCTACGCGGCTTCTTCTGGCCCCGCACCAAGTACACCGACGAAACCGAAGCCTCCGAATACGCCGGCAAACTCCGAGCAGCCCTCGAGGGTTAGTCCCCCGCGTTGGTGACGCGAACCTGGACTGCATCATGCTGCCGAAGGTGCAGACCGCCGAGCAGGTGGTCGCGCTCGACCTGCTGCTCACCCAACTGG
>NZ_JBFAHB010000082.1:0-38432 GCF_040653975.1 Kribbella sp. NPDC050820
CCCGAGTGCGGCTGCACGTTCGCCGCCTCCGCGCCGAACAGCGCCTTGACCCGGTCGATCGCGAGCCGCTCGACCACGTCGACGTGCTCGCAGCCACCGTAGTACCGGCGCCCCGGATAACCCTCGGCGTACTTGTTCGTGAGGACGGAACCCTGGGCCTGCATGACCGCCCGCGGCGCGAAGTTCTCCGACGCGATCATCTCCAGCGTCGACTGCTGGCGGTGGAGCTCGGCGGTGATGGCGCGGTGGACCTCAGGGTCGAACGCCGCGAGGCCGAGGTCATGGGATGCGGTCACGATGAGGGCCTCCACCCTGGTGCACGATTGAAAACCAACTGATATATCAATTGTTCCGGTAACGTACGTCATATGTCGGAGCACGTCAACACTTCTCACGGTCTGGGCCGCGCCGTCCTGGCGGGGGACGCGGCCGAATCGCTGTCGGACCGCGCCTACCACGAGATCCGCGATCGCCTGGTGATGCTGGATATTCGTCCCGGCAGCCCGATCAACGAGGATCAGCTGGGCGCTGTGCTGGGCATCGGCCGCACTCCGGTCCGGGAGGCCCTGAAGCGGCTCGCCTACGAGCGACTGGTCGTCGCTTATCCGCGGCGCGGCACCTTCGCCACCGACGTCAACATCACCGATCTGGCCCACATCTCCGAGGTGCGTCAGCACCTGGAGCCGATCGCGGCTGCGGGAGCGGCGCGCCGGGCCACCGCACCCGAGCGTGCGTCGCTGCGCGAGTTGGCCGACACGCTTCAGTCGGACGCGACCTCGCGGATGGAGGCGCGCGACCTGATGCGATTGGACCTGCAGGCGCACCGCGCGCTGTACGCGGCGACACACAACCCGTACCTCGAGGACACCTTGGTCCGCTACGACAACCTGGCGAACCGGATCTGGTGCCTGTTCATCCAGCGCCTGCCGGGTATGGCCGGCCATATCAGTGAGCACGGCCCGCTCCTGGAAGCGGTCGTCGCCGGCGACGCGGACGGAGCGGCCGAGCTGGCCCGCAACCATGTCGTCCACTTCGAGCAGGAGGTCCGGGCCCTGCTCTGATCCGGCGACAACCACCTCCGCAGCAAGCTACTTCTTGGCGGTCCAGCCGTCCGCGACCGCCTGGTTCTTGGCGATCCAGTCCTGGACGGCGGTGTCTTCCTTACCTTGACCGGCGTTGGTGATGTCCAGCATGAGCGTGGAGAGCTGGTCCTCGGTCATGTGGAATCCCTTCCACTCGTCCACGACCGCCGAGTTCGCGGCGAAGTCCTTGCTCACGACAACCTTGTAGGTGTCGTTGCCCGGGTAGGCCTTCTTGTCGTCCTGGAGCATGGTGATCGGGTACCGTTCGAAGGCCCAGTGCGGTGTCCACAGCGTCACCGCGATGTTCTGTTTCTGCGCGATCGCCTTGTCCAGCGCGGCCAGCATGGCCGGTGTGCTGCCGTCGATGATCTTGTAGCCGGACAGGTCGTAGGTCTTGGTGGCGTCCTGGCTCGTCTGCCGCATCAGACCGGACCCGGCCTCGATGCCGACGATCTGCCCGCCGAACTGCGCGGACTTGCCCTGCAGGTCGCTGAGCTTCTTCAGGCCCGAGTAGTTCGGCACCGCGATGCCTTGCAGCAAGGTGTCGTACCACTGGCCGACAGTGGTGAAGTCCTTGCCGAACCGGTCCCAGTAGTCCTTGTGCGTGATCGGCACGCCACCGAAGAAGACGTCGAGCTGGCCGTTGGCGACGCCCTGGTACACGGTGGCGACCTCGAGTTGCTGCATCTCGACCTGGTAGCCCTGCTTCTCGAGCAGGTTCTTCCACAGGTAGCTGACGGCGATCACTTCGTCGAACGGCACGTAGCCGATCGTGACGGACTTGTCGTCGCCGCCACCGCCGTTCGAACTGACGGACTGGGTGTTACCGCTGCAGGCGGCAAGCAACAGGGCGACCGCGAGAGCGACCACGGCCGTCAACCGCGGCATGCGCCGCCTTCCGAGGTGGGACATGGGTGTTCCTTTCAGGGGAGTTGGTACGGCGACCGCTCGTTCAGGCGGGGGTCTTCGCGGGGGCGGCGACCGGTTCGGGGTCCGCGGCCGGCTCGGGCGCCGGCGCGGGAGTGCCGGCAGGGGCGCGGCGCGTTCGTCGGCGGCTGCGCTCCCGGGGGAACGCCCCGGTGACGCGGTCCAGGTACATGGCGAGGAAGACCACGGCCAGGCCGCCTTCGAAGCCGACCCCGATGTCGAGCCGGCTGATGCCGGTCACCACCACGGAGCCGAGGCCGCCGGCGCCGACGAGGCCGGCGATGACCACCATGGACAGGGACATCATGATGACCTGGTTGAGGCCGGCCATGATGGACGGGATCGCCAGCGGGAGCTGGACCTGCCGCAGGGTCTGGTTGGGTGTCGCGCCGAACGCGGCGGCCGCCTCCACCATTTCCTTGTCGACCTGCCGGATGCCGAGCTCGGTGAGCCGCACCGCCGGCGGGATGGCGAAGATGAACGTGGCGACGACGCCCGGGACGAGTCCGATCCCGAAGAAGAAGACCGCCGGGATCAGGTAGACGAACGCGGGCAGCGTCTGCATGAGGTCGAGCACGGGACGCAGGAAGTGATTGGCCGCGCGATTCCTGGCCGCCCAGATCCCGGCCGGGATCCCGACCCCGACCGCGAGGATCGAAGCCACGATGACCACCGCGAGGCTCTCCATCGCCTGTGTCCACAGCTGCATGCCCTGGATGAGAAGCATGCCGGCGATCGTGAAGACGGCGAGGCCGATGCCGCGGGCCCACAGTGCCAGAGCGGCCGCCGCCGCCGTGACGACGAGTGGGTGCGGCGCGGTGAGGGCCTGCAGGATGATGTCGACGCACCACAACATGACCGCGGAGATCGCGTCGAAGAAGGCCGCGAGGTTCTCGCGCATCCAGTCGACGACCTGCTCGGTGGCGTCTCCCACCGGGATGTCACGCATGGCGACCACCTGCCAAGGCCTGGACGAGGGTGGTGCTGGAGATCTCACCGACGAGGCGACCGGAGTCGTCCAGGACGCAGACCGGCGTACTGCCCTCGCCGATGAGTGGGAAGATGTCCATCAGCCGGGTGTCCTTGACCACGGTGGCGACGTTCGTCAGGTCCGTGCTCCCCGCCATGACCGCGGGCTCGCGCATGACTCGTTCGGCGGTGACGACGCGGGAGCGGTCGACGTCGGAGACGAAGTCGGCCACGTAGTCGTCGGCCGGGTTGGACAGGATGTCCGATCCGGTGCCGAGCTGGATCAGCTTGCCGTCGCGCATGACCATGATCCGCTCACCGAGGCGCATCGCCTCGTTGAGGTCGTGGGTCACGAACACGATCGTCTTCTTGAGCTGGCTCTGCAGGTCGAGCAGGAGGTCTTGCATGTCCCTGCGGATCAAGGGATCCAGCGCACTGAAGGGCTCGTCCATGAGCAGGATCTCGGCATCGGTGGCCAGCGCCCTGGCCAGCCCGACGCGCTGCCTCATACCGCCGGACAGCGCGGACGGCAGTTCGTCACCCCAGTCCTTCAGGCCGACCCGGTTCAGCGCCCAGTTCGCGCGCTCGACCCGCTCGGCCGTCGGCACGCCGCGGATCTGCAGGCCGTAGGCGACGTTCTCCAGCAGCGTGCGGTGCGGAAAGATCGCGAAGTGCTGGAAGACCATGTTGACGGTGTTGTTCCGGAGGCGGCGGAGCTCGCGGGGAGCGGCGGAGCTGATCTCGACACCATCCACGGTCACGGTCCCGGCGGTCGGCTCGACCAGCCGGTTGAGCATTCTGAGCAGCGTCGACTTACCTGATCCGGACAGGCCCATGATGACGAACAGTTCGCCGCGGGCCACTTCGAACGAGACCGAGTCGACCGCCGGCCGCCGCCCAGGGTCACGTGGCTTGGCTCGGCCCCAGGAGCGCTCCCGCTCGGCCTGATAGACCTTCGTCAGGTCCTGCACCTCGATCATCGTCGGTGGCGATGCCATCTCGTTCTCCCTGTCGTTCCCTCGGTACGGCGCACGCACTCGGGCGGTTGCTGCACGGTCCCGGCGGCGCGGGGCGGGCTCGCCGGCACTCGGCACATCACTGGAACGTCGTCGGACCTGTGATGCGGGTCTCAGGGCAAGACCATAGGATGTGATCACAGATCTCACAAGCGTTCACCGCGGTTTCTTTTAGATTGGTCCGTTGCAGCGCGGGCAGGCGTGCGAACGGCCCCGACCCCAGAGAGGGGCGGGGCCGTTGTGGCGCCCGGCTAGTGCGAGTACACCGCGGCTGTCTCGCTGAGGCTCTTGCCCTTCGTCTCCGGGGCCAGCCACTGGGACAACGCGGCGCCGAGGGCCGCGATGCCGGCTGCGATCAGCATGCTCGGGCCGATCCCGAGGGCTGACATCGACACCGGCAGCAGGAACGTGCCGAGGCCGGCGCCGATCCGGCTGACGGCGGCCGCGAAGCCGGTCCCGATCCCGCGGACCTCGGTCGGGAAGACCTCTCCCGGGTAGACGCTCGTCAGCGTGTTGTACATCGCGTTGAAGAACGAGAAGACCAGGAACAACGCGAGTACGACGAACGGCGGCGCGCCTGCCCAGAGGGCGATGACCGCGAGAAGAACAGTGCACAGCCACTGCGGTGGGACGGTGAGAGCCCGGCGGCCGACCTTGTCGATCAGCAGGACGGTGACGACGACGCCTGCCAGAGCGAGTGCGGAGAGGGCGACTCCGCCGGTGAGGTTCCCGCTGAGGCCGTACTTCTCGAGCACGCTGTCGGCGAAGGTGGCGATCGCGAAGTACGGCGTGACCGCGCAGAACCAGAAGCCCGAGGTGAACAGAGTCGCCCGCCAGTTCTGCGCGGAGAACAGGCTCATCAAACTCCCGTTGGCCGCCTGCTGGTGGGACTCTTCCCGCTTGACGTCGGCCACATCCGCCGAGCTCTCCATGTACCGGCCCGCGATGTCGAGAGCTTCCCGCCGGCGCCCCTTGTTCAGCAACCAGTGGGGCGACTCGGGCAGACCGAGCCGGGCGATGAACAGGATCACCGCGATCAACGTGCTCGATCCCAGGATGGGCCGCCAGCCCAGTTCGGTCGACGTGATCAGCACGTGGCCCACGATGAAGGCGACCATGAAGCCCGCGTACCAGGCGACCACGGTGGCGCCGAGCAGCCGGCCGCGGAGGCGGGCGGGGGCGAACTCCGACATCAGCGGCCAGCCGATGGAGTACTCACCGCCGATGGCAATGCCCATCAGCAACCGTACGACGAACAGCTGTACGGCGGAGTCGACGAAGAACTGTGCCGACGAGACGGCGAACTGGAGTGCCGAAGCGCAGACGAACAATCCCATGTCCACGAGGAACATCGGTTTGCGGCCCCATTTGTCGGTCGCCCAGCCGCCGAGCGGCGAACCGATGAAGATGCCGAACAGCGGGGCGGCGGCGATCAGGCCGACCCACATCGCCGACAGGTGCAGGTCGGCCTCCATCTCGCCGGCCACCGGACCGATCACGCCGAGGATGTACCCGTCGAGGAACATCCCACCGAGCAGGACGCCGGTCAGCCTTCGCATGAAGCGGCGCTTGAACGCCGCGTCGCTGTGGGGCGAACTTTCAGCTTTGTTGTCCAGAGATGCCATCGTTCACTCCCGTCGTCGGACTTGCCCGGCAGCGTGCAACCGGCACGGAAAGGGCGTCCAGAGTTCAGGAGAGCTCAGCGGTTCGAGTCAGAAGTTCGTGACCGGCGACCGATCACCGGATGGCCGACAGATGGGTGAGCATGAAGTGGGCGCAGTTGTCGATCTTGCTGCGCCAGGCCGCGACGGCGGCGTCCGGATCGCGATGGCGGATCTCGTCCAGGATCCGCCGGTCGTCGGCGAGGATCTCGCCGGTGGGGTAGCGGTAGCTCAACCCGAAGATGGTGATGAAGATGCGCAGCTGGAGGGTCAGGCGGATGAACATCCACCCCACCCGCGGCATGGCCGCCGCCTGTGCCAGCTCGTCCTGCAGGTCCAGGTCGATGGCGCCGGCCTCGAGGACGAGCTCGAGCTCGTCGCATCGGACCAGACCGGCGTAGTGGTCGTCGACACCCGGCGGCAGCGGATGGTCCACGGACGCGAGACGACGCGCGATCGCCGTGCCGAGCAGGCCGCGTGCCGTGTAGGTCTCGACCACGTCCCGGGGCGTGGGAACCGGGAGTCGGTACCGGCCACTGCGCTTGTCGATCAGCGCTTCCTCGGCCAATTGCGCAAGGGCATTCGAGGCGCGTCCGGACGAGACGGCCGACAGTTCGGCGATGCGCCGTACCGAGAGGACCTCACCGGCACGCAGTTCGCCTGTGCTCACTGCGGCGCAGATGCCGCGGACCACATGCGTCAGATCCCCGGCCGGGGGCTCGGTCTGGGCGGTGCCGGCGAGAGACGAGGCCTCGGGTGCGCGCGACCACGTGAACTGGCGGGCGCCCTCGCTGCGTGCGACACGAACGAGGCGCTGGATTTCCCGGAGCTCGTCGAGTTGCGTCGGATCGACTGCGTCAGCGACGCGATGCAGCAGGCCGAGCCAGTGCTCGCCGGTGAATGAGTACGCCGTGAAGTCGGGGTTGCCTGCCAGCCACAGGTGCGCTGACGCGGTGAGTTCCACGTCGACGAACAGTGTGATGGGCCGCACTGACGGGAGCCGTTCGGCTGCCCGCCTGAGTATGGCGATTGCGCGCTCACCGGCCCCCGCCCGCGCCGGTCCGTGACCGGCGATCCGCCCGGACAGAAGGGCGGCGCACAGGACGGTCTCCATGGCATCCAGCCGGACTCCCGGTGGGCGGCTGGGCGACGGCTCGCTCAGCGGATGAAACCCGAGGACGCAACCGGCCGGGTGGACGTCGAGATAGACGAGCGTCGACGGCGGCAGCACCTCGACCGGCGCCGGGTCGAGGCGAGGAAAGTAGCGGCGCCGGATCCGGCTCACGGTGGCTTGGCTGGTGCCTGTGGCTTCGGCAACGGCGCGAGTCGTCCATCGCTTGGCTCCTGCCGGCGGCGTGTCGAGTGCGCAGCCGAGGACGTCGAGGATCACGTCGTCAGCGGCCGGCGGGCGACCGCTGCGAGCGGCGTCGTCGAGGCCGTCGATGCCGCCGTCGCGATAGCGCTGCCACCATTTCGCCGCCGTCGCCCGGCTGACCGACGATCGGCGGGCAGCTTCGGCCAGGCCGAAATCGGCGCAGTCGACGACGAGTCCAGCCCGGGTCGCCAGACCTTGCGGCGTCGTCCGCGACCGGGCAGTGCGCAGCAGGGCCTCGCGTTCGTTCGAAGCGAGTTGCGAAACGGGCGCGACCACGATGCGACGATACTTTCTTTTGACTCAACCAGAGAGCAGTCGGCGACAGCTCGCATCCAGTGATGCGACCACAGTGATCAGACGACGCCGGCCTTGTCTTCCTCGTCCTGGGCGGCCAGGAGGGCTTTGATGCGCAGGGTCGCGTTGTCGAGGGAGGCGTCCGACACCGACCTCGCGGTCTCGGCGTCCTGCTTGCGCGCGGCGGCCACGAGGCGTTTCTGGTAGCGCCACAGCGAGTCCTCGCCTTCGGCGTACAGCGTGCCCTGCGCGCCGACGATCTTGTAGGCGCGGCAGTGTTGCCAGAGGGTCCGGATCATGTTGACCAGCACGGGATTGCCGGAGGCGGTGTAGAGGATCTCCAGCAGCGCCTCGTCGTGGTCGAGGATGTCGACCACGCGCCGTTCGGTGATCGCGGTGACCATCAGGTCGTACTCGGCCTGCATCCTGGCGCAGTCTTCGGCACTGATCTGCTCGGCGCCCAACCGCGCGGCTTCGCCCTCGAGCAGTCGGCGTACGCCGTACACGTGCACGAGCTCCTGGAGTGTCAGGCCCTTCACCACCGCACCCTTGTGGGGCTCACGCTGCGCCAGACCCGCCTCTTCGAGACGGCGGATCGCCTCGCGGACGGGCATCACGCTGGTGCCGACCTGCGCGGCGATGTCCCGGACCCGCAGGCGGGACCCAGCGGGGAGTTCGCCGGTGATGATCGCCTCGTGGAGAACGGCGTACACCTGGTCCGTCAGAAGGGTCGGCTCGAGCCGCTTCGAAAGGGTCACAGCCCAACGATAGACACCTCGGAGCCGCGGCGTCTCCGACTCTTGCGTGATCTGTGATCACAAACTACGGTGAGGTCCCAGCCGAGTCAGGCACGGGGAATCGCGTAGAAGGGCACCTCCATGAGAGATGTCGTGATCGTTGGAGGCGGAATCGCCGGTTTGGCCGCCGGGTGGCGCCTCCGGCACTGGGACACGGTGCTGCTCGAGGCCGGCCACCGCGTCGGTGGGCGGATCCGGTCCGAGCGCCGCGGCCAGTACTGGCTGAACTGGGGCGGACATGTGTACGCCGGCGGCAACTCGTCGACCGCCTGGTTGCTGGGAGACACCGGGATCGACTCGGTCGCGGTGCCCGGTTCGCTCACTGGTCTGGCCATGAACGGCAAGCTCCTGCTGAGCGGCCGCGTGGAGGCCTACCCGTTGCGGATCCCGATGTCGTGGCCCTCCCGGCTGTCGCTGTTGAGGGCCGGGGCCAAGGTCAGGCTCGCGGTCGCGAAGTACGCCAGGATCGTCGAGCTCCGCACCGGGGAGGACGAGGCCGCGCGGCAGCAGCGGGTCTACGACTTCATGAACGACCGCAGCTTCGCCGACTTCATCGGGGAACTCTCGCCGGACGCCGAGGCGCTGTTCAAGCCCACGGTCACCCGCTCTGCCGCGGACCTGCACGAGATCTCCGCCGGCGCCGGCGTCGGGTACTTCAGCCTGGTCTGGAACATCGGCGCCGGGCTGTCCCGCAGCATCCTCGGCGGGCCGTCGACGCTGACCGAAGGGATCGCCGCGGCGCTCGCGGACCGCGTTCAGCTCGGCGCGGCCGTCGACGAAGTGATCCAGAAGCGGCACTCCGTGCTCGTCCGCTACCGGCAGCACGGAGTCGAGCACGAGGTCGAGGCTCGCTGCGTCGTCCTCGCCACTCCGGCCACGGTGAGCCATCGCGTCGGGGTCGACCTGGATCGCGACGTCCGGGACGCGCTGTCGAAGGTCGTCTATGGGCCCTACGTGAGCGCGGCCTTCCTCACCGACGAGACCGAGCGCCGGGTCTGGGACGACGCCTACGCTATTGCGACCCCGAAGCGCTCGTTCAACGTGGCGCTCAACATGTCCAACATCGCCCGCGGTTATGAGGCCGAGCGGCGCCCCGGGAGCAGCATCATGACGTTCTCCCCGGCCGGCCTCGCGCGCGACCTTCTCGAGCTCGATGACGACGAGATCCGTAAGACCTACCTCGACGACCTGGATCAGGTGCTCCCCAACTTCGCCGACAACGTCGTCGAGGCCGAGGTGCAGCGGTGGCCGACCGGTGCGCCGTACTGCTTCCCGGGGCGAGGCAAGCTGCAGCCGGTGCTGACCCGCACGGGCGGCCGGGTATTCCTGGCCGGCGACTACCTGGGCACGCTCTACACCGAGACGGCCATTCACACAGGTCTCGCGGCAGCTCAGGACGCCCAGAGCCTGCTCGCCACGGACCGGCAGGGCACCCGCCATCCATCGCCCGTCGGCCCATCCGTAAGCCACGTGTCGACGACGTCGACCGCCGTACGACGCTAGGAGACATTGACATGACCGCACAGCTGAGCGGAGTCCTCTCGGCTCTCGTCACTCCGTTCACCTCGACCGGACAGATCGACGAGGACAACCTGCGCCGACTGGTCGACCGCAACATCCAGGCCGGGGTCCACGGCGTCGTCGCCTGTGGATCGACCGGCGAGTTCGCCGCGATGAGCGCGGCGGAGCGCCGCTTCGTGGTGGAAACCGTGATCGATCAGACAGCCGGCCGGGTCCCGGTCGTCGCCCAGACCGGAGCGGTCAGCACTGCTGAAGCCGTGGAACTGTCGCGGCACGCGGAGAAGGCCGGGGCCTCCGTCTTGATGGTGGTCACCCCGTACTACGAGCCGCTGACCCTCGACGAGACGCTGCGGTACCTGCGGACCGTCGCCGGCGCCGTCGACATCCCGATCATGCTGTACAACCTGCCCGTTGCCACCGGCATCAACCTGGACCCGGCGACCGTCGGCCGGCTGGCGCGGGAGGTCGACAACATCCAGTACATCAAGGACACCAGTGCCGATCTGGCGCAGGCAGGGCAGCTGATCCACAACCACGGAGACGTCGTCTCGACCTTCGTCGGATGGGACAGCCTGTTGCTGGCGGCCTTGAGCGAGGGTGCCGCGGGCGTCATGGCCGGAACCGCCAACGTGATGGCCGCCGAGCTGGTCTCCGTCCACCGCGCGCTGGCCGAGGGCGATCTCAACCGGGCCCGGTCCGAGTGGGCGCAGATCTACCCCTTGATGGACGCGATCATGAACGCGCCGTTCATTCCCGCCGTCAAGACAGCCCTCAACGCCCTCGGCTTCCCGGCGGGCAGCCCGCGCCCGCCGTTGCTCGACCTCGACCCCTCGACCGCGGCAACGATCACCTCGCTCACCGCGGCCCTCCGGCAGCCGGCCGCGGCCGTCTAGACCTCGACCACGGATGGATGCGATTCCCCATGACAATCAGCACTGACCGCGCCGCGACGGTACGACGTGCGCAGCAAGCCGGGACCTTGATCGAATCGAGCGACCTACCGCCGACCCAGCACTACATCGACGGCTCGTTCCGGATCAGCCTGGCCGGCGAGACGATCGCGGTGGTCGATCCGTCCACCGAGGAGGTCATCGCCGACACCCCGGACGGCAGCGCCGAGGACGTGGACCAGGCGGTGGCGGCCGCCGTCACTGCCCAGGTGGAATGGGTGCGACTTGTGCCCAAAGCCCGGTCCGAGGTCCTGCACCGGATCGCGGACCGACTGGCCGACAACGCTGATCTGCTGGTGCGGCTGGAGTCGGCCAACACGGGCAAGCCACTTGCGGTGTCGCAGGAGGACGTCGACGGCACCATCGACACCTTCCGCTTCATGGCCGGTGCGCTCCGCGCCACCACGACCATGGCGGCGGGGGACTACGCCGAGAACCATCTGTCGGTCATTCTGCGCGAGCCGCTCGGAGTGATCGGCGTGATCACGCCGTGGAACTACCCGCTGCTGATGGCCGCCTGGAAGATCGCACCGATCCTGGCAGCCGGGAACACCGTGGTCATCAAACCGTCCGAGCAGACCCCGCTGACGACACTGAAGTTCGCCGAACTGGTGGCCGACCTTCTGCCACCCGGTGTGCTGAATGTCGTCACCGGTCGCGGGCCCGTGGCCGGCGCTCGCCTGGCTGCCCACCCCGACATCGCCATGATCGCCCTCACCGGGTCGGTCCGGAGCGGCCAGGCAGTCGCTCGCAGCGCCGCCGACACCCTCAAGCGGGTGCACCTCGAACTCGGCGGGAAGGCGCCCGTCGTCATCTTCGAGGACGCCGACCTCAAGGCGGCGGCGGCCTCGCTGCGCGTGGCCGGCTACTGGAACTCCGGCCAAGAGTGTGGCGCGGCCTGCCGCGTGCTGGTGCACGCGTCGGTTGCGGACGAGTTCGTCAAGAACCTGGTCGCCGAAGTGGAGGGCCTGGTCGTGGGCGAGCCGGCGGCCGGTGACGACGTCGAAGTCGGGCCGCTGGTGTCCGACGCGCACTTCAACCGGGTCATGGGCTATCTCGACCGGGCCGCCGAGCGGGGGATCCGGGTCGCTATCGGAGGGACCGCGATCGACGGTTCCGGGTACTTCGTGGCGCCGACCGTGCTGGTCGACGTACCCGAGGGTGACGAGTGCACCCGGGAGGAGATCTTCGGTCCCGTCGTGACCGTCGAAACGTTCTCCGACGAGGACGAGGCAGTCCGCCGCGCGAACGACGTACCGCTGGGATTGTCAGCCTCCGTCTGGACCGAGAACGCCCGCCGCAGCCATGACGTCGCAGCACGACTCGATGCCGGCACGGTCTGGGTCAACTCGCACCTCGTGCTGGCCAACGAGGTGCCGTGGGGCGGATTCAAGGGCTCCGGCTACGGCCGCGACCTGTCCATCTACGCCCTCGACGACTTCTCCCGCACCAAACACGTCATGCACAACCACAGCCGCTAGGACCTCACTTCCGCGTCCCGATCCGGTCGGACATCCTCGCAACAACGTCGTACGCGTCGGTCATCCAAGCGATCCATTGGATGAGGCGTGGTGGCGGTCGGCTAGCGTCGGGGCGTGTTGCTGCCTGAATTGTCGGTGCTGGGGGCGGATCTGCCTGTACGGGCGGTTCTTCCTGCCACGGTCGATGCGGTGCGTTCGCGTGGTACTGCGGTGTTGGTTGCGCCGCCTGGATCGGGGAAGACCTCGCTGTTGCCTCTTGCGCTGGGCGACGCGCTCGGGGGCACGATCATCGTCGCCGAGCCGCGAAGGATGGCAACCCGGGCGGCTGCGACCCGGCTGGCGATGCTGGTCGGCGAACCGCTCGGGCAGCGGATCGGCTACGCGATGCGCGGTGAACGCAGCGGCGGCAGAGGAGTCCGTGTCGAGGTGGTGACGACAGGGCTCCTTGTTCGGCGTCTGCAGCAGAACCCGGAGTTGCCGGATGTCGCCGCGATTGTGATCGACGAGTGCCACGAGCGGCACCTCGATGCCGATCTGCTGCTCGCGTTCTGCATCGACATCCGGGCGAATCTCCGGGAAGACCTGGCGATCGTTGCGACCTCGGCCACGGCGGACACGACCAGGTTGAGTCGCGCATTGGGCTTGGAGGTGCCGGCGCCCGTGATCACGGCGTCTGCTGCGCTGTTCGACGTGGCGATCGAGTGGGCCCCACCACCGGTCCCCGTGCCACTGCTTCCCGGTGGGCGGGTCGACCCGCGCCTACTGGATCACGTCGCGGCCGTCGTCCGGCGTGCACTGACCGAGAACGACGGCGACATTCTCGTGTTCGTCCCGGGGGAAGCCGAGATCAACGGTGTGACTCGCCGGTTGGCCGGTCACAATGTCCTGCCGTTGTTCGGTCGCCAATCAAGGGCTGAACAGGACCGCGCGTTGAGGCCGGCCGCCGCTCGTCGGATCGTGGTCACGACGTCGGTCGCGGAGAGTTCGCTGACTGTGCCCGGGGTGAGGGTCGTGGTCGACTCGGGTCTTGCCCGGGAGCCGCGGACCGATCAATCCCGTGGCCTCGGTGCGTTGGTCACTTGCCGGGTTTCGAGATCGTCGGCCGACCAGCGAGCCGGTCGCGCCGGGCGGGAGGCGCCCGGCCGGGTCTATCGGTGCTGGTCTGCCACCGACCACTCGCATCTCGACGATCACGCGGCGCCGGAGATCGCGATCGCCGATCTGGCGGCCTTCGCCCTCGACCTCGCGGCGTGGGGTGCGCCCGCTGGTGACGGTCTGACCTTGCTCGAGGCGCCGCCGGTGGTGGCGATGACCGCGGCCACCGAATTGCTGCGCCGTCTCGATGCCCTTGACGACGGCGGCCGGATCACCGAGCGGGGACGGCGGATGGCGGCGATCGGGGCGCATCCTCGGTTGGCTCGCGCGTTGCTGGACGGGACGCCGCGGGTCGGCGCCGACCGGGCACGCGAGGTCGTCGCGATGCTCTCGGACGACTCCGGCCGCGATATCGGCGATGATCTACCGGCCCGCTGGCGAGCCCTCCGCCGTGGCGAGGACCGCGGCGCCACGGCCCGCTGGCGAGAAGAAACAAAGCGTCTCGGCCGAGGCATGACCGGCGACCCGTTGGGTGGAGACGGAGTGCGGCCGGCGGTCGATGGGCGGGCTGGTCGGGGGACGCGCGCAGTCCCGGATGATCTTGCGGTGGGCGTTGTGGTGGGGCTGGCGTATCCGGATCGGATTGCGCGGGTCCGGGGGATCGACTCGGCGACGTACCAGATGTCTTGTGGTACAGGTGCTGCGCTGGATCCGCAATCGCCGTTGCGGACCACGACCTGGCTGGCGATCGCGGTCGCTGACCGGGCACCCGGTCGCGCCGACGCCAGGATCCGTTCCGCGGCGCCGATCGATGAGCAGACCGCGCGAGACATCGCAGGCGACCTCGTGTCGACCACCGACGAGATCCGCTGGGACGACGGCCGGATCGTGACGCGGCGCGTCGAAGCACTCGGCGCGATCGTGCTCAACGATGTCCCGCTGGCAAAGCCCGACCGGCTGCTCGTCCAAGCGGCCGTCCGCGACGGTATCCGGCACAGCGGTCTGTCCGTACTGCGCTGGTCGGAGGCCGCACTCGCCTTGCGGGAGCGGCTCGCCTTCTGCCACGCCCACCTCGGAGCCCCATGGCCCGTGGTCGACGACGACGCACTGCTGGCAGGTCTCGACGAATGGCTGGGCACCGAGCTCGCCTCGGTGCGAGGCTCGCGCGACCTTGCCCGAATCGACGTGGCTTCGGCACTCCGGCGACTACTGCCATGGCCCGCAGCAACCCGGTTCAGCGAACTCGCACCGGAACGGCTCCAGGTCCCATCGGGCTCCGAGGTGCGACTCGCGTACGACGGTGTCGAGCCGCCGGTCCTCGCTGTGAAGCTGCAGGAGGTGTTCGGCTGGACTGCCACTCCGGCCGTCGCGGACGGTCGGGTCCCAGTCGTTCTGCACCTACTGTCGCCCGCCCGGCGCCCGGTCGCGATCACGAGCGACCTCGCCTCTTTCTGGAAGCAGGGCTATCCCCAGGTCCGAGCCGACCTGCGAGCCCGCTACCCCCGCCATCCGTGGCCGGAAGATCCACTCACTGCCATCCCGACCAAGCGAGTAAAGCCACGCCGGTGAACCGAGCTGCCCTGGGCAGTGTTCATGTACTGTCTGCGCCGTTACGGGACTCGACAATTGTGGACCAAGGCATCAACGTCGACGAAGTTCCGAAGGGGTACCGCCTCCGGAGCGTGGGTGGTAGCGGGTCGGGATTGGTCCAGTTTCGCCTCAGATCCCAGCGCAAACCGGGCGCGGGCTGATCGCCTCGCCGGTGCCGGCCAGCTGGCCGAAGTCGTTGACGAGCAACGGTTTCCGCTCGTCGCCCAGGCCGGTCCTGACTTGGTCGAAGCCCAGACCGAAGCCGGGTTCTCAGGGAAGAAGTGCTGTGGGACACAAGACGAGCGCGCGCCGGGGTGACCAGAGCCGTCTGGACGCCCTACGGGCGGCGAAGTACTCACTACCGCCGAAGCCGACAGATTGACTGCGAGGGCGACGACCCACTGCGGGGAGGGCCTGCGCTGTCGGCGGCGTTGCTGCAGGTACATCTGGCTTCGAGGCTCCCTCGCTAAGGCTGCAGCGCGTGGGTTTGGAGCCCGGGTCCCACACCGGCAGCCTGTACCGCCACGGCCAGCCCCGTGGACGCGTTGGCCGCCAACGACGTCGCGCGTCGATTGCCGATTGCCAGACGTGATCGGTGCTCGCTTCCCTCGGCCATGCGAGACATGCCGCGATCCATCGGCAGGCCGGCGATCACCGTGCCGGACGTCAGGCCGTTGCCCATGCCGAAGACGCCCTGGTCAGGCTGGGCCTGGGCGGCGTCGACGACCGAGTACGCCTCCGGTCATGAGGCTGTCTCGACGAACCAGCGGATGGAGATCCGCGCTGCGCTCGAAGCCGTCCGGGCGAACGACGGTCCGCTGCTGGTCGTGTCCGACTCGACGTACGTCGTCAACTGCTTCCGCGACCGGTGGTACGAAGGGTGGCTCGACCGCGGCTGGCTCACTTCGGCAAAGAAGGCGGTCGCCAACAGAGACCTGTGGGAGCCGCTCGCGGCGCTGGTGACCGAGCGCGGCGATGTCGCCTTCCACTGGGTGAAGGGCCACTCCGGCAACCGGATGAACGACTTCGTAGACCAATTGGCCGTCGCCGCCTGCGACCCCGCCACTGATCTCTGGTCGGCCAATCGATCCCAGTCGGCTCCCGCGCGCAACGGCTCGAGTCGATCAGGAATTCGTGGCCACCCACCAGGCGGCGATCTGGGCTCGCGAGCGGACTCCGAGCCGGATGCGGATGCGTTCGATGTGTCCTTCGGCGGACCGTTCGTCGATGCCGAGTTGTTCGCCGATCTCGCGGTTGGTGAGCCCTTGCGTGACCAGGGCTGCGACCTGTCCCTGGCGGGCGGTTAGGTGCGGAGCAGTTGCGCCGCGCAGCGCGGGGAGGCCGAGGAAGTCTCGGATCACGGTGAGGAGGGCGTCGGCGTCGCCGATGTAGGGCAGATGCGAGCGTCCAGGCAGGATGCGAAGCGTCGCCGCTGGGATCCCGGCAGCGATCAGCCGGGCCTGGTCGAGCGGGGCGGCGCGGTCGTGTTCTCGGTGCACGACGAGCGTGGGGGCACGCACGTTCGCCAGGCTGCCGGTAACGTCGATGCGGTAGCAAAGTGTCAACAGGTCCGCGGCGGTTGCGGCCGAGGACGCTTGCCGTTGGTAGGCGGCGAGCGCCGACCGGGTGCCGGTCGACGCCTCCGGCGCGAAGATGTCGGTCAGCACATCGGCGCCTAGTCCCCAGTGGCTGCGCACCAGGCCGACGACGTGCTCGCGTACCGGCACGGGACCGATGTCCACGCCGCGCGCCCACCCGCCGTACAGCACGAGGCGGTCGACCTCGGTGGGGTGTCGCGCTGCCCACTCGATCGCGATCGGTACGCCGAGTGAGCTGCCCATCACCTCGTACCTGTCCACGCCGGACGCGGCGACGACTGCGTCAAGGCTGTCCAGCTCCGATTCGAGGGAAGCGCCCGCGGGCGCGGCGCGATCGGACAGCCCGCACCCGGGCCGGTCGTAGCGGAGCACGGTCCGTCCCCGGGCGAGTCCCTCGAACAGGTAGCGCTCGGCCGGCAGCGCCCAGCTGAGCTCGAGGTGGCTGAGCCAACCGCCGATGAACAGCAGTGGAGGCCCGGCTCCGGCGGCCGCATACGCCACTGTCGTTCCATTCGGCAGGCAGGTCGAATCCAGCCGTTGTTCCAATTGGCTCCTCCCTTCGCCAGATGTCCTGCATACAGCCTCTTGCAAGTCACTTCCTGACACCAGCACGAGGCCGGCTGCGGTGGGTCGAGATTGGGGTAGTTCCACGCCTGACGCACCTCCGCCGAACCGATGAGGATGGTGGGGTGCCGTGCCACGCACGGTCGACAACCGCGGCCCCGCATCCGGGCGGGGCCGACACGAAGGGGGACCAAAGATGACGGGTACGGTGGGCGTCGCGTTCACTCCGTTCGAGGACCGGTTCGAGGTGATTGAACGGGCGGCGGTGCTGGCCGAGGAACGGGGGCTTGAGTCGGTCGGGGTCGCCGAGGCGATGACGCTGGACGCGCCGATCGTGCTCGCCCGGCTTGCCGAGCGCACCGAGCGGATCGGTTTGGTGACTGGCGTGCTGTCGGTGTGGGGTCGCACCCCGGCCACGCTCGCACTCACCGCCGCCGAGCTGCAGCGCTCTTCCGGGGGCCGGTTCGTCCTCGGCCTGGGCGCCAGCACCGCGCCGATCACCGAGGGCTTCCATGGGCAGCCGTGGCAGGCGCCGCTGCGGAAGCTGCGCGACAGCCTTGTAGCGGTCCGTACGCTGCTCGGCGGTGGGCGGCTCCCAGCGCTGCAAGACGGTGTCCGGCCGCTGCGGCTGGGCTGCCCGCCGGCGGTACCGGTGCCGATCGCGCTGGCCGCGATCACCACACCTAGCATCCGATTGGCCGGCGCCCTGGCAGAGCAGTGGCTGCCGTTCCTGCTTCCACCCGCGGCCCTTGATGCTGGTCGCGAACTCATGGCCGAGGCCGCGGCCAGTTCGGGTCGCACCGACGCCGCCACTGTCACCGCCTCCGTCCCGCTCGCCCTCGCCCCGGATCGCGATGGTGCGGCGCGCATCGCCGCGCGCTGGCTGGTCACCTACGCCACCCGGATGGGGCCGCTGTACCCGAAGATGCTGCGCGAGCACGGTTACCAGCACGAGCTCGACGCCCTCCTGGACTCCAACCCCGACCCGCGCGACGCCTACCTACCGGCCGCGGCCGAGCGGCTGGCACACGACGTGCTGTTCTTTGGTACCTACGACGAGGCACCCGAGCTCACGCGGGCCTGGCTCAAACACTCCGACGATCTTGCCCTCGTCGCCCCCTTCGGCCTCCCCGGCGAGCAAATCTCCGACACAGTCGAGGCAATCAGCCGCCCGTAAGAGACCCTGGATGTGTGCCGAGGGTAACGACTACTGTGCTGAGCTGGGGCTTTGCGCTGGTTCGCATTGAAGCGATAACCCGCCATCACGCTGTCACCGGCCGCGACACCCGGCTTGGTCAGGTGAGGTCGCCGCGCTGCGCGGACTCCCGGCATCAGCTCGGCGACGAACGCCCGATCGCCGCGCCACAGGGCGAAGTCGTGCACAATCGCGACCCACCACAGCGTGAACGGTGGGATAGGCGACGCCTGGCGGGATGGCATCCGGGACGCGACCAGCCCGGTGGCTTCCTGGCTGCGAGCGAAAGCGCGCAGAGCCTGCCGGGCGAGAGCGTCGTCGCCAGTGGTGGCGTACGCGACCAGGCACTGCAGGCGGGTGTCGCCAGCGCATTGACGCTGCTCGTAGTAGGGGCAGTCCATGGTCGTCTTGTGGCTGCACGCCTGCAGCGTCCGGAACGGTTCGGCCGCTGTGGTGAGGAGAACCTCGACGTAGCGGCCGGACTGCCACCACAGTGTGCTGTGCTGCTCTTCACCGCCGCCAGCGATGAAGAGGTCGCCGATGCCATCTTCCTCGAGCCCCGGGCGGCCGAACAGCTTGCCTGCGACAACGTCGCGATGTCCCTTACCTGCTTCGGGGTCCGTCTCGTACAGCGACTCCTGCCAATGCACCCGTACTTCGGCATCGCGTCCCCCTTCGAGGTCGAGGACGGGGTACGCGCAGACGTACTGGTCGAGGTCGATCAACACCCGTCGGCAGGTCCCAGCCGGCAGCACCAACGCAGTACCGCCGAGCAACCTCTGCCACTTGCCGGCCTCACCGTCCAGGTGGTCCGCCGGATGCACCACGCGGTGACGCGTCGGCTCGCCTGCCGGATGGTCCGCGACGTGGCGGACCCGCGCACCCGCTGCCCATCGCTGCCCGGGGGCAGGCAAGCGAGCCGGTACGAGCAACCGCAGCCCTTCGCTCGGACGAGCACTGTCGCGCCCACGCCCGAGATCGCCGGCCGCGGCGGCCGGCCAGTCGAGGCGGTCCGCGCCGGTCTGCCAACCCCAGGAGATCGTACGGCCGTCATAGACGTGCCTGGCCCCACAGCCACACCCATCGCCTTTTCACGCGGGCGGCAAGCCAGTGCCCGCCGGCCGGCAACCGCAGGCGGTAGCTCTCGAAGGACCGTGGCCGACCTCTCCCCGCGACGGGCCGCGGCCGACGAGATCGCCGTCGAGCCACAGCTCGTACCTCTCGTCGGTCCTTTCCGGTGTCGGCCATAGGCAACATCCGCTGCGAGGGCTGGAACGACTTGCGGCGCGAAAGGCACTGGACGCCGGCTGGGATCCGGTCGATGTCGAGGTCCATCCCTTGGGGACAGTGTGTACAAGTTGGTGCCTTGGTCGGCGGGTCTGATGGAATGAGCTGATGACCACGACAGACTCGCGGCCGGCGCTGCGGTTCGAGGATCCGGAGAGCCAGGCGCTGTACGGGGCGACATACGAGGCGGCGCTCGAGAACCTGCTGGGAACCAACACCGTTCCGTTCGGCGAGATTCACGCCAGGAGCGGGCTGATGAATCCAGCGGTCGGCATGGTCCGCGCTGGTGGTGGTTACGAGCAGCCCTGGACCCGGGACGCGACGATCAACAGCTGGAACGCCACCAGTCTGCTGGCGCCGGCCTTGGCCGCGAACACGCTGTGGGCGGTGGTCGAGAAGGATGCCGGAGGCAAGCTCAGGCTGCAGCAGGACAGCCAGCAGTGGGATCAGGTGGTGTGGACCGTCGGCGCTTGGCACCACTATCTGGTGACCGGCGACCGGGACTTCCTGCAGAGTGCGTTCGACGTCGTCACAAACACCCTCGCCCTCCGCGAGCAAGCCGCGGTCTTCGGCCCCGATGCGCACTACGGCCTGTTCACCGGCCCGTCGTTCTTCAACGACGGCGTGTCCGGATTCCCGGCGCCGACGGCGTACGGGGGCGAGTCGCGGGGGAGCGAGAGTACGTCGTACCCGGATATCGTTTCGGCCATGTACCTCAGCACCAACGCGCTGTACTACGCGGCCTACACCTGCGCGACCTCGATGGCAGACACACTCGGCCGGCCGGCCGACGGCCACCGCGCCAAGGCGGCGGCGATCAAGCAGGCCATCAACCAACACTTCTGGAATCCACGGACCGGAAGCTACGACTACGAGCTCACGGCCGACGGGACTCCGGGCGCGTACCAGGAAGGTACGGGGCTGGCGTTCACCCTGATCTTCGGAATCGCCGACGCCGCGCAAGCCAGTTCCCTGATCTCGAATGCGCAGCGGATGACGTGGGGGATGCCCGACACGTATCCGCACTGGGACAGGTACTCCAACGCCGAGCCTGGACGGCACAACGCGATCGTCTGGCCGCTGGTGCAAGGACTCTGGGCGAAGGGCCTGGCCAAGCACGGCGATGTAGAGGGGTTCGCGACGGAGACCTGGCTGCTCGCGAAACTGGTCCGGAACAGCGGCGGGTTCTGGGAGATCTACGACGGGAACACCGGGGCCGTCGAAGGCGGCTACCAGGGTGCGACGGGCGTCCTGAAACGTGGCTGGGACTCGCAGCCCGACCAGACCTGGTCGGCGACAGCATTTATCGACATGATGCACACCGGGCTGTTCGGGATGACGTTCGACGACCGCGGCCTCACCTTGGCGCCGTCGCTCCCGCCTGGCTGGGGCGATGTCACGCTGAGCGGCTTGCGGTATCGCGACGCCGGCCTGACGGTGACACTTCGCGGTGAGGGCAACGTCATCCGCTCGTTCGAGCTTGACGGCAGACCGGGCACGGAATTCGTCGTACCGGCCTCCCTGAACGGAGACCACACAATCGCGATCATGCTGGACCCGTCACGCAGCTAGCGCGCCCCGACCTCAGCCGATCGTCCTACGTCCCCGCACAAGGCCGCTCAGTGTCCGCGCTGGCCACAGCCGGCGCCGCGGTCGGCGGCTCCCTGATCTGCGTAGCTGGGCTGAGCGGATGATCGCGCGGATGTGCCGAGGCTTCGTGCCCACCGAGAAGGCGAAGTACTACCCCGACGACGACTATCTCCTCGAGCGCGCCTCGACAGTCAAAACACTTCGAGGTCGCCCCGCCTGCTCCCTGACACCTAGGCGAGCGAGGGCGGACGCGAGCAGGTGCGGATCGCCGTCGATGGCAGTGGCCAGTTGGCCAGGGAGCGTTTCCCTCGGTGCCGTAGACCTCGATGTGCGGCAGGTGCCCGTCCCACGTCGAAGCTGAACTGCGCGGTCGCACACTCCGGGCCTCTCAATCGTCCCGTTCACGCGTGCCGCGGGTCGGCTGGTGCGGCGGTAGCCGGCAAGCATGCGTACCGGGCGACAGCCTGGGGCGTGGGTGGGAGCAGACGTAGCGGGTGCGTTGAGAAGCGGAGCGACGAAGGAAGTGACTGCGAGAGTGCGCTCTACAGAAGATGGTGTCCGAGGAGGGACACGCACCTTAACCACACGCCTCAAGCTCAACGCCTAGTGGTACGGCGGACTATGTCGGCAATCCGTCGCCGAGCGGGCGGCGCGACGTGCGGGGTTGCTTGTGCCCACCTCCGCCGATCGCGACTGTGCGTCACCTCACGTCGCTTCGCCGTCGAGCCAGGACTCTCTCCGAGTCGAGGGTCCCGATGTTGGAAAGCATGAGTGGGTTGGTGCCGAACCCGTGCTGCAAAGTCAGTGCGTCCCGGATGAGCTTCTCCGTTCCCCAGCCGGCCATCATCCCGCGGCCACCCAACAGTTCCATCGCAGCCCGGGCGACTCGGACGACCATCTCGCTCGCCGAGACGTTGGCAGCCCAGGCCGCAGCGGGATCGAGTTCCTGGGGCCCGACCTTGTCGAGGGCGCGGGCAACGCAGTACGCATGGCTGAAAGCGGCGTCCAGTTCGACGCGCATCGAGCCGAGTTGGTGAGCTACAAGCTGATGCTGGTAGATCAGGCTCCCGCCTTGAACCCGGCTGGTGCACCAGTCGAGCGCCACTTCGTACGCTGCGCGGGCGACACCGATCGACATGAACGCGTTGACCAGGTTGGAGCCCGTGTTCGCGCCCGTGCGGGTCGAGCTCAGTCCTCGACCGACCTCGCTCACCGCATAGTCGAGTGGGACCCGGCAGTTGTCGAAATGTACGTCGGTCTGGATCGATGAGCGCTGGCCGAGCTTTCGGTACGGCGGTCCGAAGCTGATGCCGTCGGTGTCGCCGGGGACGGCGATGAGTGTGACCCCCGACTCGGCTGGAACGCCGGGGTCCGTCCGGGCTCCGACGAAGTAGATGCCGGCCATCGTGGCGTTGGTGATCATCACCTTCTCGCCGTTGAGGACCCAATGGTCCCCGTCGCGTCTGGCCTCCAACTGGACTCCAAGCTCGGGATTCGAGCTGAGTAGATGGTTGTCGCTGCCGACGTTCGCTTCAGTGATCGCGCTCGCGCCGAGGTACCACGGATCCTGCCTGAGCTGCTTGGTTACGTCCCGGCGGAGAGCCGGTGGAAGACGCCGTACCAGCTGTGAGAATCGCCAATTGTGCTTGAAGTAGTAGGCGATTCCGAGGTCACCGCGGGCCAGCTCCTCGACGACCAGGCCGAGCAGGACGGCGCTTGCCCCACGACCGCCGTCCTCCGAGGCGAACGCCAAGGACTTCAGCCCCAGATCGATCCCCGGCTTGACCACTGAGATCGGGAAGCTGTCGCGGTCGATCACCGCGTCCAGTTCGTCGCGTGCCGGTACGACCGTCTCGTCCACGTAGCTCCGCACAGCGTCAAGGAGGAGCCGATCGCGGTCGTCGAGGCTCTCTACGGCATCGTCTGCCGGCAGACTGTTCCATCGCAGGGCGTTCGTCATGTTGTCCTATCTCTCAGTCTTGCCGGGGTGGGTGTCAGCGCTTTACGGCGATCAGTCGGAACTCCGCCGTTTCCGGGGACGGCGTGGTGAATCGCGCATTGGACAGGTAGAAACGGTCACCGAATCGGGCCATGCAGGTTGGTGTGTCGAAACGCGGATCGGTCCAGCGCTCGATGACTTTGCCGGTGCTTCCGGTGGCATCGAGTTCGATGACAGAGACCGTGTTCTCCAGGTTCTGTACGACGTGGAGGACGGTGCCTTCGAGGACCATTCCGTCGCCCCACAGGACTCGTTCGCCGCCGAGATCCACCTCACTCGCCTCGCCGGTGCTCGGCTCGACCCGGAAGATCTTTCCCGTATTGGTCTGAACGATCAGGAGGGCCTGCTTGTCCGGCGTACGGACGATGCCGTTCGAATTGAAGCATTCGGCGAACGTGGGGCCCTCCTGATAGACAAGCTCGCCGGTGATCGGTATGCGGAGGGTCTGCTCCTCGGCCGGCAGTTCGCCTCCTTCGGTGAACGGGAGCCGATACAGCACGGGGGCGAATGAGTCGGTGACCCAGGCCTCGTGCGGGGTGAGCACGATCTCATTGATGAACGATCGGTCACTGCCCAGTTGGTACCGGGCAACGACGGTCTTGCTCGAGGTGTCGATCACCGAAAGGGAACCGTCGATTCCGCCGCACACGAAGAGGCGCCCGTGCCAGTCGAGCGCCATTCCGACAGCGGTGGGGCCAACCGGCGGGGCGAAGACCTCGTACGTGCCGGTCGCAAGATCCACTCGGTACACGGCGCCGGTCTGCAATGAGGACACGTAGGCGAACGGGCCGTCGCCGATGACGATGCTCTCGGGTCCGGATCCGTCCGGCATGGGGATCTCGGTTGGGTACTCGGCCGGTGTTGTCTTCACGGCTGGGTCGCTCTGCACTGTCGTCGACCTTTCAAGTCAGTGGCGAAGTGGATGTGTGTCAGATTCCGCGGATCTCGGTCGGATCCAGCCCACGCGCGAGCTGCTGTCGCAGATCCGTGAGCTCCGGCGTGCCGGGGTCGCGCGGGTGCTGTGCGTCGAGCGGTACGTCGTGGATGACGGCTGCCGGTCTCGACGACAGGACAACGACACGGGTTCCGAGCACGACGGCTTCCTCGACATCGTGAGTGACGAAGACGATGGTCATGCCCGTTTGGCGCCAGAGCTCGATGAGGTCCGAACGCAGCTTGACGCGTGTCTTGACGTCGAGTGCGCTCAGGGGCTCGTCCATGAGCAAGAGCTGTGGCTGTACCGCGAGCGCCCGGGCGATCGCCACCCGTTGCCGCTCGCCGCCGGAGAGTTGGTGGGCCGGCTTGAGTGCCACGTGGTCGAGGCCCATGAGCGCGAGTTTCTCCCGGGCTACCGCCCGGAGCTCGCTCCTCCTGGATTGCATACCCCGCAGCTTCATGCCGAGTACGACGTTGTCGCGGGCAGACAGCCACGGCAGCAGTCGGGGACTCTGGAACACGTAGGCGAGGTCCGGCCATGCCGTGGCGGGTTGGCGCCCGAGCACGGAGACTTCGCCCGAGGTGGGCGGGATGAGGTCGCCGAGGATGCGCAGCGTGGTGGACTTGCCGCATCCTGACGCTCCGAGCACACAGAGGAACTCACCAGGCATCACTGTGAGGTCGAAGTCCTGCAGGATCGTGTCTGGTCCGTAGGCGATCTTCAGGCCGCTGATCGCGATGGCGGGCTCGACGTCGGGACTGTTGAGGGTCATGGTCGCGTCCTCTGGGAGGTGGATGCGCCGGTCCGCCTGGCCACGTAATTGCTCAGTGGGTCGAGAATCCAGGATTCGACGACATACACGATGATCACCACCGTGATGATCGAGGCGAAGACCTGCGCGGTCTGGAAGTTCTGCCGTGCCTGGTTCATCACGAGTCCGAGCCCCATCTCGGCACCGAAGAACTCGGCGATGATGGCGACCTTCCATCCGACGGAGAAGGACAGCCGCGTGGCCGCCAGGACATGGGGCAGCAGCAGCGGCAGTTCGATGCGGCGCAGGACGGCGAGTCGATTGCGGGTGAAGCTGCGACCCATCTCGCGAAGCTCCGGGTCGATTGCCTTGAGCCCCTCTCGCAGACTCACCATGGTGAAGGGCAGCAGGATCAGCGTGACCACGAAGACCACGGCCGAGTCGCTGACGCCCAGCCAGATGACTCCGAGGATGGCCCAGCCCACGCCCGGAACGGCGTTCAGCAGGGGCAGGAACCGGCCGCCGATCAATGTGTCCAGCCATGGCGCCACCTGGGTGAGGAGGATGAGTGCGCCGCCCATCACCATGGCGAGAGCCATCGCGGCCGTGATGCGCATGAGCGAGGTGAGCGTGTGGGCGGCGAGGTCACCGATCAGGAACTCCTTGACGTCACGGACAACGTCCATCGGTGGCGGGAGCAGGTACTCCGGCTGGTGCGGGGCCGCGAGTTGCCAAGCGAGCAGGAGGAGTAGCGGTGCTCCGTTGGCTAGAGCGAAGCTCAGCCTGCCGCGGCGAGGCTGCCCCTGTTGCCCTCGCCGTAGCGAGGATCTGGTCTGTGCAGACAACGGGTTCAGCAGCGAGGCTCGGGATGAGTGGCTCATTTGATGATCTCGTCCTGGATCTGTAGGGCCTTGGGGATGTCTCCGCCGGCAGCGGCCTTGTCCCACATGACTTGGGCCGACTCCAGCCACTCCGGGTCGAGGCCGCCGATGTAGTCGTAGGCGCCGCTCCACTGGAATGTGATGTACTCGGCGGGCAGGCGGGTCTTGGCAGAGATGGCGTTCGCCAGTTCGTCGATGTGGTCGCGGGCGTAGGCCACCGACGCGGCGAGCAATTCCTGGAACTGCTTGTAGCAGGTCTGGTTCCGCTCGGTCTGGGTGGCGAGCGCCTGGTAGGAGGCGAAGACCGGGTTGTGGCCGGTGAGCTTCCGCCACGCCGGATCTGACGTCATGATCCGCCTGAACTGGGAGTCGTGACCGAGTTTGTAGGCGGTGAAGCTGAAGTCGCTGACGGCGTCGATCTGCCCACGCTCCAGGGCCGCGGTGAGCTGGGCGGGATCCATCTCGACCCATTTCAGGTCGCCGCCCTGCAAGGCGGAGTTCAGCTTGTGCCCGTCGCGCAACAGGATTCGCGTCACCATGGTCGACGACGACCCGAAGCTGGTCACGCCGATCGTTTTGCCGGCGAGATCCTCGGGGGTTCTGATGTCGCTGCCGTCGCGCACGTAGACGCCAGATGCCCCGGGGGTGTTCTCGTCGGCCGTGCGTCCCGACGAGAGCGCGACGATTTTCAGATCGACTCCCTTGCTGCGCGCCTGCGGCACACCGACCAGGGACGACTCGATCACGTCGAACTGGTCTGTGCCGGTCGCCTGGATGAGCGCCGGGAAGGTGAGATAGCTGAGTTTGAGGCCGGGGAACTTGGCGACGTCGATCTTGTCGTGCTCGATCGCGTACAGCGCTGCCCTCCGGACGTCGTCGTCGGCCACCGCCACCTTGAAGTTGCTGCAGTCCCCGTCCGCTTGATCGGATCCCTCGGCGCCGGCGCATCCGGCCAGCGCCAGCACACTCGTCGCGACGGCGATGCAGCCCGCCCCGGTCCAGCTTCTCGTCCTCATGGGAACGCTCCTTCATCCCGAATTGGCTTTGCGGCTATGCCAATTCAGAATGGTGGGAGGGTGTCCGCAAGTCAAGACTTTGGAGAAGTGGAAAGGCCAATTCTGCAGACGATTGGCGCGCCGGTCGGCGGGCCGTCAGCCCTCGCGACTCAGCAGGTGCTCGCGCATCACGTCGTTGTGCCGGCGGACGGCGGCGAGAGCGGCCTCGGAATCCGCGCGCTCCAGCGCGTCCACGATGGGCGCGTGCAGGGCCAGTTGGGCCTCGGCCTGGTTGGGTGCGAGCCAGCGCGGGACCCGATCGCTCTCGACCCAGTGCTGGTACTCGTACTCGAGAAGCGAGGTGTGGACCTGCTCGTAGAGGGCGGTGAGGACCGGGTTGCCGGCCAGGTCGACCAGCGTCGCGTGGAAGACGGTGTCGGCGGCGATCCAGGTAGATGTCTCTCCGACGCTGTCGCGAAGACGTGCGAGGGCGCCGCGCGCTGCGTTCAGGTCGGCTTCCGGGCCTCGGCTGACGGCCTCCTGGACGCCGAGGCTCTCGAGCCACAGGCGCAACTCGACCAGGTGCTCGAGGTTGTCAGCGGTCGGAGCCGGCAGTGACTGACCGTGGGAGCCGCGTGCTTTGTCGGGTCGCCGCAGTACGTAGGCGCCCGACCCGCGCCGGCTCTCGACGAGTCCCATCAGCGAGAGCGTCCGGATCGCCTGGCTCACCGTGGGTCGGCTGGTCCCGAACCGCTCGGCCAAGGTGCGCTCGGAGGGCAGGCGCGTCCCTTCCTGCAGGTCCTGATTGATGATGAAGTCGCGGATCCGCCCGGCGATGGTGTCGGACAGCCGCGGCGGCGCGGACACCGGTTCCAGGTCGCTGAAGTCGACGTCGTCGGCCTTCGCAGACCGTCTCGATCCGTCCAGGCTCATCGCGGCCCCTTGTCAGTCGTGAGCTCCGTCCCTTTCGATAATGCCGAGCGCTGCCGAATTGGTCAAATGGCTAGGGAACTTTTCACCTCAGTTCCGACAGCTGCCAAGCAGGAGGTCCGGATAACCCGACCGCGCGATCAACCCCTCTGCGGAGGCTTCGACGGCCCGTACCACCGCCGGTACGTCGACATCGAGCAACCGGCCGTCCTGCTTGACCGGGCGACCGCCGATGAGAACGGACTCGACGTTGCTGGTGTCCATCATCATGACCACAGCTCCGGTCGCCTGGTTGACCGGCGCCGCGTTGATGAGGCCGCCGTTCAACACGATGACGTCAGCCTCCTTGCCGGGTGTCAACGATCCGACCCTGTGGTCCAGGTGGGCCGCTCGCGCACCCTCGATGGTCGCCATCCTCAGGACGTCTCGAGTGCTGATCCTCCGAGAATCCACTGTCCCGCGGACTGCCTTTTCCTGAAGCCGGCTCCTTTGCAATGCGTATGCAGCGCGCATCTGAGTGAAGAAGTCGGTGGGCCCCAGGCTGACCGCATCGGTGCTGAAGCTCGGTTGGACCCCGTGATCCAGCGCGGCCTGCATGCCCGGCATTCCGGTGCAGAGGGTCTGCTCGACGAGGTTGGACAGACTGGCCTTGCCGTCCGTCGCGGCGATGACCTGCCAGGTGCTCGACGCGAGGCCCGTGCAATGGATGTAGGTGTTCCATGGCCCGGCCAGCCCTTGCCGGGCCAGCTCTTCCACCTGCAGCCCGGCAGCCTCGTCGTTGACGTGCGAAAAGATCGGCAGGTCCAGCTCCCGGGCCAGCTGCCAGTTGGCCCGATTGACCGGAGTACCGAGAGCGAGGGTTACGAGCTGGTCATCGGAGCCGAACACCGCCTGGCGTAGGCGTGACACATCGAGGGGATGGCGGCTCTGCGGGTGTGGAACCGCGCTCCCGGAAGTGGCTGAGTAGGCATAGACGCAGCGCAGGCCGGACTCGCGGAGGGCTTCGACTGCAGCGTCCGTATGCTCCGGGGTGTACGTGCACTGGGATGTGTCGACGACGGTGGTCGTGCCCGCGTTGAGCTGCTCGAGGGCCCCGGCGTACTGGCCCCAATAGACGTCGCCCGGGGAGTAGTGGTGAAAGATCGCGTTCTCGCCCTGGCGAGACTGGGTGAAGTAGTCAACCGCGAGGGCATCACTCCAGTAGCCGCGCAGGGCGGTCTGGAACATGTGGTGGTGGGAGTTGACGAACCCAGGCATGACGATCCGGCCAGTGCAGTCCATGGCCGGGGCGTCGAGGTCGATCCGTGGCCCCACCGCCTTGATGCGCGTTCCCTCGATGAGGACATCGCCCGGCGCGAAATCGCCGACCGCCGGGTCCATCGACAAGACGGTTCCGCCGCGCAGCAACAACCGGTGAGTAGCGGGATCCTTGTGGTTCTCCATGTCATTCCCAGTTCCGGTCGTGATCACCAGGCGGTGGCGATGTACTTCGCCTCCGTGTACTCGAGCATTCCCTCGTGACCACCCTCGCGGCCGAGTCCGCTGAGCTTCACGCCGCCGAACGGTGCGCTGGGGTCGGACACGACGCCTCGGTTGAGCCCGACCATGCCGGTTTCCAGAGCCTCGGCGACCTGCATTCCCCGACTCAGGTCGGTGGTGTAGACGTACGAGACGAGACCGAACTCGGTCCGGTTCGCGGCCGCGATCCCCTCTGCTATGCCGGTGAACCGCACGATCGGCGCCACCGGCCCGAAGATCTCGTTGTGCAGCACGTCGGCTTCCTCCGGAACGTTGTGGAGCACCGTCGGCGGATAGTAGTAGCCCTCCCGGTCCGGGATCTGGCCTCCGGTGAGTACGTCGGCGCCTCGGCGAACTGCGTCGTCGACCAACTCCTGCACTTTGTCCTGTGCGGCCAGGTTGACGAGAGGGCCGAGGTCGACCCCGTCGTGATAGCCGGGACCGATGGTGAGCGACCGCATGGCAGCAGCGAACTTGCTCCCGAACTCCTCGGCGACCGCCTCGTGGACGTAGAAACGGTTGGCGGCCGTGCAGGCCTCACCGCCGTTCCGCATCTTGGCCACCATCGCGCCCGCGACGGCCTGGTCGACGTCCGCGTCCTCGAGGACGAGGAAGGGTGCGTTCCCACCCAGCTCCATCGACGAGCTGAGCACTCGGTCGGCGGCCGCATGCAGCAGCTTGACGCCGACCTCCGTCGAGCCGGTGAACGACACCTTCCGCACGACCGGCGCGGACAGCAGAGCGCCGACCACCGACGCGGAACGGTGGGCGGGGAGCACATTGACCACGCCATCCGGTACGCCGGCCTCACGCAACAGGTCGGCGAGTGCCAGGGCTGTCAGCGGCGTGTCGCTGGCCGGCTTGAGCACCACCGTGCACCCGGCCGCCAACGCGGGTCCGATCTTGCGCGTCGCCATCGCCGCCGGGTAGTTCCACGGCGTGACGAGCACGGCGACCCCGATCGGCTCCCGCTGGACGATGATGCGGTAGTCGCCGCTCGGCGCGGTGGCCAGCGTCCCGCTCAGCCGGACCGCCTCCTCAGAGAACCACCGGAAGAACTCCGCGGCGTACGCAACCTCGGCGCGGGCATCGGGAAGTGCCTTGCCGTTCTCGGCGCTGATCAGCAGGGCCAGCTCCTCCTTTCGCTCGACCATCAGGTCGAACGCTCTGCGCAGGATGGTGGAGCGGGTGCGTGGCGCCGTACGTCGCCAGGTCGCGAGCGCTGACTCCGCCGCGGACACCGCGTCCAGGGCGTCGTCAACACTGGCCGAGGCGACCGAGACCATGGGCTTGGCCGTCGCCGGGTCCACAACGTCGACGGTGGCGCCGTCGCTGCTGTCCCGCCACGCGCCGCCGATGAAGAGTTGACGCGGGACGGACGAGACGAGCGAATCGATCGGGTGCGGCACGATGCGTTCTCTTTCTCTTCAGGGTGCGAAGCTGCTGTGGGTCAGACCGGTGCGTACTCGCCGGGAGCGACCGCGACCTCGGTCACCGTCGGGAGTTCGTCGCTCCGGCCCAGTGCGGACCACGCGGCCGCGACCACGTCGCGGATCCCGAGGCCGTACTTGCGGAACAGGTGCGGACCGGTCTTCGAGCCTTCGGCGAACGTGTCCTGCAGGCCGACCCGTCGCAGCGGCCGGCCCAATCCGGCTTCGGCCAGCGTCTCGGCGACAGCCGAACCGAGCCCGCCGATGACCGAATGGTTCTCCGCGGTCACCACCGCCTGCACACCGCGAGCGACATCGAGGACGGTCCGGGCGTCGAAGGGCTTCACGATCGGTGCGTTCAGCACGGCGACCGAGACGCCGGCGCCCTCGAGGATGCGGGCCGCCGCGAGCGTGGTCGACAGCATCATGCCGTTCGAGATCAGCGCCAGGGTGTCTCCGCGACGGAGCACCTGCGCGCGCTCGAGCGAGAAGGAGTGCGACTCGTCGAAGATGACGGGGATCTCGCCACGCTTCAATCGCAGGTAGACAGGGCCCGCGACGTCCACGACCTGCGGCACGACCTGACTGATCTCCACGGCATCGGCGACGTCGATCACGGTCATGCCTGGAATCGCGCGCATGATGGCCACGTCCTCGATCGCCTGGTGGCTCGGTCCTCCCGGCGTTGACACGCCCGGCATGAAGCCGACGATGCGCACCGGAAGACCCGGATAGGCGATCGAGTTGACGATCTGGTCATAGGGCCTTCGGGTGGCGAAGACACCGAACGTGTGCACGAACGGGATGTGGCCGCGACGCGCCAAGGCACCGGCCATGCTCATCATGTTGGCCTCGGCCATGCCGGCGTGGATGAAGCGCTCGGGGAGCTTCTCCTGGAAGAGGTCGATCTCGCACTGGCGGGTCAAGTCGCCGGAGAGACACAGAATCTCCTCGCGCTGGAGGGCGACCTCGACAAGGGCTCGTCCATAGGGTTTGAGCACGGTGGGGTAGGGCGGCTCATGCAAGGCGGGCCTCCAATTCCGAGATCGCCTCGCCGGCAAGGCTCGGCGGGAGCTTGATGAAATGACCGTCGGCGTCGGGCGGAAGGACGCTCAGCCCTTGCCTGGTCGACGTACGCGCGATGACGACGCTCGGCTTGTCGCTGTCCATGGCCGCGCTCAGCGCCGTGGACAGTGCGTCCACGTCGTGCCCGTCGACGTCCTGGACGTCCCAACCGAAGCTCGCCCACTTCTCGGCCATGGGTTCGAGCGTCGTGATGGAGCTGACCGGGCCGTCCACCTGGGAGTCGTTCGCGTCGAGCAGCACGATCAGCCGGTCGAAACCGTGGTGGCCGGCGAACATCGCAGCCTCCCAGGTCTGTCCCTCCTCGAGTTCGCCGTCGCTGACGAGGACGAAGACGTACGCCTCGTCGTCAGCCCTCAGCCGGTTCGACAATGCGAAGCCGACTCCGCCGGACAAGCCGGTGCCGAGGGATCCGCAGGTGAGGTCGACGGCGGGGGACCGCTCCGTGCCGATGGCCTCGAGCGGGGAGTCATCCTCGCCGTACGTCAGCAGAGCCGATTCGTCCAGCTGCCCGATCTCGGCCGCGGCGGCGAAGTTGGCGATGATGTAGTGACCCGGGGAGCAGACGATCAGGTCCCGTTCCGGGCGATATGCCGTGCAATACAGGGCCGCGTACAGCTCGGCGGAGGACAGGGCCTGGCCGAGGTAGCCGAAGCCGTGCGGAGCCACCATGCGGACCGCTCGCAGCCGGACGGCGTCCGCAAAGCGCCGCAGGTCCACGCTGGTAGTCGTGGTCTGGGACATATCGAGCTTCCTTCAGCTAGAGGGCTAAGGTCGTTTGACGTTGGCGTGCGCGGGCATCAGGCGTCACTCACGTCCAAGCCCGCCGCACGGGCCTCCTGGACGAACAGCGACAGGAAGTCGACGTCGCGCAGCCCCATTCCGATGGCGGACTGGATCAGTTGGTGGACCGATGCGCCGATGGGCATCGGCACCTCGAGCGACCGTGCCTCGGCCAGCCCCAGGTCGAAGTCCTTGCGCAGGAGCTCGGTGGTGAAGGTCGGCGTCCAGTCCAGGGCCACGAGATCCTTGGTGCGTTGGCGCACCCAGTCCGACCCGAGGACGGTTCCATTGAGGAACTCCAGGAACGCTGCGCGGTCGGTGCCACCCTTCTCGGCGAGAGCGGTGACTTCCACGAGCGCTTGGACCATCATCCCGAGGTAGAGGTTGTGGCAGAGCTTGACAAGCCGACTCTGCTCCTCGCTGCCCGCGTGGACGACCACCTTGGCGATCTGCGCGAGGTACGGCGCAACGGACTTGAAGGTGGATTCGGGGCCTGAAGCAACGATGCAGGCGCCGCCTTGCTCGACCACGTGGGGGTTGCCGCTGATCGGGGCTGCCAGGAAGCCGACGCCTGTGTCGGCCGTGAGCTGCCGGATCTTGGCCGACATCTCGATGGAGACCGTCGAACAGTCCACGATGATTTCCGGCAGGCGATCGCCGCTGAGCAGGGCGGCGACCACCTCTTCGAGATCCTTCGGGGTCGACACCATCACGAAGACGATGTCTGCCTGACCAAGGCCGGCCACCTCGCCGACGGCACGAGCGCCTTTGGCAACCAGAGGCGCGGTCTTGGCCGCGGTGCGATTCCATACCAACAGGTCGTTGCCCGCGTCAACGAGCCGCGCGGCCATGGCCGCACCCATCCGGCCGGTACCCAGCCAACCGAGCTTATCCATGTCGAACGGCTCCCTGCAGCCTAGATTCGGAGATTGGGGGAAGGAGGAGGGTCATCACTGCCCAGCATCGTGTACGCGGGCCTGATACCCGGCGGGCGTGCTGTCGGCGTACCGTTCCGCAAACGTCTTGCCGCCCTTCATCTTGTCGGTCCACTCCGACTCGATGATCTGCACGGTGACGACGTCGATCGGACAGCCCAGGTTGTCCACCAAGGCGCGGGTGATGTCGCGCATCATGCCCTTCTTCTGCTCGTCAGTACGACCCACGGCCATGAACACGTGCACCTCAGGCATCGGTCTGTCCTCCCGCATCAGCCTTGTCGAAGTTGTTCCGCCGGCCCTCACGTACGTAGCGCACGGTCTCGGAGATCGCTTCGCGACGGTGGATCGACTTCTGCTTGGCGACGTGGCCGAACATCTGGATGCCGAAGCCGCCGTCGAGGTCGTCGACGATGCGCTTCTTCCACGGGCGCCGTACCACCTGGGTCGTGAGTCGCCGGGTGACCCGAGGCTGGCTCATGATGTGGTCGGCGATGGCGAGAGCCCGCTCGAGGAGTTTGTCCCTCGGCAGCACCTCGTTGACCATGCCCCAGTCCAGGGCCAGCTGAGCGGTGATCGCCTGACCGGTGAGAAGCGCGTAGGCCGCTCGCTTCACACCGAGCAGCTCTTGGAAGCAGCTGTGGATACCATCGCCGGGGACCGAGCCGATGTCGTAGTGCAGGTCGAAGAGGGTGGCGTCCTCTGCGCACAGGGTGATGTCACACATCAGCACGATCTCGCTGTGGAATCCGGATCCATTGAGAATGCCGATCGTGGGGATCTCGAGATCGTTGATCAGTGAGCTGACGTTGATGCGTCCGTCCTTGTAGGCGTACTCGTACGCCCAGTTCGGCATGTCCTCGTCCTCGAGTTCGAACCCGGCGGGGTCCGAGTCCATCATGAAGTCCTCACCGGTGCCGGTGAGGATGAGGACCTCGTTCTCCGGGTCGGCACCGAGCGTTTTGAGCATCTGGCCCAGTGCCCGGTGGTTCTGGACGCTCAACTGGATGGGGCCTCCAGCGGTGTGTGCAGCGGCGACGACCACGCCGTTCTCGCGTTCCAGGTGGAAGAAGTCCCGGAACTTCTCCCGATAGTCGTCGAACCTCGGGGTCGGGATGAACTCTTGCAACGACATCGTCTGGTCCTCGTCTGGTCCGGTGCTCACCATGGGACCGACCGGAGCCGGGCCGCCGTGGCCGAACACGAGTGGCAAAGTGGCTTTGCCAGTGTGCTGGTGCCGTGCGTGGCTGTCAAGAGTCAGCCGCGAGGTGTCATGCTGGCGTGGTCGGATTGACAGCGACTCTCGGCAAGCGCCACACTCAATTGGACTAGCCAGATTGCCAATTGAATGGAGTACGGGATGGATTACGCACGCGCTGACGCCAAGCAGGCCGCTCGCGAGAGGTTCACCGGTCTGTGGGCGGCCATCACCACGCCGTTCACGGCCGATGGCGAGATCGACGAAGCGGGCCTGGCCGGCGACGTCGGCCACGTCACCGACCGGCTGAATGCCGGCGGCCTCTTCTGTACGGGAGTCATGGGGGAGTTCTGGTCGCTGGGGATGGAGGAGCGCAAGCGGAGTGTGGAGACGGTGGTCGCGGCGGCTGCCGGCAAATGCCCGATCCTGGCTCACACGGGCCACCACTCCGCGCGGGACACCATCGAGTTGACCCGGCACGCTGAGCAGGCGGGTGCCGACTTCGCCGTCGTGATGACCCCGTACTACCCGGTCAGCTCTCCTGAGGGGATGCGCGCGTGGTACCACGAGGTTCTGTCGTCGGTCGACATCGGCGTGTGGTTGTTCGACACGAGCTTCTCGGGCGTCACCATGCCGATGGACCTCATCGACGAGTTGGCGGACATCGAACATGTCTGCGGGATCAAGGTCGGGCACGACCACGCCCGCTACCTGGAGACCCTGGCTCGGGTGGGTGACCGGATGCTGGTGTGCGAGGCGAACGAGGCCGTGTGGCTGGAGAACATGCGTGACCACGGCCAGACGGTCTACATGTCGTCGGCCGTGCCGTTCCTCTTTCAAACGGCGGAGTGGCAGCCCATGCGCGAGTACACCGAGTTGGCTCTGGCCGGGGAATACGACAAGGCCGCCGAGATCGCGGCCACCCTCGAACCGCTTCGTGCGTTGGGTTCGAAGTGGCTGCACGGACAGTGGCTCCGGGAGCGCATCCTCCCGATCCCGTTCGTGAAGGCGTGGGCGGGGCTCCTCGGTATGTCGGGCGGTGACCCTCGCGCTCCGCTTGCCGGACTCACTCCCGCGCAGCATGCGGAACTCGAGGCCGATCTCGCCTCCGTCGGTCTGCTTCGTTGAGCTGCAAGTCGCATCGGGAGCGTTCACGTCGTCCGTGCGCTGGCAGGTCCGGAGCGGGTCCGGACCTGCCTGAGTACTGCTCGGGCCGGTCGTGCGACTGCGTGGCCGGCGATCAGCCAGGGATCGCCACTACGGTGAATTCGGCGGTCTCCGGTGATGCGATGCCGAAGCGCGCGTTGGGCAGGTACAGGCGATTGGCGAAGCGTGCGACCGTGGTCGGAATGTCGAATCGCGGGTCGGTGCGCCGCTCGAGGATCTGTCCCTTGCTGCCTGACTTGTCGAGTCGCACCACCGCCACGGCGTTGAGGAAGTTCTGCACCACGTACAGGGTCCGTCCTTCGAGCAGTATTCCGTCGGCGAAGAGAAGGTCGTCACCACCAAGGTCGACCTCAGTCCCTCTGCCGGTTGCGGGATCGACCCTGAAGAGCTGCCCCGTGTTGGTCTGCGCGACGAGTAACGCGCTCCCGTCGGGTGTCCGGACAATGCCGTTGGCGTTGAAGCCTTCCTCGAAGACGATGGCTCCGCCGAGCGGTACTCGCGCGACGTCGGACTGCGCCGGCAACTCGCCGCTCGGTCCGATCGGCAGCCGGTAGAGAACCTGGCTCATCGAGTCGGTGACCCAGACCGCATTCGGTGTCAGCGCGAAGTCGTTGACGAACGTCGTACCGGTGCCGAGCCGGTACGACGCGATGACCGTTCCGCTGGCCGTGTCGATCACCCTTGCGCTGCCCGCCTCACCGCCGGCGACAAAGAGCCTGCCAAACCTGTCGAGGGCCACGCCGATCGCGGCCGTGCCAGAACCTCGGGTGAGGACCCGGCCCTTGCCGGTCCGCAGGTCGAGCTTGAGAACGTTGCCGTTGGCCATGGAAGACAGGTAGGCGAAGCGGCCACCGATCGCGATGCCCTCGGGAAAGAATCCCGTGGGGAGGGCGATGGTGGCGGGGAAGAGAGCGTCGTCCGAGGCGTCCCCTCCTTCCCGATCGTCGGGCGCAGCGGGTGCCGGCAAGGCGCCGGTCGCGGACGTGGTCAGCGCCGCGGCCGTCGCCATCAGGCCCGTCAGGAACGTGCGACGTGCGTACATATGTCGTCTCCTTCATCAGCGTTTGAATTTTTGACTTACAGGTACAAAATCTGGGCAGGGTTCGGCGCAGGCGCCGACGTGGGTCAGAGGGCGTCGATGATCGCGTCGACCACCCGCACCATGCGATCCGGTCCCTCGGTGACTCGCCCAATGACCCTCAGTCCGATCGTTGTGTTCAGCAACAGGCTTCCGACGGCGAGGGGGTCACGATCTGAACTGATCTCTCCCGACCGCATGCCCTCCTCGATCAGCCCGCGGAAGGCGTCCTCGGTCTGGTTGAAGACCTGCCGGACAAGTTCGGTCGCGGTCTCGTCCGAGCCCGCCAGTTCCGTTGCGGTGTTCACCACCATGCAGCCGCGACGGTCCGGATCGGCCAGATCCAGGTCGACGAGGAAGTGCAACGCCTGGCGCAGGCGGTCCTTCACTGTCCCCGGCCCGTGGAGTATCTCGGCCAAGGCCGGCGACTGGCTGTCGCGGTAGCGACGGAGCGCCAGTTCGAAGAGTGCTCGCTTGCTGCCGAAGGCGTTGTAGAGACTGCCTTTGCCGACACCAAGGGCCTCGGTGAGTTCCTGCGGCGTGGTGGCGGCGTACCCCTTCCGCCAGAACAGCTCCATGGCCTGATCAATCGCAATGTCCGGATCGAACTGCTTCGGCCGTCCCATAATCACGACCCTAGCCGGTTCTGTACCTAGAGGTCAAGAAAGTGATGCCGGTCGGATCCGGCCGATACAACAGCTACGCGAGCCCGTCCTGTGGCGCATCCTCCGCAGCCTCGAGTACGAACAGCCAACATTGCCCTGGGCAATGATCGGCCGCAGCTACATCCCGCATCGGTGGATCGATCGTCGGTCCCTGACGGGTCAGTTGGACGACGACGTCGCGACCGCAGGCTTAGGCGAGGCCGACCGCGGCGCGCCGTTCGGCTGAACGTGCTCGTGACTGCGTCGCCGTCGAGGTACACACCGACGAGGGCGGCGTCGCGCAGCAGCACCAGCGCGGCCGCCGCCTGGGTGGGCTTGGGGACGCCGGCCGCCTTGCAGACCGCGGTCAGCGTCTGCCGAAACCAGGTGCGGTGCCGCGCGATGATGGTGCGGATCTCGCCGTCGGCGTCGGGCTATTCGGCGGCGGCGTAGATGAACGGGCAACCGCGACGGTGGTAGCGGCGGGCGTCCTCGGCAATGCCCTCGATCACCCGGTTGAGCACCTGGGTCGGGGCGCCCTCCTCGGCCGCGGCGGCCTCGAGGTAGCCACGGTCGCGATCGACCCGGCGCCCAGCCGAGGGCTGCTGCCGCTGCCGGCCATCCGATCGTCCCTTCCGGTGCTGGCCAACCCGCTGAATCGTGGCCGCGAGGTCACTCTGACCTTCGACCAGTTCCGGTACGCGTTCGCGAACGCGATCCCCGAGGCGGAGGCACGATTCCTCTATGCCAGCCATCACGTCGCCACCCCGGGCCTGCCGATCTTCCAGAGCGCCGTCGCGAACGTGAACCCGGCCTCGCACACCAAGGCGGACACGAAACCCCGAGCGAGGGCCGCTGCTGATCGTGTCCGGCGAGAACGACCGCACCGTGCCTCGTGCGATCAGCCAGGTGGCCTACCGGCGCCAACGGAAGAACCCCGCTCCGACCGAGTTCGTCGAGATTCCCGGCCGCGGCCGCTCTCCGGTCTTCGACTCGGGCTGGACAGACGCTCGCACCGCGCTGGACTTCCTGGACCGAGAGGGGATCAAGGCCGCTTGAAACGATGCTCTGGCACTTGTAAGGAGCAACACCCCGCGGCTGCCGACCGGAG